>JAAVEX010000039.1 GCA_014801065.1 Barnesiella sp.
CTGCTTGTCAGTGTTGGCCGAGCAGTGCATTGAAGCCATGCCGCGGAGGGGGAGGTAGTAGTTCATGATAGAGAACATACCTTTCTTCATTTCGCCGCCATACCAGGTGTTGATGATGAGCTGCATGCGCTGAGTGAGGTTGAAGGCAACGCATGTTTCGGAGTTGATGCCGAGCTCTTTCCAGTTTTCAACTTTGGCTTTAGAAGCGTTGAGCACAACGAAGTCGGGGGTGAAATCTTTGAGCTCTTCTTCGGTGGGGCGGATGAACATGTTGGTCACGAAGTGAGCCTGCCAAGCCACTTCCATCACGAAGCGTACGGCCAGACGGGTGTCGGGGTTTGTGCCGCAGAAAGCGTCGACCACGTAGAGAGTCTTGTCAGAGAGTTCCTTGTCGGCGATAGCTTTGAGAGCATCCCAAGTAGCGGGAGTGATGGGCTTGTTGTCGTTCTTGTATTCGTCGGTTGTCCACCAGATGGTATCTTTGGAGGTGTCGTCCATCACAAAGAATTTGTCTTTGGGCGAGCGTCCGGTGTAGATACCGGTCATGACGTTAACGGCACCGAGTTCGGTTTCCTGGCCTTTTTCGTAGCCTTCGAGTCCGGGTTTAGTTTCGTCGATGAAAAGCTGGTCCCAGCTGGGGTTGTGGATCACCTTAGCGCCGGTGATGCCATACTGAGAAAGATCAATTGTGCTCATTTTAGTTTAAACTTGAAATATAAATGGTTAAAATTCAGATTGATTTTACGGTTTGATTGAGGTTATAGCGGGTGATGCTTGTAAACCAAGTGCAAAGATAATGACTTTTTTGTCAATGCAAGCATCATATTAAAGAAATTTTTCCGTATTAATCTTTTTTATCATTTGAGGGGCGCAGCAGNTCGATGTTGTCGGGGTTGAGGCCCGACATTCCTGTTGGGGGCATCGAGTTGATTCGGTCCATCTCTTCGGGCGAGAGTGAGAAGTCGAATATATCGAGGTTCTGCTTCATTCGCTGCGGGTTGACTGATTTTGGAATCGGTATGACGCCGAGCTGAACGGCCCATCTGAGGCAGATCTGGGCGGTGGTCTTGNCGTGGCGTGCGGCTATNTCGGATAGAATCGGATCGTCGAGCACGCGGGTGCGTCCCAGCGGGGACCATGCCTCGACTCTTATGCCGGCGCGATGGCAATAGTCGAGGGTGTCGCGCTGCATCATTCCCGGATGAAATTCGATCTGGTTCACGGCCGGAGTGAGGTCGGATTCGTTGGCTAATGCCTGGAGATGGACCGGCATAAAATTGCTCACGCCGATGGCCCGGCATCTTCCTTCGGCCAGGAGTCGTTCCATGGCGCGCCATGTTGAGGCGTTGATCCGGCGCCATTGTGGCTGAGTGGCTTGCGAGGCCGGCCAGTGGATCAGATAGAGGTCTATATAATCGGTGGCGAGGCGGGAGACGCTTTGGTCAAAGGCACGCAGGGTCGAGTCGTAGCCCCGATCCGTATTGGCCACCTTGGTGGTGAGAAAGATCTCCTTGCGGTCTATGGCGGATCGTTTGATAGCTTCGCCCACGGCTTGCTCGTTGCCGTAGGCAGCTGCGGTGTCGATCAGTCGGTAGCCGAGATTGATGGCTTGGGTCATCGCTTCGATGCCGGTGGAGGAGTCGGTGGCCCGGTAGGTNCCGTAGCCTATGGCGGGGATCTCTATNCCNCTGTTGAGAGTGTATGTTTCCATAATGTATCGTTATAGGATAGTCGGGCGATTGATTTCGTCCACTATTATCTAACAAATGTGGGNGTGGCCCGGTTTGATCAGCGCTGTGCGGNCAGGAAGGGGAGGAACCGCCGGGGGCTAAGACGTTGAGAATTGCGCATTCGTTCCCATGCGTAGATTNCTCCGATCGGNACGGCNACNCCGANAATNCTNTAGANNATCCAGAAGAAGTCGGTGTGGTTGAAGTGGATCACCATGTGGCAGCCGATCTGGTTGAAGTCGAGGTNATAGTAGTGGATCTTCATCAGGCTTACTATCTTATAGGCCGGGATGTGCCATAGGAGTATATAGAGCGTATGGTCGCCGATGTAGCAGAGCGCGCGGCGTAGCCAACCGCCGAGCACGTCGATGTATCCGGCAGTCCAGTAGGTCATGAGAAATCCGATCGAACCGGTCAGCGGCAGTGTCAGAAGATCGATCATTTTGCCGTTGTTGTTCATTCCGCAGGTGTGCAGCTCACCTGCCCCNAGAATGATAAGGAAAGAGATNAGCAGNAGAGGCCACCGGCGTCGGAACAGCGGCTCGTAGCGACGGAACAGCACACCGGCACCGAAGAAAAACACTCCCCACGTTTCGCGCAGACCCCCGTTGGGGATAAGGGGTATCTTTAAATCGTTGGCGAAGCGGAAAGCGTTGAACGCCAGACACACGACCATGATCACCAGAGTTGCACCCACACCGGTGAGCTTTACCCGGCCGTCGAGTAGGCGTCGCATACACAGATAGGCTATCGATGCCACGAGGAGTCCGCGGAAAAACCAAAATGCGCCGGCCATGAATTCATCGTAGCCGGCCATGCCGAACACCATTAGCAGCAGTCGCTCCATGGCCTGATGCCATGAGTAGGGATGTGTCACACCGCCCTCCCAGTTGCCAAACTGTTCGTTGAGTATTCCCGCAGCGTGAAAGAGATTGTGAAGAAGCAGGTAGATCAAGCTCCATTTTATGAACGGGATATAGAGCCCTTTGAAGCGTTTGGTGCAGAATCCCCAGGGATTGTCGATCGCTTTCTGAGAGAAGAAGTAGCCTGCAGCAATAAAAAAGAGGGGCATGTGGAACGTGTAAAGAAATCCGTTGACTATAGCCGGGGCTTCGGCATGGCCTATCACCATCAGGATGATGCCTATGGCCTTACATATTGANAGAACTGTGTTTCGCTGTTGCATGATATGTGTGTAATGACATAAAGGGTTGCTAAGGTACGATAAAATTTTCTAAAAACATTTCTGTTTCGTGGAAAGGATGATTGATTGGTAAAGTTGACCAAAAGTTGGAAGTTTTTGGAATATACGGCATTGTCAGAACTATTTTCGGCTATAAAATGTTAATTTTGTAAACTCGCGGGCGGCCCGACGCTTGTAAGTAAACTGTTGCGGGCAGCTGCTATNTTGCCGTTAAACTATCTATCTGTATGGAAATGAAACCCTTACGAAAAGCTATCTGCATGATGCTTGGCGCGTTGCTGTTGCCGGCGCTTCCATCCGCAGCCGAAACGGTCAGTCTCGACTCATGTCGGTCGATGGCGTTGGCCAACAATAAACAGATGCGTGTGACAGCCGAAGGTATCCGCATGGCCGGCTACCAGAAAGAGGAAGCGTTTGCAGCCTATCTGCCCGCTATCGATTTCAATGGCGGATATGCTTACAATCAGAAGAATATTTCGATTTTTAGCAAAGACCAGCTTCTTCCCACCAAGTCGTTTAATCTCGAAACACAGTCCTACGAGTTCAATCTGGTGAAAAACCCCATGACGGGTGAGCCGGTCAAGGGACCCGACGGACAGTATATACCCGAAACCGTGGCTCTTATCCCGAAGGATGCCATGGAGTTTAATATCCACAACGTGTTTTTCGGAGCAGTGACTCTCACTCAGCCTATTTATATGGGTGGGAAGATCGTGGCAATGAACAAGCTGACCCACTATGCCGAGCAGGCGGCGCGGGCGCTCCACAATGCCGAAGCCGAAAATGTGATCTACGCTGTCGACGCGGCCTATTGGCAGGTGGTCTCGCTCAAAGCCAAGCAGAAGCTGTGTGTCAGCTATGTGGCCCTGCTGGACACTCTTCGCTCCAACGTTGAGGCGATGGTGCGTCAGGGTGTTGCGACGCGCAGCGACCTTCTGACGGTCGATGTCAAGCTCAATCAGGCGAATGTCGATTTGACGAAGGTTGACAATGGTCTGGTGCTTTCGCGCATGGCCCTTGCCCAGGTGTGCGGTCTGCCCATCGACTCACAGCTCATTCTCGTCGATGAGGACAACGACAATCTCGGACAGTCGCAGTCGGCTCCCGCCTCGTTTAATATCGATGATGTCTACGATCGCCGGCAGGACCTCCGCGCCATGCGCATGGGCATCGAGGTGTTGCGCCAGAAAGAAGCGGTGGCCAANAGCGATATGCTTCCGAAAGTGGCTCTCATCGGCAGCTACTCGTTCAGCAACCCCAATATGTTCGACGGATTTTCCAAACGCTTCTCCGGAGCATTCTCCGTTGGAGCCATGGTCTCCATCCCGCTCTGGCACTGGGGAGGCAATTATAATAAATATCGTGCCGCCCAGGTGCAGACCCGCATGGCCGAACTCGAACTCGACGACGCGAAAGATCTGATCAATCTCCAGGTCAATCAGTCGATGTTCAAAGCGCAGGAGGCAGTCAAGACTTATAATATGACGCTTTCCAATCTCGACAAAGCCAACGAAAATCTCCGCCAGGCCACGCTCGGCTTCCGCGAAGGGGTGATGACCACCGACAACGTAATGGAAGCGCAGACAGCATGGCTCAAAGCCAACTCCGAAAAGATCGATGCGCAGATCGACGTGCATCTCTGCGATGTGTATCTCTCCAAAGTGCTCGGCACACTCCCTTATCCCACAGGCTCTAACTAACGAATTTATATCTCACAAAACATTATGGCACAGAATGATAATACCACCCCCGCCGCTCGGGCCGAAAAACGCGAGTCGAAAGTGCTCATTTTTTCGCTCCTGTTTCTTACGCTTGCTGTAATAGCACTCGCCATCATAGGATTCTATTATCTCACTCCTCCCCCCGACATCGTGGAAGGTCAGGCGGAGGCCACATCGGTAAGAATTTCCGGCAAGCTCCCCGGACGTGTCACCGAGATCTACGTCAAGGAGGGCGATATGGTGAAAGCCGGCGATACGCTCATTCATATCCACTCATCGCTTGCCGAAGCCAAGCTGATGCAGGCCGAAGGGATGAAAAATGTGGCACAGGCCGGTGAAGAAAAAGTCGATGCCGGAACGCGCGTGCAGATCATCCAGGCTGCTGAAGGCGTTGTCGGTCAGGCTGCCGCAGCGCGTCAGATAACGCAGAAAACCTACGAACGCATGCAGAATCTCTATAACGAGGGTGTGATCTCGGCTCAGAAGCGCGATGAGGCCAAGGCTGCCTATGATGCGGCGATAGCTGCCGAACAGTCGGCCCACAGNCAGCTCGAACTTGCCAAGGCCGGNGCCCAGAAAGAGGACAAGGCNGCTGCCGCTTCAATGGTCAAGGTGGCTCAGGGNGGCATCGATGAGGTCAACGCTCTGCTCGAAGATCAATATCTCGTGGCTCCATGCGATGGTCAGGTGGATCAGATCTACCCCGAAGTGGGCGAGTTGGTGAGCCTCGGCGCTCCGCTGATGAGTCTGCTGAAGATCTCCGACAAGTGGGTCACCTTCAATGTGCGCGAAGACTATCTGAGCAAGATGAAGCTCGGCAATAAGATAAAGGTAATGATCCCGGCTCTCGACAAGAAAACCGTGGATGTAGAGATCTACTATCTGCGCGACATGGGCAGTTATGCCACATGGCGTGCCACCAAAGCCACCGGTCAGTGGGACAGCAAGACGTTTGAAGTCAAGGCCCGTCCGCTCGACACTATCCCCGATCTNCGTCCCGGCATGACAGTGGTCTATCAGCCTTGACCGAAAAATAGATCCATATCTTTTCGCCATATCCGATTTCACACACTAAAATGAAACGTCCAATTCTTTTCAACTCCATAGCCTATGGCTTCAGGATCCTTACGGGNCGACGCATCTATATCGTCTGCCTCGCATTGATCCCGCTGCTGTTCACCCTCTTTTTCATCTCACTGATGGATCGGGGAGTGGCCACTAAAGTGCCGTCGGGGGTGGTGGATCTCGACCAATCGCAGCTGTCGCGCCGAATCACCCGCAATCTGGCTGCCAACCAGATGGTCGACATCACAGAGGATCTCGAATCGTTTCATCAGGCTGTGTCGAAGGTTCGCTCAGGCGAGATCTACGGATTTTTCATGATCCCGTCCGACTTTCAGCAGAAGGCGATCGGCGGTGGCAAACCCACCATCACCTATTATTGCAACATGACCTATTTCGTTCCGGGATCAATGATATTCAAGGGGTTCAAGACCATTGCCGTGACTACAATGGGCGGTCTGGTCGAGACCACTCTGGTCAGCGCCGGAGTTGATGAATCGTCGGCCATGACCTTGATCCAGCCCGTGGTGGTGCAGACGCAGGGAATCGGAAACCCGTGGATGAACTATAATTACTATCTGACCAACTCGTTTGTGCCGGGAGTGATAGCCCTGATGGTGGCGCTCGTGGCCGCCTATTCGATTTGCGAGGAGATGAAGCGTGGCAGCTCGGTGAAATGGCTTCAGGCCTCGGGCGGCTCGATGCTCGTGGCGCTCTTCGGCAAACTTCTGCCGCAGGCCATACTGGCATCGGTAGTAGGGATAGCGTGTCAGGCCATAATGTATGGGTTCAATCATTTCCCGCTCAACTGCCCGGCGTCCCATATGGTGTTGGCCATGATTCTTCTGGTCATTGCCTCGCAGGCGTTTGCAGTGACGATCTGCTGCATCCTTCCCAACCTGCGTCTGGCTGTCAGCATCTGTTCGCTCACCGGCATACTCGCATTTTCCATCGCCGCGTTCTCATTCCCGGTGCAGCAGATGTATCCCGAGATCGGAGTGTTCAGCTACATTCTCCCGGTGCGCTACTACTTCCTGATCTATGCCGATCAGGCCCTCAACGGCATACCCCTCTATTATTCGCGCTTCTACTATATTGCCTTGCTGATATTCCCGCTCGTGGCCCTGCTTGGCATCCTGCGTCTGAAAAAACATTGTCTTAAACCGGTCTACGTTCCCTGATATGAAAAGATTGATCAACGGCATAGCAACATGGTTCGTCACCCTCTACAGAGTGTGGCGCAGGGAATTCCATCTGGTCTTTTCCGATATGGGCGTCATTCTATTCTTCTTTTTTCTGACGCTGATGTATCCCGTGGTCTATACCTTAATATATAACCCTGAAACTGTAAAGAATATTCCTATCGTGGTGGTTGACCACTCGATGTCGGCGGAAAGCCGCGAACTGACGCGCATGGCTGATGCCACCGATGCCATCAAGGTCTATGAATATGCACCCGATCTGGCGGCCGCCCGCAGGATCCAGAACGAACATGAAGCGTTCGGCATACTCGAGATTCCGGCCGACTATGCCAAAAATCTCGGACGTGGGGAGCAATCAGTGGTGACATTCTATTCCGATATGAGCCTGCTGCTGCGCTACCGCACATTCGTAAGCGCGCTGACCGACATTCAGCTTGCCCTCGGCACTAAGATCCAGCAGGCTGAAATCAATCAGATCGGGCTACCGGCCCAATCTGTCGGCGGAGCGCCTATATCCTCCGAGGCAATAATGCTTGGCGACCCGACGCAGGGCTTCGCATCGTTTATCATTCCGGGCATATTGGTGCTGATCCTTCAGCAGAGCATGATACTCGGAGTGTCGATGCTCAGCGCCGGAAGCTCCGAACGTCGCCGGCGCAATGGCGGCATCGACCCGCTGGCGATCCNTGCCGGACCGGTCACCACTATCATCGGACGTGTGATGTGTTATCTCTGCATCTATCTGCCGGTGTGCATCTATGTGCTCGACCTCGTTCCGATGATATTCGATCTTCCTCACATAGGTCAGCTATCGGACTATCTGATGTTTATNCTCCCCATGCTCATAGCCTCCGCGCTGCTGGCCATAACGATAAGCGTCTTTGTCACCGAACGCGAAAGNTCGATGCTGGTGGTGGTGTTCACCTCGGTGGTGTTCCTCTTNATCTCCGGNCTGACCTGGCCGCGCTATGCCATGAACTCCTTCTGGCAGCTTGTCGGCGACTGCATCCCCGCCACGTGGGGTATCGAGGGGTTCATACGCATGAATTCCAACGGCAGTGTGCTCGCNCAGGAGTCTCACCCCTACGCCATGCTGTGGGTGCTCGCCGGAATCTATTTCGTCACAGCCGTGGTGGTGACCCGCTTTCTTTATCCTTCACGTAACCGAATCAGAAAATGACCCCCGACATACCATCAATCGTGGCGCAGACTCTTTCTCTGCCCCGCGTCGGTGTGGCGGCCACGATCGAANTGCTCGATCAGGGCGCCACAGTCCCGTTTATAAGCCGCTATCGTAAGGANCGCACCGGATCTCTGACCGATCTGCAGGTGCGTGACATCGAACAGACTCTCCGCAAGGTGCGCGAGATTGAGGATCGCCGTCGAGCCGTGATCGAGGCGATCGATCAGTCNGGATCCATGACTGCCGATCTGCGATCGCGTCTNCAGTCGGCCGCGACGCTTGTGGAGATCGAAGACCTTTACGCACCGTTCCGTCCGCGCCGCCGCACGCGAGCCACCGTGGCCCGTGAGCGCGGTCTCGAACCCCTTGCCCGGCGCATAATGTCGGGCGTTGTGCCGTCAGGAGCGTCGGCCGACGATATCGCCGGCGCATCCGATATCATTGCCGAATGGGCTTCCGAGACGGTCAGATTGCGCTCTCAGCTCCGGCGGGCGTTTCGTCGGGAGGCATTGATCGAATCGACCGCCGTCAAAGGGCGCGAAGCTGATCTGGAATCATCGAAAATGGCAGTCTATGGATCGTTTTCGCGTCCGGTGCGCCACATCGCTTCCCATCAGTATCTGGCTCTGCGTCGTGCCGAGCGCGAAGGGTTGATAAAGGTGAAGTTCACCATGCCGGGAGGCGACGATGTGCTGATAGAGTCGCTGTGCAGGAGTTTCATACCGACACGCTGCTCGGGCCGCTCGGCCGAGATTATCGCCGATGCCGTGGCCGATTCGTTCAAACGCCTTATGCGCCCGTCGGTGGTCACTGAGATTTCGGCCCTGCTTAAGGAGGATGCTGATCGGGTGGCTATAGATATTTTTGCCGGAAATCTCCGGCAGTTGCTGCTCGCTTCGCCTCTGAAAGGGAGGCGCGTGCTTGCCATTGATCCGGGTTACCGCACCGGTTGCAAGGTGGTGGCCCTCGATGCCGGAGGATCGCTGCTCGACGATGCTGTGATCTTTCCCGCCCCGCCCCGTTCCGACATCTCGGGATCTGCCGCAACACTCCGCAGGCTCATCGAGCGCCATTCGCTTGATGCCATCGCGCTTGGCAGCGGCACCGCATCGCGCGAAACGGAGCGTTTTCTGCTCGACAGTTCAATTATGGATCGCAAGGCTATATTTGTGGTGAGCGAGGATGGGGCCTCGGTCTATTCCGCGTCCGATCTGGCCCGACGCGAGTTTCCCGATCGGGATGTGACGGTCCGGGGAGCGGTGTCGATAGGGCGCAGGCTGATCGATCCGCTCGCCGAGCTTGTCAAGATCGACCCGAAATCGATCGGCGTAGGGCAGTATCAGCATGATGTCGATCAATCGATGCTCAAGGAAGCGCTTGACTACACGGTGATGGCGTGTGTCAATGCCGTGGGCGTTGATCTCAACACGGCCTCTCAGCCGCTTCTNTCGTATATCTCAGGTATAGGACCGTCGCTCGCGTCGGCTATTGTGGCGCATAGGGAGAGCAACGGGCCGTTCACGCGGCGCAGTCAATTGCTCGATGTGAGTCGTCTCGGCCCCAAGGCCTACGAATTGAGCGCAGGATTTCTGCGTGTGTCAGGCGGTCCGCAGCCTCTTGACAATACGGGCATACACCCCGAGAGCTATCCGGCGGTCATGGCCATGGCCCGTGAGGCGGGAGTGAAACCGGCCGATCTGATAGCCAACGGTTCGCTTCTGGACACCCTCGATCCTGAGGCTCTTGCCGCAAAAGGGATAGCGGGCAAGGAGACTATACGCGATATAATAGCCGAGCTTCGCAAGCCCGGGCGCGACCCGCGCACCGACTCTTCAGCCGATGCGTTCGTTAGATCGGTTGAATCGTTTGAGCAGCTTGCCGTAGGTCAGACGGTCAATGGCATAGTGAGCAATATCACAGCTTTCGGAGCGTTTGTCAATCTCGGCATCAAGGAGCATGGCCTGATCCACATCTCGCGCATTGCGCCGCGACGTGTCGGGTCGGTAGGAGAGGTGTTGAAGCTCGGTCAGCAGGTGAGTCCGCGCGTCGTAGAGATTGATGCAGCGCGCCGCCGCATCTCTCTATCGCTGATTTGATTTTTTTCGTTTGGGTTCGCAGGTGAGTCCTACGCCGAGTTTTTTGAAGATCTTATGGTCAACCTCGCCGAGCATCACCGTGCAGTGNACCTGACATCCGNGCATCTCGGGCAGCCGTTCGAGAGCCAGGCGGCAATTTTCATTTTCGGTGGAAAGCACTGATAGCGCCACCAGCACTTCGTCGGTGTGGAGTCGCGGATTGTGGGAGCGGAGATAGTGGGTCTTGGTGTGCTGAATAGGTTCGATCATCTGCTGAGGTATCAGCTTGATGCTATGATCAATGCCTGCGAGATGCTTCAGGGTGTTGAGGATAAGGGCAGCGCTCGGTCCGAGCAGGTCGCTCGACTCGGCAGTGATGATGGTTCCATCTTCGAGTTCGATCGCCGAACAGTATTTGCCGCTCTGCTCAGCGCGGCGGCGTGCGGCCTCCACGGTGCGACGATAAGAAATGTCGATGCCGGCCTGCTTCATGTTGAGGGCTATCTTGTTGACTTCGGCATCCGAGCCTTCGCCCTGGGCCAGACGGTTGAGGGCGGTGAAATAGCGGCGAATGATCTCGTTTTTCGATGCGTCGCGGCACACTTCGTCGTCGCTGATGCAGAACCCNACCATATTGACGCCCATATCCGTTGGCGATTTGTAGGGATTCTGACCGTAGATGCCNTCGAACAGNGCGTTCAGCACCGGGAAAATTTCAATGTCGCGGTTGTAGTTGATAGCGATCTTGCCGTAGGCTTCGAGATGAAACGGGTCGATCATGTTGACATCGTTGAGGTCGGCCGTGGCAGCTTCGTAGGCAATGTTTACGGGATGTTTCAGCGGCAGNCTCCACACGGGGAATGTCTCAAACTTGGCATAACCGGCTTCAACTCCGCGCTTGTTTTCGTTATACAGCTGGCTGAGACACACGGCCATCTTGCCGCTNCCCGGACCGGGAGCNGTGACAATCACGAGCGGACGCGTGGTCTCGATGTAGTCGTTAAGNCCGAAGCCCTCGTCGGATGTGATCAGNCTTACGTTGTTGGGATATCCCTCGATGGTGTAGTGGAAATAGGTTGTGATTCCGAGCGTTTCGAGGCGGTGGCGGAANGCGTCGGCGCTCATCTGGCCGTTGTAGTGAGTGATCACGACGGATCCGACCATGAAGCCGCGGCTGATAAATTCGTCGCGCAGGCGCAACACNTCCATATCNTAGGTGATGCCGAGATCCTGACGCACTTTGTTTTTCTCAATATCCTTGGCAGAGATAACGATCACTATTTCAGCATGGTCCTGCAGCTGAGAAAGCATCCGCAGCTTTATGTCGGGCTCAAATCCGGGGAGCACGCGACTGGCGTGATGATCGTCAAAAAGTTTACCACCGAGCTCAAGATAGAGCTTATTTCCGAACTTCGCTATGCGCTGTTTGATCTGTTCTGACTGAATGGTCAGATATTTTTCATTGTCGAATCCGTGTTTCATAACGGAATGCAAAGTTACGGTTTTTATTTTCGCCACGCAAGTAGNNANNGNGGGNGATTGNNCATGATGTGGCAAACCGCTGACATTTTATAGAAAAANTTGTGGATTGATTACAATTTAAAACTTTTTTTAGTACATTTGCGCGTGATTATATTGCGTTGGCATAAAAATAATGTCATTTCGCATCCTTGAAAAAATTATCAACACACATAAACCAATCATTTTTTATGAGAAGATTTCTACTCAATGTCGCTTTGTCGGCTACGGCCCTGGCAGCGTCGGCCGTTGCTCCCTATCCGGGCCCGGTGACCTATACTCAGCCCGACGGCACAAAGCTTAGCGTCACGATCGAAGGCAATGAATTCGGTCAGATCTACTATTCGACTGAGAGCGGCAAGGCAATGCTTGCCGATGAGTCGGGACGACTGATTGAGGCATCGGCCGATAAGGTGATGCAGAAGAAGCAGCAGGTGGCCGAGGCTACGGCAGCTTCGCGCGGAACGGGTCTGCACTCGGCCAATCTGGCCCACATGGGTTCGCCCGATGTGCTCGTGATCCTTGTCGAATTCAAGGATGTAAAGTTTGCCGTGTCGGATCCTAACACTTACTTCAACAACTGGCTGAATCAGGAAAACTATTCAACCGACGGCAACTCCGGATCCGTGCGCGACTATTTCAAGGAACAGTCGGCCGGCAAATACACTCCAAACTTCAAAGTCTACGGTCCGGTGACCCTCTCCAACAACCGCAGCACTTACGCATCGAGCTCCAATGGCTACAAGATGGTCCACGACGGATGCTCGGCACTCGACTCTCAGATCGACTTCTCGAAATACGACTCTGATTCCGACGGCTACGTNGACAATGTCTATGTCATCTTCGCCGGTCAGGGATCGAACTATGGCGCTTCCAACGCTCCCTGGGCTCACAACTCTGAATGTCCAACCAATATTTTCACCAGAAAATCGGTCGATGGTAAGATNCTGAGAGCATATTCCTGCTGCTCGGAACAGGGCTACACCGTCGGTCAGCCCGACGGCATCGGCACGTTTATCCATGANCTCGGCCATGCGCTCGGTCTGCCCGACTTCTACAACACCGACAATCAGGGCATTGACACTCCCCGCTTCTGGTCGATCATGGATAGCGGCAACTATCTGGGCTATGGCAAAACGCCTTGCGGCTACAGCGCCTACGAGCGCCACGCCATGGACTGGCTTGAATATCGCACTCTCGGCGATCCCGCCANNGTCAANCTTCGCCCCATGAGCGAGTATAATTTCGCCGTGTGTGTGGAAACCGGACGCTCGGGCGANTATTATCTGTTTGAAAACCGTACGCGCACCGGCTTCGATGCAGGTCTCTACGGTGGCGGTATGCTCGTGTGGCACATCGATGCTTCCGATGCAAGCAAGCTTTCCAACAATCCCAATAACGATTCATCCCACCTGCGTGTGAAGCTCGTGCGCGCCGACAATGANGATTCCGACAATACGGTGTGGGGNGATGTATGGCCCGGCTCGTCGAACAAAACCTCGTTCACTTCGTCGACCACTCCCGCTATGACCCGCTGGAACGCTTCGACCGGTTCGGGAACCACTGCCGTTGATCTGCCGATCACCAATATCAAGGTGGGCGATGACAATGTGGTAACGTTCAATTTCCGTGGCGGATCGAGCGACTATATCGTTGACCCCGCAGGATCTTCCTACACCNTCACTCTGGCAACCACTCTCGGCGGCTCGGCCACAATCAACGGTCAGTCCGGCCTGTCAAGCTACACCGGCGGCTTGGGCAAGGAGGTGACTCTCAGCGCTACCCCGCAGTCGGGCTATCGCTTCGTGGGCTGGAGCTACAACAACACTATCGTTTCAACCGAAACCACCTACAAAGTCACCCTCTCAAATTCTACGGCCGGCCTCTACACCGCAACGTTTGCCTCTACGCAGCAGGCCATGAATATCACCGTGGTTGCAACCGAGGGTGGTAATGCTTGCCTTAAGGGCGACTGGGATATTACTTCGCTTGATGTGACTGTGGGCCAGCGCGTGATGATGACCGCCGGACCTAACAGCGGCTACTCTTTCAAGCAGTGGACCTACAATGGCGAATTCTTCTCGAAATATACCACTACTGAAATTATTGTCACTAAAGATAATGTGGGCGTATACACGGCTGAATTTGAACCAAACACTCCCGTTGAAACCCTGACTGTCAGCGTTGAAGCTACCGAGGGCGGTTCGGCCTACATCAACGGTAACAGCTCGACCACTTCTCTGACCGTGAATTCGGGCAATACTGTGACGCTCAACGCTCGCGCCGATGAGGGCTATTCTTTCACCGGCTGGACCCGCAATGGCAGCAATGTGTCGTCGGACATCGACTATACTCTTACCGTCACCGCTGACAATGCCGGAGCTTACAAGGCTACATTCGCTGCCGACGGTGTCGACACCCGCTCCAACTACGCTCACTTCGATGGAGTGTCGGCCTACGCCGGCTCGACACGCGGTGTGAAAACCATGACCGTTTCAGACAACCACGGCAATACGCTGACGGTCGACGGCCCCGGTACGAGCCACGGCTTCACCATTTATGCCGACCGCACTGAATCTGTNCTCAACACCGAAGCCGGCTCAACCATCCTCGTGACCGGAACTTCGAACAACACTGAATGGATGCACTCATATATATATGTNGATTTCGACAACGACGGTCAGTTTGACGTTGATCCCGCCAACACGGGTGTTCATGGTGATCTGGTGTCGCACACCGGCTACACCGTGACCAAACATGCCGATAAGAATGATAATGCCGATCCGACAGAGATGAGCGACGGCTCTGCGCAAGGTAATGGCAACTATTGGGATATCCCCTCATTTGTTCTCCCCTCTGATATGGCCGACGGCACTTATCGTCTGCGTTACAAAAACGACTGGAACAACAACGACCCCTATGGACGCTGCGAATACACTCTCTATGGCTTCCAGACCGGTAACTATATCAACAATAATGGTGGAGTGATCATAGATATCACNCTTCAGGTNGGCAGCGTGGCCGGAATCGTGGAGATCGATACCGATGCCGCTAACGGCCGGGTTGAATATTTCAACCTCATGGGCTTCCCCGTCGATAAGAAAAATCTTCTCCCCGGATTCTATATCCGCCGCGAAGGAGGCAAAACGACCAAGGTCTACGTGGGCCGCTGATCGCACGGATCCTGAAATAGCAAAAGAGAGGCTGCGCCGGTTTTCGGAGCAGCCTCTCTTTTGCTATATGGAATTTGGGTTGACTAACTGAATTCATCGCTCCCACCCTCTGGCTTTGGGGGGATTATCGATAGTTAATAAACACCATGTAGGTGCCTTTGGCGTGGATGGTGAAGGATGTGTCGGTGGTTTGGTTGAGTGTGCCTTGCCAGAGCTGGTCGAAGTCGCGCAGCGGATAGCGCAGGCCGGAGCCGCGGATCTCCGACGCTCCGAAATTGAATATCGACACCTGTGTGGCTTTGGGGCAGTGGAATGTGCGGGTGTCGATGCAGGGGATGAACACACCGAAGTCGGTGAATATGCGTGCGTCGACATGGTGTTCGGTCAGATAAGTGGGGAGCAAGGTAATGTTTCCCAGTGTGTGGTCCTCGCGTCGGCCGGTGGCTCCGATGATAGCTATGCGCCGGATGCCTCTCTCGGCCAGGTAGCTGACCGCTTTGGTCTGGTCGTTGGTCTCCTGGTCGGGGATGCGGCGCACTATCGCGGCGTAGTCGCGGAGGATGTCGGGGGAGAGCGAATCGCAATCGCCCACTATGCGCCACACCCTCCGCCCCGGATGAGACAGATAGCTGTTGGCAGCTCCGTCGCAACACACAATCTTGTCTACTCCCTCCATCTGCTGCAATGCAATAGGGCTGGTGGGAAATTCGCCGGCATCGATGATTACGGCCTGTGGCTTGAAGTCAGTAATTGAGTTTTTCATGTTATCATTCGTTTCCATTTCTGATAGCCGAGCACTGCAACTATGGCGTAGGCCAGATAGAGTCCGCTCGTGAAGGGGAGATCTTTGTAGAGATACAGCGCTGAGCAGGCAATGTCGGCGGCAATCCACACGAGCCATTGCTCGATATATTTTTTTGCAAGCATCCACATCGCCACGATGCTCAGCGCCGTGGTGAACGCATCGGCCCATGGGACGTTACTGTCGGTCCACCGGCTGAGAATTAGGCCGATTATTACAAACGCCATGGCAAACGCAGCTGTCAATGCCGGATAGAGTGACCGCGGGGTGTGGATGATGGGCAAAGGCTTTCGCTCCCGGCTCTCTTTGTGGTTTGACCCCGCCAACCAGCACCCCAGTCCGTAGACCGACGCCAAAATATAATAGATGCTGATGCCGAAATCGGCATAAAGTCCGGCCTGATAATAGACATCAAGATAGATGGCCGGCATAGCGATGCTTGCCACCCACAGCCATGCGCTCGCCCGATATTCCCAATATAGATAGAGCAAGCCGACGGCAGTCCCGATGATTTCCAAATAATTCACGTCAACAAATATAACGCTTTNTGGACAGAAAAGGGTTTGGTANGAGGANGGATTTGACGTAAAAAAGTATTATATTTGCANNGTCNAAGTCGCGTGCTTTGATGCCNGGCATANTATATTNTNTGTCTAAGCTTTTAAATGATTGACAAATTACACCACAATGAAAAGAATTCTATCAAAATCACTTTTGATAGCGTCCGGCGTGACGCTGTCTGTCATGACCAGTAGTTATGTTCCAACCGCTCAGGCCTCTACAAACGAGGCTATGGGTCAGAAACTGTTGGCAAGCAACAGTGGACAAAAAAGTAGGTCTGCAACAACATCAAGAAGGGGTTCAAAAGCAGCGTCGCAGTCGAAGCCGACCCGACAAGCGGCGAATCGCGGACCTGAATGGTTGCAGGGTAGTTGGGAATTGACTATTAGTGGCCCGTTTGGACCGGTATCAACTTACCATCTCTCGATCAGTGGCGAAAATGCGCATCTTGTTGAGGGGAGTAAGGAAAAATATAATGGTCGCTTTGAAGTTAGGGATGGCTATTTAATCGTAGGTCCGCGAAAGTATTATATCGACAATGATGATAAAAGATTGAACTATATGCAATATAGTTGGCGTAAAACCGGTGGAAGCAGCAGTCAGGGAAATTCTGCTCGAAGAGGTGGAAGTTTTAAAACGTCGGCCGACGTCATGAGATATCTCGACGGGCAGACGTTTTATAACGGAAGTGACGGATTGCGTATAAGCAGCAGTGCGGTCTATTTGAATGGAAGGGCTTTAACCGGCGCTCCGAGGGTGAAAAACGTTTCGGGGAGTACGGCTGTAATAGAAGCAAGTTCGCCATACGCCGGCGGATCTACATTGCGTTTCTATGTCAACTCTTCAAATGGCACAGTGACGCAAAATGGCGATGTCTATCGCGCCAGATAATGGGATGGAAAGGTCTAACCGATTATAAATTATCAATTATTATGTTCAAAAATTTCAAAGAAGTGAAAAGATTTTGTTTTACAGTTGTGGGGGGNTAATCCTCTCAGTTATAGTGAGTTGTAGTTCGTCTGGCGCGAAGGACCAGGGTAGCTCCGATTCCGATGAATCAGAAGACGCCTCAGTAGTAGCAGCCATCGTAGCCGCCCGGCTCGAAGCCCAAAAGGAAGCCGCCCGCCTCGATTCCCTCCGCCAGGACTCCCTCCGCCAGGACTCAATCAAGGCTGTCGAAGGATTTGAAAAGAATATCCTTAAGCCAAGTGATATTTTTACCGGTGCAAGGACTGAGTTTCCTGTTAGGTCCGATAAACAGCTTTGTTCACTCTTGGCTACAAAGGGCTACAAGCTGATATCGAAAAAAACAGTCAGAGAATCAAACGAAGTCTGTGGCGACTACACCTCCACTAATTGGACATATAGGCTATCTTCTGATGAAAAATATTTTGATACTCCTGAGTATTGTGAGGTGAAGTTTAATGATGGTCACTGTTTCAGAACCATAGACATAAATTTCAGTTCATCGCAAAGAGCAAAGGATTTCATGAGTCAGTCGGCTCCATATATTCACGGCACGGCAGCATGGGATTCCTCCATAAAAAATATAAGTGATTATCTTGGAATGAGAAGGAAAGGTAATACCATCAATATATTCCAAACCGGGGAATAATAGGGGCTCAAATAAAATGGGTGTCCTACGTCCGGACTGGCAAAATAAAATATTATGAATAGCCGAACCGTGGCTTTCCGACAAGATGAATGAGCCTGATGAGGCCGTTGTCCATGGCATATACATCGGTCAGTTTAGGATAGAGAGTAGTAAATTTTTTTCAGCTTGCCACTTTCTTAGCGGTATCTTTGTTATAGATGTAGCATTAGACTCCATTCCTATGTGATGGAGCCGTGGTACCAATAAAAGAACATGAGCAACATGAAAAAGAAAAATTACTTTTCCGAGCTGCTATGCCGATTGGTAGGATGCAGCAGACCGACGGTAGATAATTCTGTAGTGACCGACTTCGACCTCAACCGTTTTTTGGGCGACTGGTATGAAATTGCNCGTTTCGACCATAGATTTGAACGTGGCATGGAGAAGACCAAGGCCAACTACGTTCTTCGTAGGGATGGGAAGGTTGGTGTGACGAACTCAGGCATNAAGAAGGACAGACATTACGAGGCGAATGGTGTCGCCAAGTTAACAGATACGCCTGCCCTGCTTCGCGTATCTTTCTGGCGACCCTTTTATTCAGACTATCGCATAATGTATATCGATGAAGATTATCAGCATGCTCTCATAGGAAGCGGTAGTGACAGCTATTTGTGGATCATGTCACGCACACCGCAAATCTCCGATGAAATAAGATCTCGAATCATTGCCGAAGCAGAGCGTCGAGGCTATGACACTTCCAGGCTCATTTGGATGAATCAATAAATCATTTATTTCCTTAGGGCCGGAGGCGCTAAGCGTTCCGGGCGTGGGAGGCGGCGGTCAGTCGTTGATTGTGGCCGGCGGGCGTTCGGTGAATTTGGAGGCGATGGTGTCGGCGAGCTGGATGAGGGTGACCAGCGGATATCTTTTTTCGGCTGCGCGGAAATGCTCACGCTCTTCGTTGTTGGCCTGGTTGACGCTCCATGCCCCCATGTGCCAGCGGATGGCGCATATTTCGGCATCGGTCAACGGAAGGCCCATCTGCAGGAGCATCACCACGGATTTCTCGCCGTGGCCTATGGGGAGCTGTCCGGGCGATGTAGTGAACTCTGCCTGTCCGAATCCTGTCTGAGCTGCGCGCCTGCGGTTGTAGATGTCGCTCTTACACATGTCATGGAGCAGAGAGGCAATGATTATGCTCTCGTCGCTCACTTTTTCAAATATGTCGGGGCGCGATGCCATCAGCATCTTTTTCAGGTCGAGCGCCGTCTCACACACGTTGAGCGAATGACACATCAGCCCGCCCTCGAAGCATAGATGATTTTTCATCGAGGCGGGTGCGGTGAAAAATCCGGAGTGTTCGAGCTCTTGAAGAAAATAATCGATATCGTCGATTCCGGTTGAACGGATCAGTTCGATCACCCGGTCTTTGGTTTTTTTNAGTTCNGTTTTGTCCATAGGGGAGGGTGTTGATGTGTCAAATTTACGAAAATATTACGGATCCGGGGCGATGTTTCGATAAAAACTTGACCCTCTATATAAAAGTTGACTCTNTATATAAATAATGNGTANCAAAGTNNTATCGCTGCCTGATGTGACATAATTGATCGGCCTGACTTTCGAAAGCCAGATCCGCGAATCTTTCGAACTCGGCGATCTCCTCCCTGCGGGGCTTTACGTGGTAAACGGTCTGGTGATTGCAATTCGCTGATTATTAANANAAACGACTNTTCANNAGATGCGCTGAANAGTCGTTTNCCTTTATATCCGCTTATTTTTGGATTTCAGAAAGANCGTCGTTGACTAATTCCGGGTAGAACAGATGGCTTTTGAGAAAGAAGATNTATTCGTCTAAAGAGTCGAAGTTGTGATTGTTGGCTGCAATGCTACGCTCTTTGTCGGTCATACTATCCCAATTTTCCAAGTCGGAGCGAGCGTTGCAATATTCCCATGGCCCTCCGAAATCCTCTATCGCGTTGAGGTCGCTTTTGTGTTTGCGGCAAACGGGCGATTCGGATCGTTTCGCCAACAGATCCTTAACTTCAATGGTGAAAATCCAATTGTCGCCGTAATCGTAGACATATTCAAGTTTGTCACCTTTTTTCTGAAGAAATAGCGTGATCGGTGTCTCTTCTGCTTCATGCGTAGGATCTTCGACATAGGGATCATCACACTGGCAGGCGATGAGCAGCGAGTCGTCGTAAGCTTTTTTATTAAAGCACCATAGATGATCATCTTCCAGTCCGACTGCGACCTGAATAGTTTCATGCAGACGCATGAAGTCAAAATGGGCCGGGACTTCGATCTCACGCCACATCGGAGGCTTGGCCACGTGGGCCATCTGAACTTTCAGTACGAGCGAATAGTTCTCAGCGTCGACCAGAGGTTCATATTCCTTGACCGGCGAGGCACACCGCGGCCTGTTGTCGAAAAAGATGCCATCGGCGAGGTCAGTTGAGTCGAAGTCGTCTCCGTCGTCGGAATCGTTTAGATCCATGACCTCTTGCGTAACCTGCACGATCTCATAAAGTTGTTGATAAATCTCAGGAGTCACCCCGGCTTTAGCCAGAAGGATCACGGTTGGTATTATCAGATCCATTTTCTCAGGGGATATCGGCATCGTATCGAAAGGAGAATGAACGTTACGTTTCGGATTGAAGTCAAGTATGTTTAAATTCTGTTGATCCGGTGAAGCTTTCGGACTGGCTTTACCGGCCTTTTTGTGTTTGGAAGATTTCTTTGCCATAATGAGATCATTGTGGAGATAATGTTGAAAAATGATAGAATCACAGGCTCACGCGCGGCCGCTAATCCAGCCGCAATAACCCTCCCTCAAATATAAAAAGAATTATCATAACCTGTCCACCTCTAACGAGAAAAATTTTACCCTCCTCCCTTTTTTTAACCGAAAACCGCTTAACTCCATGAGCGAATGCTTTGAGCTATTCCAAGATGATTTTTGCAAGTTGAAGCGGGAGCGATGCGGACATCGTGACCGATAAAACTTAGCAAAAATCGCTTCAATCGAACAAACAAATTTTCATTGTTTATCCGATTGATCATCTTTTATTTGCCTGCTTAAAAGCGATTAATATTCGTCTTCGTTGAAGAAATGAATAGGCGCTGTATTTCAATGAGTTGCCTTTATTTAATGTGATTTAGGCAAGTAAATAAGGCGATAAATGACGCTAAAACACCATATGAACTAATCCTTGGATTTTCCTTTATTCTTGGCTCTGGCGTTTAGACTCTTGATTGTATCAAGATAGGCCCGCTCCACTGGTGAAAGTTCCCGGACTTGAAATTTGCGGTATTCTTCACGAGCTTTATCCATGGCCTGCTGATGGCTGACAGAGCCGGCGCCATTCAGTAGTGCTTCACCGGTAGAAGATAGTATTGAGTCGAGTTGCTTCACATAATCTTCCATATACATCGGGCGACGGCGCATTGCCTGAATTTCAGCAAAATCAAAGTACCCGGAAACAAGATTGTTGAGAATCTTCAATTCACCCTCACTAAGATAATTCTTGGCAACCTGGGCATCGCGGAGAGTAGGATGATCCCCCTTGAATGAGGTCAGCCCCATCATCGGCGCATCCGCATTGGCACGTTTGTAAATCACCTCAGCCGCGGTATTGCCGTGAGCTGCGAAATGAAGCTTGTTTTGCACAATCTTGAAGAACTCAACCGAAATCTCCGAGCGAGGGTCATAATCTACCGCTGTGGAATATAGGTCAAGGACCTGTCGATACATCACCTTTTCAGATGAACGGATGTCGCGTATTCTGTCGAGCAGTTCACGCCAATAAGCACCTCCGCCATTCCCCTTCAGCCGCTCATCATCCATGGTAAATCCCTTGATAATGTACTCCTTCAACCGCTCGGTAGCCCAACGCCTGAAATGAGTGGCAATCACAGACCGAATCCTATATCCCAACGAGATAATCATGTCAAGATTATAGAATGGAATCTCACGCGTAACCTGCCTGTAACCCTCTTGACGAACCTGTAAGAAATTCTTACACGTTGCATGTTCCTCCAATTCTCCATCGGCATATATGTTACGAATGTGCTGCACAACGTTTGGGCGAGTGGTATGATATAAATCTGCCATCTGCTGCTGCGAAAGCCACACAGTCTCACCCGTAAACTTCACCTCTACACGAGTGTCACCATCCTCGCTCTGGTATATGATTATCTGATTGTTATCTTCCATGTTGCAAATCTACATATAAATTCTGACATTCAGTCTCATTGGATAAATATAACAAAGTCAGGATATGATTTTTTTGGAAATAGGCTATATGCTGAAAAAATATAATAATTCCTCTTATTGGTTCACCAAGTTGTATACCCCTGTTGTCCCCACTCTACTTCTTTCAGAAATAAGAAACAGCAGATAGGTGGTGAACCAGTCTGCTGTTTTTACTCCGAGAGAACCTTTTACGTCTACTCAGGGTTCGCATCTGTTTTAGGGAGGCTAGGATTTATACATCCTTTTTTTAATATTTTTTGAAAGGGAAATTAGATTATTGTGATTTTTTATAATCAAATTTCATCTAAATCAGCTTGTCTTTTCCCTTCAATATTCTGCGCATCTTTATATCTGATAATAACCTGACCTTG
>JAAVEX010000040.1:0-1977 GCA_014801065.1 Barnesiella sp.
CTTCATCTGACTTATTCCATGCCTGAATTCCCTGATTGTTTATGATAAAAATAGTGCTATTTTTTTGATTATGCAAATGTACGACGGCTTTAGCCGTCAGCCTGTATATCAGTAAATTAACTCAGCAAAAGAGACGATTGAAACCGTCTCTCCCACCGCACTCCACCCTCTAAAAACATCAGGCGTTCGTCGGGTCTATCGGCCGTGCTCGGCCGATCCTGACAAACAGCTGATCCTCAGCCAAAATCCCCCGGCCCGCCACGCGCCAGGGGAGCGATCGACCACCGCGTATAAACGAGAGCGGCCGGAAGAGCTTTGCTCCTCCGGCCGTCGAACAGGCCTGTGTGGCCCATTCCGGTGTGTTGTTCACATTCTCAGATTTTTTGACATCCGGTCAATTAGACAAATGGTTTTTTCACGAATTAGATTAAAGGTTACAGATTACAAACTTACTTACTACTATCATGTTTCTTTCATACTCAGATTCGAGGTTGTTTCGAAGCTATTATGTTATGCTATTATGGTTAAAGTTAATTAGTCGTCCGATTTCATTCCGGATTCAATCATTTTAAAGATCTCTGTCAGCCGAATGATTTATTATCGATCGACATTGCAAAATTAACTACTTTTGAATTATCCAAATAATTTTGAAGTTAATTGATGTTAATTTAATTACATTGCTGTTACAAATAGATTGTAATTGTTGATTATCAATTATTTATAATTTTCATTATACTATTACATTTTAGTTACATTTTATCGGTTTTCGCACTGTTTTATTAAAAATTCGGGAAAATAACCGACGCATACCNTGGCGAATGAGTAAATATCGCTCGCAATTGAAGCAGTAGACCGATAACTGCATTGCGACATTTTNGCACAAAACACGCTTACTCGCTCCATATCTTTGCGANAAAATCATATTTACTCCCCCGCCATGAAATCCACAATCAAAAAAATCACACTGACCGTCGACGAACTTCGCAACCTGATAGACTCCGTNAAAAATCCCGACGACGCAGCGATTCTCACCGCCGCCATAGATGAAGCTGCGCAAAATCCGCAGGAAATCGAACCGGATAAATATAATCANCCCTCGGCACGACTTCTCACAGAGAAATTCCGCGAGAAAGCCAACCGGCTTGANAAGCTGCGCAATGCCCGAAAACTGCGCCGTCAGCAGAAAGCAGAACTCCAAGATAAATCTGCAGAATCACCCTCACAAACACCCTCGCCAAACGAAAACACCTCCAACCAGAAGCAGACNCAACTGACTCTGGCGCTCAACGACCATCTTGCCCGCAGCATAGCCTGGATCTACAACAACCGCATGGCTCTATCCGTTGCGATAAAGCGCATAAACGAAGCTATCGCCGCCCAGTCGCCCTCGTTCAGTATCGATCCGGAAACAATCCGGCTAATGATCGATTTTGCCGAAGAATCCTACGGCGAAGTACTGATGTACAACAACCGGAATATATACCGGCATCCAGCCCANGTCACAATATCGCTAACCCAAAAACAACAGACCGTGTCAAAGCAAATATGCTGACACGGTCCATGTATGGGTNAATAGTCGCAACTGAGGATCAATCGTCGTAGCGAACAAACTTGCCATCTTTGTCGAAGCGCATCTCAACGCCGTTTGACAGCTCTACCTCGTAGCCCGAACGATTCTTTTCGAGCCCGACGATTTTGGCTCCGCGCTGATATTGATCAATATATTTTTTGACCAACTGCGGCACAAGCGCTNTAGGCACCTCGCCGCCACGCTTCACCTCCACATCCTTCCAGTTGCCGGATCGATCAAACGTCACCTCAGTGCCGTCGGTCATCACAACATCATATTCGCTCACTCTGCCAAGACTCTTTTCGATCTTGATATGACTGACATCTGCCTTAAATGTATTCTTAAGCGTAGTNCGGGCCGAAGCGGGCAACACATTGACATCTCTCGAATAGCTATCCCTTNNNNAA
>JAAVEX010000040.1:1982-26591 GCA_014801065.1 Barnesiella sp.
AAAAACGGTAACCAACGCCACAATGGCCATCAAAATCTTTTTCATAACTCTTTAGTTTTAAGTAAGTATTCANAATTAAACGATAGTAAGTANTTCATTTATCTTTTATACTATCTGCGACTTCTTTTTTGANTNTTTTGACTTGTCGTTCAGTCGCATAGCTCGCTATGCTCCTTCTCTCCGCACCAAAATNTTCTAAAAAATAAGCTCGCATATAGTATAAATNAATTATGAATACTTACTTATAGATAATACATCAAAATTGATTTTTGANTATAACGCCCCCGGTGGTCAAAAAGTTGCAATATCATCCTTTTTATTATGGAATTTTTTCCATAATCCGATCTTTCTTTGTAAATTTGCGATCCAATTAAAGATAAACCAAAATCAATCAGAATGAAAGCATTTGTTTTCCCCGGACAGGGCGCCCAGTTTGTTGGAATGGGCAAAGAGCTTTATGACACCAACGAGACAGCTCGGGAAATGTTTGAAAAAGCAAACGAAATCCTCGGATTCCGTATCACAGACATAATGTTTAACGGCACTGACGAAGATCTCAAGCAGACCAAGGTGACTCAGCCTGCCATCTTCCTCCACTCAGTGATCCTCGCCAAGACTATGGGCGAAGAGTTTAACCCCGACATGGTTGCCGGTCACTCTCTCGGCGAATTTTCAGCACTGGTTGCTGCCGGCGCGCTTACGTTTGAAGACGGTCTGCGCCTTGTAGCTGCCCGCGCTATGGCTATGCAGAAAGCCTGTGAGCTCAAACCTTCTACGATGGCTGCCGTGCTCGCCCTCCCCGACGAAAAGGTTGAGGAAGTGTGTCAGGGCATCGACGGCGTTGTGGTGTGTGCCAACTACAACTGCCCCGGTCAGATCGTGATCTCCGGTGAAATCGAAGCTATCGATGCTGCTTGCGAACAGCTGCTTGCTGCCGGTGCGAAACGCGCCCTCAAGCTCAAAGTGGGCGGTGCGTTCCACTCTCCTTGCATGGAGCCGGCCCGCGCCGAACTCGCCGAAGCGATCGAACACACCGAAGTGTCCACTCCTATCTGCCCCGTTTATCAGAACGTTGACGCTCTGCCCCACACCGATCCCGCTGAAATCAAGGCCAACCTCGTGGCTCAGCTGACAGCTCCCGTGCGCTGGACTCAGACCGTTAAAAATATGATTGCCGACGGCGCTACTGAATTCGTTGAACTCGGCCCGGGCAAAGTGCTTCAGGGTCTGGTTGCAAAGATCGACCGCGCCATGACCGTTTCCGGCCGTCAATAATAATCTGTCAACAAACAGAGCACAAAATTTCAACTGGGCTGACCGGCTTAATCTCAGCCGGTCGGCCCTTGTTTTTTCACCCCAACGTCCGCACTTATCATGATCGACGAAATATTAGCCTACAACCGCGAATTTGTGGCCCGCAAAGAATATCAACAGTTCGCCACATCGAAATATCCCGACAAACGAATCGCCATTGTCACCTGCATGGACACACGCCTCGTCACCCTTCTGCCGGCGGCACTCGGCTTCCGCAATGGCGACGTTAAGATCATCAAAAATGCCGGAGGAACCATCACCAACCCTTTCGATTCGACGATGCGCTCTCTCCTGGTGGCCATCTACGAACTGGGAGTCAACGAAATCATGGTGATCGGCCACACCGGATGCGGGGTGCAGGGCATGAACGCAGCCCACATGCTCAAACTGATGCGCGAGCGCGGTGTCGACGACGAACACATCTCGCTCATGCGTCATTGCGGAATCGATCTCGACTCGTGGCTTCATGGATTTGACGATTCCGAAACCGCCGTTCATGAAACATCGGATCTGATCCGCAACCACCCCCTCGTGCCCCACGACATCACCGTGCGCGGCTTTATGATCAATTCCGAAACAGGTCTGCTCACTCTCCTCGACTGATATGCCGATAGTAACCGTCAACGATCTGGAATCGCCCGAGGTCAGCATCTACAGCGCGCTGACCGAGGCTCAGCTGCGCAATCGGCTCGACCCGGAGCGGGGCATATTCATCGCCGAATCGCCAAAAGTGATCCGTGTGGCCATAAACGCCGGCTACACCCCGCTGTCGATGCTCTGCGAGGAGCGTCACATTGCGGGAGATGCCGCCGATATAATAGCCCGGTTTCCCGAGATGCCGGTCTACACCGGAAGCAGGGATCTTCTGGCTCGATTGACCGGCTACAAGCTGACTCGCGGAGTGCTCTGCGCCATGCGTCGCAAACCCCTGCCCTCCCCCGTGGAAATATGCTCGGGCGCTCATCGCGTGGCCGTGATCGACAGCGTTGTCGACACAACCAACATAGGAGCTATCTTTCGCAGTGCTGCTGCCCTCGGGATCGATGCCGTGCTCCTGACCCCGACTTCATGCGACCCGCTCAATCGTCGCGCGGTCCGCGTGTCGATGGGCACAGTGTTTCAAATCCCCTGGACATGGATCGATCAGCCGCTGACATCACTCAACGAGATAGGATTCAAGACCGTGGCCATGGCCCTGACCGACCGATCCATATCGATCGACGACCCTCAACTGGCCCGCGAGCCGCGACTCGCCATAATCCTCGGCACAGAAGGCGACGGCCTCGCCGAGCAAACGATCAGCGAGGCCGACTATACAGTGCGCATTCCGATGGCCCACGGAGTAGACTCTCTCAACGTGGCCGCCGCATCGGCGGTAGCCTTCTGGCAGCTACGATACAACGGTGAATCCTGCTGATTCAATGGCTGCTATCAGCGATGCGGAGTCGTGAACGCCCTCCACGGTGGCTATTCCCGAACCGAGATTGACATCCACCGCCTCAACGCCGTCGATCTTCTCTATAGCCGAACGCACGGATGCCTGACAGTGAGGACAGTTCATTCCTTTCACCTGATACTTTGTGATTTTCTTTTCCATATCTTCGATATTAATTGTATTGCGGTTATTGATTATATTTCTGACAATCGCGCCCACGATCAGCAAAGCGAGTATCACTCCGGCTGCCACCTGAAGCCATCCCAATGTGTGAACCCCCGGATGGCAGCAGCCACCGTCGGCGGAGCTGAACAGGAACCACCGGCGAGGAAGTAACCAATCGACCAGCAGACCGAAACCGACAGCTCCAACTATGATCGACGCGATATAAGTCATAGCGGCTTTGCGCCCCATTTCGCGTGAGATCAGAGTATAGGAAGCGAAATTAGCAGCAGGACCGGCCATAAGGAGCACGAGTGCAGTGCCGGGCGACAGGCCCTTGATCATCAACGACATGGCTATGGGGATCGAACCGGTGGCACATACATACATCGGAATGGAAATCACCAGAACCACCGCCATGGCAAGCAACGGACGGTCAGAAAACACAGTGAACCACTCCGAGGGGACATAGATGGCGATAAGCGCGGCTATCTGGAGTCCGACGATCAGCCATCCGCCGATACTCCCCACCAGGTCGACAAAGCCATAGCGCAACGCATCGCCACATTTCTTGACGAATGATCGACCGCACTGTCCGCTCTGCTCGTCAGGGCTTGACACCGAAGTCCGACACCGCGACGGGTCGACACGACCCACCAACCATCCGCCAAACACCGAAGTGATCAACGCCGCAACCGGGCGAATCACAGCAAATGCCGGTCCGAGCAACGACCATGTAGCCGCGATCGAATCCGCACCGGTCTGCGGTGTGGCTATAAGAAATGAGGTGGAGGCAGCTTTCGATGCTCCCCCGCGATGCATGGCGATCGCCGTAGGGAGGACGCCGCATGAACATAGCGGAAGGGGCACGCCTATCATGGCGGCCTTGACTACCGGGGCGAGTCCGCTGCCTGAAAGATGACGTGACATTGACCGCTGCGACACAAACGCATGCATCACACCGGCAATCAAAAAACCCAACAATATATAAGGGGCCATCTGACAAAGCATATAGGCCATCGATTCGAGAAATTCCATCTTAAGTGTAAAATTACAGTTTCAACACCGCGAAGTTACACCATTATATCAAAGGAATTCTTACAACATCTCCGCAATTTCTTGCACAATTCGGCATCATAGTTCGGAGAGCGGGGTCCGACGGCCGAGCGTTCGGAATTGTCCCGGCGTCATGCCTGTCACCTGCTTGAACGATCGAGAGAGATGGCCCTCGGAAGAATATCCGGCTGCGTCAGCGATCTCAGCCAGAGTCATGCGCTCATATTTGATCAACTCCTTGACGCGCTCAACTCTGAGCAATTTCAGATAGCTCTCTATCGTGCGCCCCTCGATCTCGGAAAATAGCCGGCTGATCACTGAATAAGACGCACCGACACGCTCGGCAAGATGCTGCGAGACAGTGATCCCACGATAGGTTTCAGGATTCCACACGCGATCGATCAGGATCGCCTTGACCTGCTCTACAATCTCGCTTTCACGACTTTGGATAAGCTCGAACCCTTCGGCTGAAAGCCGGCGGGCGATCTCTGCAAGCGTCGAGCGGTCCGAAAGATCATCGATCAAAGCGTAGCCCAGGCCTACATCCTTCGCCGATACGCCATCGATCTCGCCGAGGATGCGCTCTACGGCCTTAACGCATTGACGGCACACCATATTCTTGATCAGCAGCTTCATCTCATTATGTTTCAGTCGTCCAGCTCAGTTCAACGGCCACTGACCGCAACTGCGCTCCGGCGATAGGCGGATTGAGTTTGGCAACCCTCACCCTCCCGGCTATTATGGCGGGAAAGCGCTCCATGAGTGCCACACGCAAGCGTCCGCACACATTCTCAAGCAATTGTGAGGGCACCAACATCACCTCGCGCACCACAGCTGCGGCCTCCGCATAATTAAGCGTAGCATCCAGGCGATCATGGTCAACGGCCTCTCGGGCCGGATATTCGATCCGGAGATCGACTTCAAAATCATTGCCGACGGCACGCTCCTGAGGGAGCACACCGTGGCGGGCCCTAATTGCAAGGCCATTGATCTCTATAACAATAGATTCCATAGTCTGTCAGCGAGTAGCACCGGTTATCAATGGCGACGCGAACGAGTCTTTTTCTTGTCGTGGCGCGACGAATGTTTCTTATGGCGTTCAGCCGATCCGGCGCGATTGTCGCTCTGCATCGGAATGCCTTTATCATCAACAAGCACGAAATCAAGCTGTTTCTTCTCAAGCGAGGCGCGGGCCACTTTCACCTTCACCTCATCGCCAAGACGGTATCTGACACCACGGCGGCGACCGATCAGGCAGAAATTCTTTTCATCGAAGTCGTAATAGTCATCGGCCAGATCGCGCACCGGGACGAGCCCTTCACACATATTGTCGGCAAGCTCTACATAAAGGCCCCATTCGGTCACACCCGAGATAACGCCATCATAGACCTCGCCCATGTGATCGCCCATGTATTCCACCTGCTTATACTTGATGGATGCTCGCTCGGCATTAGCGGCAAGCTGCTCCATGCCCGACGAGTGTTTGCACTGATCTTCCAGTTTCTGCTGGTTGACCGACCGTCCGCCGGCAAGATAACGTTCAAGCAGACGGTGGACCATCATATCCGGATAGCGGCGTATGGGGCTGGTAAAGTGGGTATAGTAATCGAAAGCCAATCCGTAGTGGCCCACATTGGTTGTGGTATAGATCGCTTTAGCCATCGAGCGAATGGCAAGGGTGGAGAGGAAATTCTCTTCACCGCGCCCCTTCACATCGGCGAGCATACGGTTGATCGAGCGGTTGACCTCACGCGATGATCCGGTCTCCTTTACCTTGAAGCCAAATGTGCGGGCAATCTTCGAAAGATCGGCGAGCTTTCCGGGATCAGGCATGTCATGCACACGATAGACGAACGCCTTGGGGCGCTTGTGGGCGCCCGGCCGACCGATAGCCGTGGCCACAGTCTTGTTGGCCAGCAACATGAATTCCTCAATCAGCTTGTTGGCATCCTTCGACTCCTTGAAGTAGACACTCACCGGATGGCCCACCTCATTGATTTCGAAACGCACTTCAGCGCGGTCGAACTCAACCGAGCCCTCGTCGTAGCGGCGGCGGCGCAGGATTTTTGCCAGCTCGTCGAGCTTAAGGATCTCGTCGCGGAAATCGCCCTCGCCGGTCTCAATGACCTGCTGCGCCTCCTCGTAGGTGAATCGGCGGTTGGAGCGTATGACGGTGCGGACAATGCGGTGATTAACCACCTCGGCCTTATCGTTCATCTCAAATATGCAGGAGAATGTCAGCTTATCCTCATCGGGACGAAGCGAGCAGATGCCGTTTGAGAGATGTTCGGGCAACATCGGCACAACGCGGTCAACGAGATAGACCGAGGTGGCACGTTTCTGAGCCTCCTTGTCGAGCAGCGAATCCGGACGCACATAGTGGGTCACATCGGCGATATGCACCCCCACCTCATAGTTGCCGTTAGGCAGACGGCGGATAGATAGCGCGTCGTCGAAATCCTTTGCGTCCTTGGGGTCGATGGTGAAGGTGGTCACACCACGCATATCTTCGCGTTGAGCCACGACTTCATCGGTGATACCGGCATCAATCTTTTCGGCAGCGGCATTGACATTTTCGGGATAGCGGTAAGGCAATCCGAACTCGGCCAGAATGGCGTGCATCTCGGTAGTGTTGTCGCCTGTCTGTCCGAGAATATCCACCACTTCACCGATAGGATTTTTGGCCTCGTCGGGCCAGGATGTGATGCGCACCACCGCCTTTTGGCCGCTCGTGCCTCCCTTCAGTTTATTGCGGGGAATGATAATATCCGTGGCCAGAAATTTTGAATCGGTCTGCAGGAAAGCATATTGACGCTGCACCTGAAGCGTTCCGATAAACGTCTGGTCCTTCTCCTCGATTATCTCGATGACCTCGGCTTCCGGCTCCTCACCGCGTCGGCGCGCGGCAACGACGATGCGCACNCGATCGCCATTGAGAGCATGCATCGAATTGCGTTCGGCCACGAAAATCTGCTCGTTGTCCTCGTCGGTCGTCACACTGTTTTTGCCATTGCTACGGCGCACGAAAGTGCCGGTGGTCACGTTGGAGCGCGACGGAGCTTTATATTTTCCGGGAGAAACNTCGATCAGATCACCATCGAAGGCCATTTCGGCAAGCATCATAGCCACGGAGCGCTGGGCCGGAGCCGTGATGGCACCGATGGCGTGCGACACCTGTTTATAGTTGAAAGTCTGATTTTTCTGACGGCTTATGTAGTTGACCACTTCGGCATGGAGGTCTTTTGACTGACGGCGTGCCGAAGAGGGGGGAGATTGTTTTTTTGCCATAATAATCGTTGTTAGTTGAATTTTGGTTATATAACGCTTAAAGGGCGAGTTTGGATTTAAACCAAATTTANTNATCNGANAGTTTGGAAACGGAGAGCGATAAAAACAAACAGACGTGCGGGTCGATTTTTGCGGCCCTGACACGTCTGCTTTGCTATGATGTGATCACTTGGTGACGCGCCTCGTCAGGCATCGATCACGGCATATTTAGCGTTTTCTTCGATGAAGTCGCGGCGAGGAGCCACATCTTCGCCCATAAGCATGGAGAATATACGGTCGGCCTCGGCGGCATCGCTGATCTGCACCTGCTTCAGCATACGGTGTTCGGGCGACATAGTGGTGTCACGGAGCTCCTGAGCGCTCATCTCACCAAGACCTTTGTAGCGCTGCACTTTCGTTTTGTCGCCATATTTCATGATGAACTGCTGCACCTGCTGGTCGGTCCAGCAATATTCCTCTACCTTGCCGCGTGTACATTTATACAGCGGCGGAGTGGCGAGGTAGAGATATCCGTTTTCAATTACCGGACGCATGCGGCGGAAGAAGAAAGTCATCAGCAGTGTGGCGATGTGAGAACCGTCGACGTCGGCATCGGTCATAATAATGATCTTATGGTAAGCGATCTTGGAGATATTGACAGCTTTGGGATCGTCGTCGGTGCCGATGGTCACGCGCATGGCGCGGAACATGCTGGTGATTTCCTGATTGTCAAAAATCTTATGGTCCATGGCTTTCTCCACGTTGAGGATTTTACCTCGGAGCGGCAGAATGGCCTGGAACTGGCGGTCGCGGCCCTGCTTTGCAGTACCACCTGCCGAGTCACCTTCGACGAGGAAGAGTTCGCAGTCTTCAGCCGTCCGGCTTGAGCAGTCGGCGAGCTTGCCGGGGAGACCGCCGCCGGAAAGAGGCGATTTGCGCAACACGTTTTTGCGAGCGTTGTAGGCGGCATGTCGGGCCTGAGCAGCCAGGATCACCTTGCCCACGATGGTTTTGGCCTGTGCGGGATGCTCTTCGAGATAGTTGCGGAGCGCTTCGCTGACAGCTGCCTGAACGGCACCGATCACTTCGTTATTGCCAAGCTTCGTTTTGGTCTGACCCTCAAACTGCGGTTCCATCACCTTGACTGAAACCACGGCGGTCAGGCCTTCGCGGAAGTCGTCGCTCGAAACGTCGATTTTCACCTTTTCGAGCATCTTTTCGTCTTCTGCATATTTCTTAAGGGTGGAGGTCAGACCGCGACGGAAACCGGTGAGGTGTGTGCCGCCCTCGATGGTATTGATATTATTTACAAACGAATAGACATTTTCGTTGTAGGAAGTGTTGTAGGTCAGAGCGACTTCAACGGGGATTCCCTGGCGTTCGGTGTTGAGGTGGATCACGTCGTTGATGAGCGATTCCTTGTTGGAGTCGATATATTCAACAAATTCGCGCAGACCATCTTTGGAGTAGAACGTTTCGCCGCGAGGCTCGCCGTTTTCGTTGACTTCTCGCATATCCTTAAGGGTCAGCGTTATGCCGGCATTAAGGAAGGCGAGGTCGCGCAGACGGTTGGCGAGAGTGGTATAGTCGTAGACAGTGACGGTGAAAATGCTTCCGTCGGGCTTGAATGTGATCGAAGTGCCGGAATGTTGGCTTTCACCCTCGATGCGNANCTCGGTGGTAGGCTTTCCGCAGGAATATTCCTGGACGTAGGATTTACCNCCACGATGCACTTCGGCTCTGAGATAAGTAGAGAGCGCGTTGACACAGCTGACACCCACGCCGTGCAGACCGCCCGACACTTTGTAAGAGCCTTTGTCGAACTTGCCACCGGCATGGAGCACGGTCAGCACGACTTCGAGAGCGCTTTTACCCTCTTTTTCGTGCATATCCACGGGGATACCGCGGCCATTGTCGACAACCGTGATCGAATTGTCGGCATTGATGGTCACGTCGATATGGTCGGCATATCCTGCCAGGGCTTCGTCGATCGAGTTATCGACCACCTCATAGACCAGGTGATGGAGACCTTTAGCCGAGATGTCGCCAATATACATGGCCGGACGCTTTCTTACAGCCTCCAGACCTTCAAGCACCTGAATATTACTGGCGCTATATTCTTCTTCTATTTCTGCCATTTTTCAGACTTATAAGTTGTTATATCGTTATTAGGATCGCCGTTCCGGCTCGATAATCATTGCGAAAAGCCTCCTGCCGAAACAGCAAACAAAGATAGTAATTTTTCATCAATCCTCAAAATATTTCAAGNAGATAAATNTANACANATTTTAACATTTCGAAGCTTATTTGCAAAATAAAGTCAAAATAAAGTACGATTACTTGCAAGTTTGAAAAATAGTCCCTACCTTTGCATCGCTTTTAACCAATCGGGGTGTAGCTCAGCCAGGTTAGAGTACGCGTCTGGGGGGCGTGTGGTCGGAAGTTCGAATCTTCTCACCCCGACAAAGCCAAGACTCCTGCAGCAAACGCTGCGGGAGTTTTTTGTTTACCCCTCCCCACTCTTAGAGTGATTGATTGATTTTCAGNATTGTTAATAAAGTTGAATTTGAACCAACTTGAACCATTTCCGAGGTGGATTTGGTGGGATGTAATGGTTAATTTTGCAGCAGGAACGAAAAAAGCGGAACGAATCGTTGAAATCTCGCAAATTCCAATTGAAGTCTCAGATTCAGGCGGCGCTGATCCATCTCTCACAGGCAGGGATGGACCGCTCTGTTTATCGGACACCGAGGCAATGCGAGAGCCTCAACGATCGATTCAACAATAGTTGGTTCAATCTTGCCGTTCCGTTTATATGCTTCATAAAGAAGTGATTAATCACAACCAATCATTTTAAAATACAATCACATGGAAAAGCAATTGAAAATTAACTGGAAAAAGAAGGGAATTAAGGGTGTTAAAGAACTTGTTCTCTATGTCAATGGTCAGTCAAACAGATTTGAATTTAAACCTGATTCATCATTTGAGGTTGACGTGCCCATTCTAGGTGAGAATGCAGAAATTGTAATAATGAACAATCACAAGGGTAACGAGATTTTATGCTTTTCTCGCACAATACCCTTAGGTGAAGTGGGGGAATATTCGTGCAATATCAGTTTCTCCAAATATGGTGGTTTCTCCGTTCAGATGAGTAAACCTAACCAGAAGGTTACATCGGATGATGAAGTTTACTATCATAGCAACGCTCACAAGAAAACGGCTCAATTTGCTGAAGCGGCAAAATCCTTTTTCTTTCCGATCTATGGATTCTACAAAGGTTTCGCAACAGTGCGTAATCGTGTAATCAACATAGTTGCAGCCTGCATTGGATTTTTCCTAAGTATGGGTTTCAGTTTGATGGCTGCATCGGAAGACACTGAGATCGTCCTTGGGTTAGGTCATACCAAATTAATTGAATATTCACCGTTATCATTCTTGGACTTTCTGATAAACCTGCTCGCCGGAGGTATCCTCACCGTTATGGGGCTTATCAGACTATTTTTTGAGTCTCTTATTAGTTAAGGGCGTGTGGTCGGAAGTTCGAATCTTCTCACCCCGACAAAGCCAAGACTCCTGCAGCAAACGCTGCGGGAGTTTTTTTTTGTTTACCCCTCCCCGACCTCTAAGAAACTGTTTAAATTTATGAGAATATTTTTATATACTCTGATTTTGATGATCTTTCAGGCGATTTTTGCCAAGTTTTATCGGTCACGATGCCCGAATCGCTCCCTCTTCAACTTGCAAAACTCATCCTGAAATATCCTCAAAATCATTCGCACATAATTTTAAACAGTTTCTTATTCATCACTTTTGGGAGGAGATGATGGGAGGGGGTGCAGAAAAATTTGATGCGATGAGGTGGGGTGGTATCGGTAGTTTTACTATATTTGCACACGGCTTTGCGTGTTTCTGCAGCGATAGATGCTTTAGATATATCCAATCAATTAATTAGATATACCCAATAAATAAACATATTCATATCTATATCAAATATATTTCCAATCAATTATAACTACCATGAAATTTAAATCGTCACATCTCTTTATCTCAGCACTGCTGCTGGCAGGATTTACCGCCTGCAGCGATTCCGACAACGAACCTGAATCGACTCCCTCAACATCGGCTCCGAAATGGAATCTGGTGTGGCAGGATGACTTCAACAGCCCGACGCTTGATGAATCGGCATGGAGCCGCACGGATCGCGGTACGCCCGACTGGGCCAATACACAGTCGAAAGATGATCGCTGCTATGGATGGAGCGACGGCTGCCTGCTTCTGAAAGGGATCGTCAATCCGGACACGGAAAGCGATCCGTCGCCGTATCTGACCGGAGGGATATGGAGCAAAAAGAAAATGGCTTTCGGGCCTGACGCCAACGATCAGTCGCCGGTGAGCATTCAGGTGAGAGCCAAGACCGGAGCAGGCGCCCAGGGAGCATGGCCCGCGATATGGATGATGCCGTTTGCCGAAGACAAAGGGTGGCCTCAATGCGGCGAAGTGGATATCATGGAGCGCCTCAACCACGAAAAGCAGATCTATCAGACGCTACACTCTGCGGCAGGATCGTTTTCACACACGAGCTATATCGACCCCGATAAATTTCATGTGTTTGAAGTGCAACTCTGGCCCGACGAAGTGAAATATTATCTGGATCATCAGCTCACCTATTCTTACAAAAAAGAGGCAAACGCGGATCCGGAAACCCAATTCCCCTACTTCAAAGAATGGTATCTGATCATCGACATGCAGCTCGGCGGATCGTGGGTGGGCGAAGTGAACCCCGAACAGCTTCCTACGGAAATGGCCGTTGACTGGGTGCGCTATTACCGCTACAACTAAGAAATAGTTTCTAAGAGTTTATAAAATAGGAGGATGTGTACCGGATGGGGGCATCCTCTTTTTTTTTGAGGTTTCGACGGCGATTTATGGAGCGAGGGAACAATGGGGGGGCCGACGGCGTTATATGATTATCTGATTTGCAACTTACTTATAAACAATATACACTACACTATAAAACAACTATAAACTTCTACATCTATGGACTGGCTTATTCAAACCATGCGCGACAATCCATCGATTCCGCTATTCCTCACTATCGGACTGGGATTCTGGATCGGATCGTTGAAATACAAAACTTTTTCACTCGGCACGGTGACCTCCGTTCTGCTGGTCGGNGTGTTGGTTGGTCAACTCGACATCAACATTCCGGGACCGATCAAAAATGTGTTTTTCCTTTTATTCCTGTTTGCGATAGGCTATAGCGTAGGCCCGCAGTTTTTCCGNGCNATCAGAGGATCGGGNATCAAGCAGGTGGGATTTGCCGTGGTGGTCTGCGTGCTGTGTCTGGCCACGACGCTCGTGGTGGCCAAACTGATGGGCTACAACGCAGGTGAGGCAATCGGCTTGTTTGCAGGATCGCAGACGATCTCGGCCGTGATCGGTGTGGGTACCGACACGATGTCGTCTATCGGAATGTCGGCGGCTGAGAAAAAAGCTATGACCGATATTATCCCGGTGGCCTACGCCGTCACCTACATTTTCGGCACGATCGGTTCGGCCTACATTCTGGCTTATATCGGCCCGATGCTGCTCGGCGGACTGAAAAAGGTTAAGGCTGACACTGCAGAGCTTGAAAAAGAGATGAATCAGGGATCGGCCACTAATGATCCGGCGCTGATCAATGCCAACCGACCGGTGGCGTTTCGCGCCTATAAGGCCACGGCCGACTTTTTCAACACACCGCGCTCGATCGACGAGATCGAAAAGCATCTCAGCGATCAGGGTCGGCGCCTGTTTGTGGAGCGCGTCAGACAAGCCGGTAAGATAGCCGATCCGCAGCAAGCGGCAAAGATAGGGATAGGCGATGAAATCGTGCTCAGCGGCCGCAGAGAGTATATTATCCAGGATGAGAGCTGGATCGGACCGGAAGTCAATGACAGCGAACTGCTCAACTTCCCCGCCGAGCAGATCAACGTGATGCTGACCAAGAAGAAGATCGGAAGATCGACTACGGTGGATGATCTTCGCGGCAAAGAGTATATGCGCGGCGTGACGATCAAGAGCATCGATCGCTCCGGAACGGCTCTACCGGTGATGGCTCGCACTGAACTTCACCCGGGCGACACACTGACCCTCGTAGGGCTGCCACAGGATGTCACGACAGCAGCCCCCGAATTGGGCTATGTAGACAAGCCCACCATCCAGTCAAACCTTATCCTTACGGGATTCGGCATAGCTATAGGATGTATAATCGGCGCACTGACCATGACCATCGGCAATGTGCCCGTGAGTCTCAGCACAAGCGGCGGCGCCCTGATCTCCGGATTGATCTGCGGTTGGCTCAGATCGCGTCATCCCTCGTTTGGCGGCATACCGTCGTCGGCAATATGGCTGATGAATAATCTCGGGCTCAACATGTTTATCGCCGTGATCGGCATTTCGGCCGGTCCATCGTTTGTCAGCGGAATCGCACAAGTAGGATTCCCGATGTTTCTCATGGGTGTGATCTGCACCTCCGTGCCGCTGATACTTGCCGTGATCATCGGCGACAAGGTGTTCAAATTCCGTCCGGCAGTCAACTTAGGATGCGTGGCCGGCTCACGAACCACCACCGCCTCGCTCGGCGCGATCCAGGACTCGATCGGATCGACAATTCCCGCCATGGGCTATACAGTGACCTATGCCATCGGCAACACCCTCCTGATCCTATGGGGAGTGGTGATCGTGCTCACAATCTAATTATTCTTCCATAACATACTTATCAAAAGAACAACTATATGAAAACCCGACATTTCAATCCCGAAGATCCCTCCTACGAAAAAGAACTTTCGAAGATGAGTCCGTTTGAGATCAAAAACGAACTGATCGAATTTGCTCAGAAAGATGCCCGCAAATCGACCTCGACATTTCTCAACGCCGGGCGAGGCAATCCTAACTGGATCGCAACCACTCCGCGCGAAGCGTTCTATCTGCTCGGTGAGTTCGGTCTACAGGAATGTCGCCGCGTCTACAGCGATCCAATCGGTATAGCCGGCATTCCGGTAAAAGATGGATGCGGACAGCGCCTGAGTGACTTCCTCGCAACCAACAAGGATAAGCCCGGAGCAAAACTGCTTGCCGACACTTACAGCTATCTGGTCAGCAAACACGGCTTTGAAGCCGATGAGGCAGCCTACGAAATGGCCGAAGCAGTGACAGGCGACCAATATCCCACGCCCGACCGCATACTCCACACGGTAGAAGCAGTGTGCCGCGACTATCTGCGTCTGACCATGGGCGGAGGCGACAATGACCAGACATTCGACCTTTTTGCCACCGAAGGAGGCACGGCAGGAATGTGTTATTCCTTCGATTCGCTTCAGGAAAACTATCTTCTTGAGAAAGGAGATAAGATAGCACTGATGGTTCCGGCCTTTACGCCCTATATCGAGATACCTCAGCTTGACCGATTCAGCTTCGATGTGGTGGAGATCCATGCCGACAAGGTGCAACACGATGGCTACCACACCTGGCAGTATCCCAAGGAGGAGATCGACAAGCTGCGCGATCCGGCGGTGAAACTGCTCTGCATCATCAATCCGAGCAACCCGCCATCCTACACGCTCTCACCCGAAGTGCGCAGCCAGCTGATCGACGTGGTTGAAAACGATAATCCCAACCTGATGATCATCACCGACGATGTCTACGGCACATTCGTGCGCGACTTCCACTCGCTGATGTATGATCTNCCCTACAACACCATCTGCGTCTATTCCTTCTCGAAATATTTCGGAGCCACGGGNTGGNGACTGGCCACAGTGTCAGTGCAGAGCGAATCCAACGTGTTCGACGATATGATCGCAGCACTTCCGNAAGATAAAAAGGCTGATCTCCGCCGCCGCTACGGATCGCTCTCGCTCGACCCCGACAAGATCAAATTCATTGACCGCATGGTGGCCGACAGCCGATTGGTGGCGCTCAACCACACCGCCGGCCTCTCGACCCCTCAGCAGATGCAGATGATGCTTATGGCATCCTACATACTCCACGACGACGGCACATATCAGCGGACAATGATGAACACGATCAAGGACCGACTTGAAGCGCTGTGGTCCACCACCGGATTCACACTGCTCGTGGATCCGCTCCGCGCCGGCTACTATTCGGAGATCGACATCATGGTNTGGGCTAANAAATTCTATGGCGATGAGTTTGCCNCTTATCTTGCCGANAATTATGTGCCTTTGGATTTCGTGATCCGTCTGGCCAACGAGACGGCNGTGGTGCTTCTCAACGGCGACGGTTTTGACGGCCCGGCATGGTCAGTGAGAGCATCCCTGGCCAACCTCAACGAAGCCGACTATCTCAAGATCGGCACNGCGATACGCAAGATCCTCGACGAGTATCACACCAAATTCGAAGAGTCAAAAAAATAATCTGAAATAATCTGACAACGCCCGACCCACGGATCAAGCCGCGAGTCGGGCTCTTTTTTGCAGATATTTTGCTATCTTTGCCAGCAGATCAACAACAAAACGATGAGAATAATAGCTGACGGCGGGAGCACCAAGGTGTGTTGGGCCATTGAAAACAGTGCCGGCGAATGGCATAAAGTGCGCACAGAGGGNCTTAATCCGGCCTTGCTCGGGCCNGAGGAGACGGCAAAAAGAATCGAAGCTGAACTTCTCCCGCTAACGGGAGATGAACNGGTGGAGGAAATACACTATTTCGGAGCNGGATGCACGGCAGANCTCAGCCNCACNATGATGAAGATACTGCAAGAGGCCACCGGATGCAACTCGGTGGAAGTCGGTTCCGATATGCTCGGGGCCGCGCGAAGCCTTTGCGGATCGAGCGAGGGGATAGCATGCATACTCGGCACGGGATCAAACAGCTGTCTCTACGATGGATCTCATATCGCAGACTCGGTGGGGGCNCTGGGCTTTATACTCGGCGATGAAGGCTCGGGAGCTTCGATAGGGCGNCGACTTCTGGGCGATATTTTCAAGCGACAGATGCCACGCGAAGTTGTTGATGATTTTGNCGCAACGATGAAACTCACTCAAGCCGAAGCTATTGAGCGAGTCTACCGACAGCCTGCGCCAAACCGNTTTTTAGCATCGATGATGCCTTTCGTGGCCCGCAATATTCGCCATGAGGCTGTGGATCGGCTCGTGACCGATGAGTTTCTGCGGTTTCTTGACCGCAATGTGCTCAACTATACGGGATGCCACGACCTGCCGGTTAGTTTCACAGGCTCAGTGGCATTACATTTCCACGTGCAGCTTGAAAAAGCGATGAAGGCCCGCGGGCTCCGTCTCGGCCGGGTGGAAGCNGATCCGATCGACGGGCTGATCCGATATTACTCACCGGCTGAATCAGATGGCCATAGTTTTTCGCGGAGGTAACGTCCGGTATANGAATCGGGGTTGGCGGCAATNTCTTCGGGCGTGCCCGCAGCCACAAGCTGCCCACCTTTGTCGCCACCTTCAGGACCGATGTCGATCACATGGTCGGCACATTTGACCACATCAAGATTATGTTCGATAATGACCACCGTATGGCCCATGGCGATAAGACGATTGAAGGCATCCATCAGCGTGCGGATGTCGTGGAAATGGAGACCGGTGGTGGGTTCGTCGAAAATAAACATGGTGGGNCGCGGCTTTTCCATAGCCAGATAATAGGCCAATTTTACGCGCTGGTTTTCGCCTCCCGAAAGCGTTGACGAGCTTTGTCCCAGCTTGATGTATCCAAGGCCCACCTGCTGCAGNGGNAGNAGACGCTTCACGATCTTGCGCTCTGTCGATCCGGAAGCTTCGCTGAAAAAAGCGATGGCATCGTCGATGGTCATATCGAGGATATCATTGATATTGAGTCCGCGATAGCGAATGTCGAGCACGTCGTGTTTGAAGCGCTTGCCGTGGCATTGCTCACACGGGATCGTGATGTCGGCCATGAATTGCATCTCGATTGTGATAGTCCCTTCGCCTTTACACTCTTCNCATCGCCCGCCCTCGGTGTTGAAGGAAAAATAGCCCGGACCGAAGCCCATCTGTTTGGCACCCTGCTGATCAGCGAAAAGCCGCCGGATCTCGTCGTAGGCCTTCAGATAAGTGGCCGGATTGCTGCGCGACGAACGACCGATAGGGTTCTGGTCAACGAACTCTACGGCCGAAATGCGCTGAAGGTCGCCACGCAGAGCCGTGTGGAGTCCCGGGGCATCGGAGGATTCGCCGAGATTGCGCAGAAGCGCACGGTAAAGGATGTCGCGCACGAGAGTGGATTTCCCCGATCCGCTGACNCCGGTCACTACCGTAAGGGTTTCGAGCGGGAAACGCACATCGATATTTTTAAGGTTATGCTCGCGGGCACCGACCACTTCGATGTAATCGCGCCAACGGCGGCGGCGCGTCGGCACGTCGATGGCCATGGTTCCGTCAAGGTAACGGGCGGTGTAGCTGCTGTCGGCAGCCTCCGAGAGATGGTCGGCGGGTCCCTGATAGACGATCTGTCCGCCATTTGAGCCTGCTTCCGGTCCGACATCAATGATATAATCGGCCTGNCGCATGATATCCTCGTCGTGTTCTACGACNACAACCGTNTTGCCGATGCTCTGGAGCTTGCGGAGCACTGAGATGAGCCGCATAGTGTCGCGCGAATGGAGTCCGATACTGGGTTCGTCGAGGATATAAAGCGAACCTATCAGACTGCTGCCGAGNGATGTGGCAAGATTNATGCGCTGACTTTCNCCTCCGGAGAGGGTGGATGAGAGGCGATCGAGCGTCAGATAGCCGAGCCCGACATCGTTAAGGAACTGAAGGCGCGAACGAATTTCGACAAGGATACGCTGAGCGATGGTCTGTTGAGTGGGCGAGAGCTTGAGCGAGTCGAAAAATTCTATCAGCCGACTGACGGGTAGAGTGACGAGCTCAGTGATGGTNCGATCGCCCACCCGGACGTAGGAGGCATCGTGGCGCAGGCGTGATCCGCCACATTCGGGGCATACGGTCTTGCCCCGATAGCGGGCAAGCATTACACGATATTGAATCTTATATAGATTTTCCTCGACCATGCGGAAGAAGCCGTCGATACCTGTGAACGAGCCGTAAGTGTCGCCATGCCAAAGGAAATCTTTCTGTTTCTGCGTCAGCTCGGCGTATGGTTTATGGATAGGGAACCCGGCTGCGGAAGCGGCGCGGATACACGCCCTCTTCCATTCGCTCATTTTCTCTCCGCGCCAACACACCACGGCATCATCAAACACCGACAGCGACGGATCGGGCACGACGAGACGCTCGTCGATACCGACGGTGCGTCCGAAACCCTCACATCGCGGGCAAGCGCCGTAGGGGTTGTTGAAGTTGAACATCATTTCCGACGGTTCGGTAAAGGTCATACCGTCGGCCTCAAAGGAGCTGGAGAAATCGAAGCGTTCAACATCATCGCGCGATCGCCAGACTATGAGCGAAGCGTGGCTGTCACCTTCGAAGAAAGCGGTCTCGACGGCTTCGGCCAGTCGGCTGAGTTCATCGCCGGAATGGGCAATGGTCAGGCGGTCGATCAGCAGAGAGTAGCCCGACGGATCACCGATAGCGGAGGGGTCGGCCACGAGATCGGCAATGTCAATAAAAGAATTTTCAGCATCGACAAATCGGGTGTAGCCACCCTGGAGNAGTATTTCGAAATGAGTTTCCGGTTTTCGACCGTTGGGGATCACGACCGGAGCCACGATGGCAGCGCGAGTGCCCTCAGGAAAGGTGACCGCCTTTTCGATCACATCTTCCACGGTGTGTTTTTTCACCTCGCGTCCGGAGATGGGAGAGAAAGTGCGTCCGATGCGTCCGAAAAGGAGTCGGAGATAGTCGTAGATTTCGGTTGATGTGCCGACGGTGCTACGCGGATTGCGCGTGTTGACCTTCTGTTCGATGGCGATAGCCGGCGGGATGCCTTGGATCTTGTCGGCCTCGGGTTTTGCCATACGGCCGAGAAACTGCCTGGCGTAGGCACTCAGACTTTCAACGTAGCGACGCTGACCTTCAGCGTAAAGCGTGTCGAAAGCCAAAGAAGATTTGCCGGAACCGGAAAGGCCGGTGATCACGACAAATTTATTGCGCGGGATCTCAACATCAACATTTTTGAGATTGTTGACTCTGGCGCCCTGTATCGAGATGTTAGTGTTTTTCTTGTTCATAGTATGCAAAGATACAAAATTTCAGCGCAATGGCCATGAATGACACACTGCGCTGATTAAATATGCTTATGTTCCTATTGGTCGGGATGGATTAGCGATCGGCGAGAACGTTGCTACGCTTATCGACAGATGTGCCGAGGATTCGGCGTGCACCGATGAAGTTGCGAGAGAAATAACCGTTGTCGGGGAATTTCTGATAAGTGACGCCTTTCTTCACAGAAGCGTGGATAAACTGGCAGGTGCCTGAAGCTTTGTCGACTGAAACGACCATTGCCACGTGGCCAACATTTCCGGGGCCTGATGAGCGGCAACTGAAGAAGAGGAGGTCGCCGGGGCGGATATTGCTCATGTTGACTTTTTCGCCTTGACGATACTGGTCGCGCGAAGTGCGGTTGAGGTTGATGCCGAAATTACGATAAACATAACCGACGAAACCGGAGCAGTCGAAAGCGGAGGGGCCGGTTGCTCCGAGGACGTAGCGAGTGCCAAGGAAACGCTTGGCGTAGTCGACCATTTTGCTTGCGGTACCGGCGTTGGGGGTGAAGATATCGTGCGCTTTGCTGATAGCAGTGGAAGCCGAGTACATGTCGGCGAAAGGAGAACGAGTGCAAACATCCTTCATCGAAACATCGGCAAAGGGGCTGCCGGTGGAGAGATTTGATTCGATCTGGCGATCGGCAATTTCAGAATGTTGGCGGGGAAGTTTGTAGGAACGCTGGGCGGCGGCGGAGAGGGTCATCATGCCGCACATCATTACTGCTATAATCGTTTTCTTAAAATCCATTGCAAATAAAAATTATTAATTCTGCTGAAAGTAATGATTGGTCGGTTGAACTTTCAACAATGCAAAGTTAATAATTTTCGGTCGAACTGCAATGGAGTGCAAATGCTGAAAATCAACGATTTGACATTTTTCAAGACTTATACCGCGAATTAAACAGTTTTTTACACGACCATATAAATGTTAAAATAATGGCAACATTTCGGCCGAAAGAATACAAATATTAACCTCGGTTAACATTGTCGGTTATAAATTCTGCAAAAATTGCACACTTACCTATTGCGATGTGCAATACCGATTTTCGATACAAAACGTCAAAATTTTAACAGAGATTTAACACTTAGATGTGACTATCCTGTGACAAAAAGTCAGAACCGGATTATTCGTAGACCGATTTGATCTCGGATTCGATCTCGCGCAGATAGCGAATCACCCTTCGATTGTTGCGCCATCCGATCAATCCGCCTACTATGCCGCCTACTATGCCTCCCAAGAGAGTGGCCGGTTCGGCATAGAAGAAGGCCAACATCAGTGTGAGCATCGGAACAAGGAGTATGATTCCGATAAACGTCTGACGGATGTGGACGCGATAGGCTTTCCTCACCCGGTAGAGCAATTCGAGTGTAGGCATCCGGGCAAAATCAATATCGTCGATCAGATTATACATATATATATTCATTGCCATGCATACTCCGAAGAAAACCGACAGGAGCACCAACCCCCATAACGGGAAGAGCCCCAGGGGCAGTAGCATCGCGGGACCGAGCACCACATAGACTCCGGAAATGATGGAGAGCAGGCGGTAGAATCGGAGCAGCTTGCGGCGGTTGCCGACGGACTTGCCTTCGAGTGTGCGCGAGATGCAGTCATCTTCACACGGAGTGTCTACGATGTTGACCGAGTCAAGGCTTTTCCAATGTTTTTTCAGAGCATCAAGTTGATTGTCCATAAGTTTGTGTTGGAGGTTAAACATTACACGAGGCGAGGCGCTGTTTGATTCGATGGATGCGCGAGGCCACGTTGTTACGGGTAAGGCCGGTGAGCGAGGCTATTTCATCGTAGGAATACTCATCGAGCCATAGCATGATGATAGCCTTGTCGAGACGGCCGAGCAATGAGATCATCTCATACATCTGGCGGAGCTGCTGAGAGCGCTCCACTCCGGGATCGACCACACTCAAGGCTCTTTCGTCGAGCCGGGAGGAGTCGGAGTGGCGTGAGTTTTTGCGGATGAACGACACGCAAGTGTTGATGGCCACACGATAGATCCAGGTGGAGAGCCGCGATTTGCCGCTGAAGGANTCGAGTCCGGCCCAGAGATTGGCCGTCACCTCCTGGTACAGATCTTTGAGATGTTCGGAGTCTTCCGCATAAAGATAACACACCTTATATATAAGGCCGTTGTTTTCCTTAAGCAGAGAGGTGAACATTGATGTTTTTTCTGACCGGCTACTCATTGCTGTTTGATCATTACAAACCATTAGACGCAAAAACTGCCGGAAAGTTGCACACTTCCGGCAGTTTTTTTTTTTNGGGGGGGGGGAGGAAACTTGTCAGTTTCTTAGAAGAGATATGCAGCTGTGATGGTCCAGTAGCGGTTGTGGCCACTGATGCCTGCTGACTCGGTCACGTTGAAAGTCTTGAGCGCTTTTGTCAGGCCGATACCGTAGCTTGCGCCAATCTGAAGATGTTTGAAGAGCTCGGCACCGAATCCGAAGTTCCACGAAGTGTCGAATTTACGGTTGCGGTATCCCTCCTTGATAGCGCGTCCGGAGGTGAGGATGGCGAAATCCGGACCGGTTGCGATATACGGTCGAATAATATTGTTGATCACCGGGATGTTCATCTTCCACTTCANNTTGANNGGGATNTCGATATANTCGCGGTTGTCCTTGGTCAGTTCATTGTCGTGGAGCCACTGCGAGTTTCTGCGAACATACATTGCCGACAGGTCGACCCCTACCCCGATTACCGGAGCTGTGAACTCGGCCATAAGACCGCCGGTGAAACCGGCACGGTTTTCGGCGTTGAAAGTTTCTTTTGAGAAATGAAGCGAGCTGACTGCCACACCGGCTTTGACACCGAAACGGAACTGCGCCTGAGCGGGAACTGCGGCCGCGATGATTGCCACGGCTGCTACAACGAAGCTGATAAATGTTTTCTTCATAATGTTTTACTATTGTTTATATTTTCGGTTATGAATTTTCGGATTTGAGCATGGCCAGAAACTCGTCCTCGCTAAGGATAGGGATTGAGAGCTTGCGGGCTTTTTCAAGCTTGGCGGGCCCCATATTGTCGCCGGCGAGGATGAAGTCTGTTTTCTTGGAAATAGATCCCACGTTTTTGCCACCGTTTTCTTCGATGATCTCCTTATAGCGGTCGCGCGAATTGTGGGTGAAAGTGCCCGAGATCACTATCGATTTGCCGGCGAGGCGATCTGATCCGGCCGACTGAGTGCTTTCGGAAGCCATCTGCAGCCCGGCCTGTCGCAGCCGTTCGACGATCTCGCGGTTGGACTGATGGGAGAAGAAATCGACAATGCTTTCGGCTATACGCGGTCCGATATCGTCAATCTCCGTGAGCGCTTCGGCCGACATGGAGATGAGAGTGTCGATATCGCGGACGCTTTTGGCGAGTTTTTTAGCCACTGTCTCACCGACATAGGGGATAGAGAGGGCATAGATCACACGTCCGAACGCTACCGATTTGCTCTGCTCCACCCCTTCGAGCACACGCTCGGCGCTGCGCGGTCCGAAGCCATCGAGCTTCAGCAGGTCGGTCTCCGTGAGCGAATAGATGTCGGCCGGATTCGAAATCAGTCCGGCATCAAACATAGCGCGGGCTGTTTCCTGGCCTATACCGTCGATATTCATCATGCGTCGGCCAACGAAATGCTCTATGCGCCCCACGATCTGAGGGCGACAGCCATATTTATTGGGGCAGACCCATGAAGCCTCTCCCTCTACCCTGACGAGCGGAGTGGAACATGCCGGGCAGACCTTAACGAAGCTCACCGGAAGGGCACCGACGGTCCGGGCATCGAGATCGACGCCGGTGATCTTGGGTATGATTTCGCCTCCTTTTTCCACGTACAGATGATCGTGTTCGTGGATGTCGAGCTGACGGATTATATCTTCATTATGGAGCGAAGCGCGTTTCACTATCGTGCCCGAGAGGAGCACAGGTTCGAGATTGGCCACAGGAGTAATGACACCGGTGCGCCCCACCTCAAACGACACGAAGCGGAGCGGAGTCAGCGCCCTCTCGGCCTGAAACTTATATGCTATAGCCCAGCGCGGACTCTTGGCGGTGAAACCGAGATTCAGCTGCTGGCGAAGTGAATTGACCTTAAACACGAGGCCGTCCGTGGCCACCGGGAGCTCCTTGCGCGCAGTGTCCCAGTAAGAGATATAGCGGTCCACCTCATCGATGGAGTGGAGTCGGGTCATGGCATCGGACACTTTGAAGCCCCAGCTGCGCGCCGCCATCATATTATCGTAATGATTATCGAAAGGCAGCTCATCGCCAAGGAGATAATAGAACCACGCATCGAGACCGCGACGCGCCACCTCGGCTGAATTTTGCATTTTCAGCGTTCCGGATGCGGCATTGCGCGGATTGGCAAATAGCGGCTCTTCATTAAATGCGCGCTCCTGATTGAGCCGTTCGAACGCTTTCCAAGGGAGGACGATCTCGCCACGGATTTCAAAACGACGCGGCCAACCGCTGCCCGAAAGCTGCAGGGGGATGGAGCGAATGGTGATCACGTTGTCGGTCACCACGTCGCCACGCTCGCCATCGCCACGCGTCACGGCACGCACCAACCTGCCATCCTCGTAGAGCAAAGAGATCGATGTGCCGTCGAACTTCATTTCACCGACTATGGTCACATCTTCGCCCGGCAACGCCTCGCGGCAACGTCCCACAAATTCATCGACCTCCTCGACGGAGTAGGTGTTGCCGAGCGAGAGCATTCTACGCTCGTGGACCACCTGCTCAAACCCCTTGGAGAGATCGCTCCCCACGCGCTTGGTGGGGGAATATGGATCGTCAAATTCCGGGTGTTCGGCCTCAAGGGACTCAAGCTCTTTGAGGAGCATGTCGAACTCCTTGTCGGAGATCTCGGGAGCGTTCAGCACATAATAATTATGGTTATGGCGATTCAACTCGGAGCGCAATTCCTCGATACGCCGGCGGATATCTTCGGTTGATGACATTTAGAGAGTGTTTGAATTTAAACCAAATTAATTATTAAAGAAAGGGATTTCAATTTTTGATTTCATCACAAAGCTCTTTTGTGCGCTTTTCCAAAGCTTTCATCAGCTGCAATGCCCGCATTGCTCCTTCTTCAATTTTGAAAAATCACTCCAAAATCTCTCTTTGTGCTAAAATCATTTAAATCCAAACCCTCTCTTAGAAACT
>JAAVEX010000041.1 GCA_014801065.1 Barnesiella sp.
CTTCGCCGTAGGATTCTTCGGCAAAATCGATCATTAGCCGGATTGTTTCCGGATCGATACTGAACGAGGGCGACTGGGCGGCGATAGCTTCGTTTATGCGCTTTATCGCAACGGATAGAGCCATGCGGTTGTTGTAGATCCAGGCTATGCTGCGGGCAAGATGGTCGTTGAGCGCCAGAGTCAGTTGCGTCTGCTTCTGGTTGGAGGTGTTTTCGTTTGGCGAGGGTGTTTGTGAGGGTGATTCTGCAGATTTATCTTGGAGTTCTGCTTTCTGCTGACGGCGCAGTTTTCGGGCATTGCGCAGCTTCTCAAGCCGGTTGGCTTTCTCGCGGAATTTCTCTGTGAGAAGTCGTGCCGAGGGGTGATTATATTTATCCGGTTCGATTTCCTGCGGATTTTGCGCAGCTTCATCTATGGCGGCGGTGAGAATCGCTGCGTCGTCGGGATTTTTCACGGAGTCTATCAGGTTGCGAAGTTCGTCGACGGTCAGTGTGATTTTTTTGATTGTGGATTTCATGGCGGGGGAGTAAATATGATTTTTTCGCAAAGATATGGAGCGAGTAAGCGTGTTTTGTGCGAAAATGTCGCAATGCAGTTATCGGTCTACTGCTTCAATTGCGAGCGATATTTACTCATTCGCCACGGTATGCGTCGGTTATTTTCCCGAATTTTTAATAAAACAGTGCGAAAACCGATAAAATGTAACTAAAATGTAATAGTATAATGAAAATTATAAATAATTGATAATCAACAATTACAATCTATTTGTAACAGCAATGTAATTAAATTAACATCAATTAACTTCAAAATTATTTGGATAATTCAAAAGTAGTTAATTTTGCAATGTCGATCGATAATAAATCATTCGGCTGACAGAGATCTTTAAAATGATTGAATCCGGAATGAAATCGGACGACTAATTAACTTTAACCATAATAGCATAACATAATAGCTTCGAAACAACCTCGAATCTGAGTATGAAAGAAACATGATAGTAGTAAGTAAGTTTGTAATCTGTAACCTTTAATCTAATTCGTGAAAAAACCATTTGTCTAATTGACCGGATGTCAAAAAATCTGAGAATGTGAACAACACACCGGAATGGGCCACACAGGCCTGTTCGACGGCCGGAGGAGCAAAGCTCTTCCGGCCGCTCTCGTTTATACGCGGTGGTCGATCGCTCCCCTGGCGCGTGGCGGGCCGGGGGATTTTGGCTGGGGATCAGCTGTTTGTCAGAATCGGCCGAGCACGGCCGATAGACCCGACGAACGCCTGATGTTTTTAGAGGGTGGAGTGCGGTGGGAGAGACGGTTTTAACCGTCTCTTATTTGGCGAGGTCGGAGGGGTGTTAAGTGATTGTATTGCTGATGGTTGGCTGACGGCTGAAGCCGCTCCCGGGTTGGGGCAGATTATTAGTCGTTGAGGAAATCTTCGTCGAAGTCAAAGGATTCGGGGGTGTCCGGGTCGTCGAGATCGTCAAAGTCCCAGCCCATAGAGTCGGGGTCGAATGCTTCGGCGGTGAATTGCTGGAGCTGTCGCCCTTCGCGTTTGGTGGGGCGGCCCAGTCCTTTGCGACGGTTGACAAACCCGCTGATCTTCACCACTTCAAGCAGGTCGAGTTCGCTCTTTGGAGTGATATTTTCCATATAGTCGGGGACCAGGCGCGCTCCGAGACGATTGGAGGTCAGGGCGAGCACCCGGAAGGAGTAGGTGACCGGCGGTTTGCGCACACGGATGATGTCGCCTACTTTGATGGTGCGCGATGGCTTGACCACTACATCGCCCAGCATCACTCGTCCTTTCTTGCAGGCATCAGTGGCGATGGTTCGTGTTTTGAATATTCTGACAGCCCAAAGCCATTTGTCGATTCTCACTTCGTTCATCTCGTCGGTGCTTGAAAATGTGTGTGTATTGGAGGAGAAGGCTATTTATTGTTGAATTGGTTCATGGCGGTAGCTGCACCGGCGAGGCAGAATGTGCGGATGGCGTCGATGGCTACGTCGATGCGGGCTGGGAGTGCGAGTCGCTGTTCGGGGGTGAACCGGCCGAGCACGTAGTCGATCTGGCATCCGCGGGGAAAGTCGTTGCCAATGCCGAAGCGCAGACGTGGNTATGCNTCGGTTTTCAGCATTTCGGCTATGTTTTTCAAGCCGTTGTGGCCGGCGTCCGATCCGCGCATCTTCAGGCGTATCGCTCCGAAGGGGAGAGCAAGATCGTCAACGAGTACGAGGATGTGATCGAGGTCGATTCCTTCTTTNTCTTTCCAGTAGCGCACGGCGTTGCCCGAGAGGTTCATATATGTGGATGGTTTGAGCAATACGAGCTGTCGGTTTTTAAGCCGCATCGTCGCCACATCGCCATAGCGCTGGGTGGAAAAAGAGATATTGGATGCCTCGGCTAAGGCATCCAATATCATAAATCCTATGTTGTGGCGAGTGGCAGCATATTCGTTTCCGATGTTGCCCAGGCCTACAATCAGATATTTCATAGATCAGTATCGGGGGATGATTACTTGCCGGCAGCGGCAGCAGCAGCGGCACCACGAGCGGCACGGGTGAGCTGAACGGCGCAGACAACGGCGTTTTTAGCGTTCATCAGTTCGAGGCCTTCGAAGTGGAGGTCGCCGATCTGGAGGGTCTTGCCAAGGCCGAGAGTGTCAACATTGATCACTACACGTTCGGGGATCTGGGTGTAAGGAGCTTTCACGCGGATTTTCTTCATAGAGAGAGTCAGCTTACCACCGGCTTTCACACCTTCAGCGTGGCCTTCGAGCTTAACGGGCACTTCGATGGCAACGGGTTTGTTTTCCGATACTTCAAGAAGGTCCATGTGGAGGATGGTGTCCTTCACGGGGTGGAACTGGATGTCTTTCAGTACGGCCATACGTTTTTCGCCATGAACGTCGAGCTCGATAGCGAAGATATCGGGAGTGTAAACAAGGTTGCGAACGGCATCCTGAGTCACGGTCAGGTCAGTGGTGATCAGACCTTTGCCATTGCCGATTTCAACGATCTTTTCGCCTTCGCGGAGAGTGCCGGTGAAGGGGAGATCGAATACTTCGCCACCGTTGAGAACCACGGGGATTTTGTTTTCTTTACGGAGAGTTTTTGCAGCTTTTTTGCCGAGAACCGTGCGGGGTTCGGCAGTGAGTTGATAAGTTTTCATCTAATTGATGTGATTAAAAATGTGTTACTAAAAATTAAGTTGCTCCTTAATTTCCCATCACACGCGAGCGGGATGCTAAAAAGCGACTGCAAAGGTAGTAAATAAATCGCACTATTGCAATAGCGCGATCAAATTATCTGTTTTGGCCAACATTAATCGACTATGAGTTGTGTCTGCTTAATGGTTGCTCCTCAGAGTTGAAAGCATAAAATAGTGTTAATTGTAAAGTTAAATAATGTTAATGGGGGGGGTAAATCTATTTATTTAATTTTGCCGACAGTCTGATCTGCGTTTGTAAAAGCGCATTTTTTTTGACACTTCAAAACACATATAGTAATACTAATTAATTTCAATTATGTTCTTCAACAAAGCCACCACCATTGTCAGCCTCATAGCCGCAGCCGGATTCGCCACGGCGCAGGCCGACACCAAGCCCTGCATCATTGCCCGGGGCGACGGCGTTGCAGACCACAATGCCGATCTCGAGCAGTTCGACCGCATCACGTTCGGGCCGGAGTCGATGACCCTAACGAACTCCGCTGACCCCACGCTGAGCCATGAGCTGCCCTATTCGCAGTTCAACCGCATCCTCGTGGGCGAGGCCGAACCGACTGCCTCAATTGCCGAAATAACAGAGAGTCACACAGCNGCCGACGGCTGCCTGCACTACGANAANGCNGCCCAAACCATCACCGCCNTNACCACCGCCGAACCGCTGAGCGTCAGCGTCTACAACGCAGCCGGCTCCCTGTTGCTNAAAGGNANCCTNNGNCAGGGNGAAACCCTTTCGGTTTCAACTCTCCCCCAAGGNCTCAACATCGTGGTAGCCACCGGCTCATCNGCCACCCACACCCTCAAATTCATCAAATAATCAATCACGAAAAACCAAATCACANAATGAAAACAAACAAACTACTCAAAAGCATAANGCTCGGNGGCCTCTGCNCCGTGGCCATCTTGGCCTACGCCGAACAGGNNAAAGTNNTNANNNTTTANNNTNGNGNNAAAGTNATCNCAACACATANANTATCNGATNNNGNATACNNCCAGNTTNNAGATGTTGANGNNGCCGACCNTCTNCCGGCNAAAGTNACCACCTACGAAGTAAATGGTGTCAGCTTCGATATGGTGGAAGTAGAGGGAGGTAACTACCTCATGGGCGATGATAATAGCTCAGAAGCAGATGAAAAGCCGGCACACAAAGAAACCATCGCAACCTTTCAGATAGGCAAGACCGAGGTGACTCAGGAACTTTGGCAGGCNGTGATGGGGACCAATCCCTCAGAGTTCACGGGCGAAGCCAACCTGCCTGTGGAAAAAGTATCTTGGGCTGACTGCAATACGTTCATTACTAAACTTAACGAAGCAACCGGTAAAAACTTCCGCTTGCCGACAGAAGCAGAATGGGAGTATGCAGCGAGAGGCGGCAACAAGTCGCAGGGCGACACTTATTCAGGTGGCAACAATATTGACGATGTTGCATGGTACGAAGAAAATTCATCATCAAAGACACATCCGGTAGCCAAGAAACTGCCGAATGAACTTGGTATCTATGACATGTCAGGTAACGTATGGGAATGGACTTCGGATAAAAAGAGCAGTGATTACAATAGCGAACGCACGAGCACGCTTTTCGTTATTCGTGGCGGCGGTTGGAGCGGCCCCGCTACTTTATCGCGCATTGCTAATCGCGGCGGCAACAGCGAGTCCTATACGAACGGCAACCTTGGGTTCCGCCTGGCTCTCTAAGGTTATAACTTCTTTTCGATGAATCTGCGATTTCGGATTGTAGGCTCAAAGGAGAGGAGGGGATAAAAAAGAAATCATGCAGAGGACTTTGATTCTCTGCATGATTATTTTTTGCTACAAAGCAAATTGTCTTGGAGCTGGAGGGCTGTCTTATAGCTGGAAGCCGATGTTGTCCACGTAGAGGTTGAGGCCCTCTGTGCCTACGAATGGTTCGCCTGAGCCGGAGCTGATCATCACTATGACGTGGGTGGGGTTGGCGTTGGCGTCCCAGCCCTCTTCGATCACAGGTTTGAGTTTGCCTTTTGAATTGCGGGCGTAGTAGGCATTGCCTGATTTGCGGAGCGGGAGCCATTTGAGGTCGGCATGAGAAGAGGCGTCGCCGTAGACAATCGGAATTTTTGCGCCGTTGACCCATCCGCTTGCCGATGCGAATTTTTTGCCACCGGTGCCTACGCGCTTGGCGTGGATGTTGCCGTTGGCGTCTTCCCAGCGGTTTTGGAGATAGACGAACACTACGGCCTGATCGCGCCCTGCCAGGGTCTTTTTCGATCCGAATCCCGTGGCTTTGGTGCGCGAATTGACGGCCGGCATATCGACTTTATAGTCGAGCACGAGTGCTTTGGGTCGCTTGGTGTAGGGCACGCCCATATCCATCTTCGCGTAGGGATTTTTAGTGGAGGTGACCGGTTCCATCATCTGGCCGAGAAACATCGATCCGGCCACCATCACATCCATGTTGATCAGCCCGAGCACTTTTACCTGCTCGATCTTGGTCGAAAGCTTGGCGCATTTGTTGGCACCGCTTCTGACCACCGGCTCAACGGCACATGATCCTTTGGTCACGCCCGACACTTTGGCATAGACATTACTGTTGGCCCATGGCGATCCGCCCTGATTGACGTAGGCTTTGTTGCCGGTGATGGTGCGGGTGGGGCCCACTTCATAGAGCTTCTTGTCGTTTCCGCCGATCACCGACGATTCCGAGATCACTCGCGTGATCCAATTGTTGAAGTCGCCATATTTAAGTCTCTCGATTTGCTGGCCGATTGCCTGTGAGGCTGATAGAGAGCTGATGGCAATCAGGATAAATATTTTTTTCATAATGTTTTTCTGTTTGATGAATGGAGGAGATTCCGACCTGCAAAGTTAGTTATTTTCTTTCGTTTTCGGGTCGATCTATTGGAGAAATTGCAGTTAAAATTGGTAGGAAAGGCTTATTCCTGCGCTGAAACATCCGGGCGAGGGTGCGATCCATGAGTTGGCTGAGAGGCCGCGTAGCGCTTCGGTGCGTCGGGTCTGTTTGCGCTGATCGCCACGGAAATAGCCTATACATTCGTTGAGAGGGTCGACCAGAAAGGCCACTGCATAGCCGAGTACTTTGGAGCCCGCAAGGCGGTAGCCATTGCTGACTATGTGGCGCTTGACAAGGTAGAAACCTTCGCCAATGATCGAACCAACCATCGGCGTGATCACCAGATCCTGCACCGACGGGATCTCGTTGAACGCCTCGAAGCCATATTCCCAAAAGATGGTGGATATGCAGAAACTGTAGAGAAAAGATCCCCAGCAATTGAGACCGCAGCTGCGGGCGCCCATATAGTAGGCGGCTCCGGCATAGGGGTGGAGCACATAGTTGAATATGAGGTTGTCATGGTCCCATACCGGTCCGGCCGTGACGTTCTGTTTCCAGCGCTTCCACATCGAGATTTTAGCGTTTTCTTTTTTGTTCCAGGCTGTTGCGTCGGCCGGGAGAGCTTCGAGGATGGTCATTGTGGCCACTCCCGCGCCCACCATCACACCGGTGTTGATCCAGAGATGCTTCCAATCGGGCATGCTCAGCGTTCTCGAATAGGGATAGTCGTAGATCGACGGACGGCCGAACTCTTTTCGGAGTTCGGCATTGAAGTCGGGCAGAGCCGGGGTGATGATTGCCGTGTCCGCCATGACTGCTTCCGTTATCACTGCTTCGGTGAGGATTTCTTCGGCCGGAGCGATCGTGTCGGAAACTTCCTGAGCCATTGTGCGGGAGGCCGTCATCATAGCGGTGGCGAATATGATTGCTGAAATTAAGAGCTGTCGTGTCATTATGGTGATGAATGATGATGAATGATGATGATTTAATAACGCGTTATGGTCGGGAAATGTTTCGTTGAGGTTACATCGATTTGGAAAATTGCAATTGTATGAGTAATTTTGCGCCCCACACATTATATTATAAGATATTACACAAAGTTGCTTTTAAATGAGAACCATAGCTGTATTGGTTGCTATCATTGTGCTGTCAGTCTCGTGGATCGGAAGTAGGGCAGAGTCGGCCGCCGACATTGCGCCGGGCCGGATCGTTGACACCAGCGAACATGATTACACCTACGAGGAGATGCTCGACGATCTTGAGCAGCTTGCTGTGAGATATCCCGATTATATCCGATGGAGTGTGGCCGATACATCGTTGGAGGGACGTGGGATTCCGATCGTAAGGCTCGGCCGCGACGACGCTCCCTGTCACATGATGATCCAGGCCACGATGCATGCCCGCGAACACATGTCGACCCATCTGGTCATGGTGATGATCGAGGGGACGGCATGGAAACGGATGCACGGAGTGAGCCACGAAGGGCTGCGGATCTATGATATTCTCGACAAGATTCAGCTGACGGTGCTTCCTATGGTCAACCCCGACGGTGTGGAGATCTGCCAGCGTGGGGCCGAGGGATGCCGGCTCGATGAAACGCGCCGATGGGTTGAGGAGATGGCTGCGCGTGGAGTCAGCCACCGCCTGATCAAGAGCAACGCGCGCGGTGTGGATCTCAACCGGAATTTTACCAATGGCCATGGCCGGGCTTTCAATGCCGTCAGAAGCAAGCATTTCTATCACTATCCCGGACATCAACCGCTGACCGAACCGGAAGTGAAGGCGATGATGCAGACCCTGATACAGCGTCCTTATGATCTCTGTCTGAACTATCACACATCCGGAAATATTGTCTATTATGGATGCGGAAATGCGCCGGATTCGGTCAATAGCCGGGCGCGCCGCATGGCCCGCGTGATCGGCAAGCGCACGCGCTATCCGCTCTATGGGCCGGAGGTGTCCGAACGCCCCAACGGATCGTGGGCCGACGAGGTGGAACTCAATTTCGGTGTACCGAGTGCCACCGTGGAGCTTGGCAGCCGCAATCCCGTGCCTCAACGGGAACTCAGCGGCCTGCTCCGGCGCAATGGCGAGACGTGGCTCGATCTTATTCTCGATATTGAACGCTCCAAAGGGATAACTGTCAACTGATTGTCTGATCTATTCCATCATTATGCCGATGAAGAAACTGATCGTAATAATAACAATGATAATTGCCACGGGCACTGCGGCCGGTGCAATCGAAAATGTGACCGATGGCCCTGCGGGTCAGGCCGATTCGGCGCTGACCGCTCCGGTCGATACCGTAGCTGACCGCCCGGGACTGATAAAGCGGATCATTAACTATTTCAACGAGTCAAACAAGCCTAACAACTTCAAGGGGTCTGACTGGAGCATAATAGGCCGACCGCACTATTCGAGCGAAACCCGCCTGGGTATAGGATTAGTGGCCGCAGGGTTTTATCGCGGCGATGGCGGCGCTGACACGATAGCTCCGCCGAGCAATGTGTCGCTCTACGGCGATGTGTCGACCGTGGGGTTCTATATGGTGGGCATACGCGGCAATCATATCCTGCAGCATGATCGCGGACGCATCGACTATAATCTCTATTTCTATTCTTTCCCCCGAAAATTCTGGGGCATAGGGTATGAGCAGGGCAATAATATGGATAATCGCACCGACTTCAATGAGATATTCGTGAGAGGGTCGGTGGGCTATCTTCTGACGGTTGCACCAAATCTGTATGTCGGTCCGGTGGTGGGCT
>JAAVEX010000042.1 GCA_014801065.1 Barnesiella sp.
TTGCTGTTCATGCGGCCCGTTCATTTCCGATCTCGCAGGCTGTGGCGCTCGCTGTCAGCGATCTGCTATGTGAACTGCTGCCTGCGGATCAGGCTATGGCTGTTGGGATAAAGTGGCCCAATGATATCTATGTGGGCGACCGGAAGATAGCGGGGATATTGATAGAAAATTCTCTGGCGGGGGCCATGGTGGGCCGGTCGATAGCCGGGATNGGACTTAACGTCAATCAGCATCGGTTTTATTCGGATGCGCCAAATCCGGTATCGCTGATNCAGCTTACTGACCGGGAATATGATATCGATCACACGGCCTCACGGCTTGTGGAGATATTGTCAGAGCGATTTGCCATGATCGGCACGGATCCTGCCGGATTGCATGCTGACTATATGGCTCGGCTATGGCGTGGNACGGGGTGTCAGCGGTTTATTGATGTGGTTTCTGGCCGTGAGTTTGTTGCGGANGTGGCCGGAGTTGCGGAGTCGGGCCATATCACGCTGCGGCGGGTCGACGGGTCGACGTCGGTGTATGCTTTTAAAGAGATCGTGTGGGTGATGTGATCACATTGTGAAAGAGTAATTTTTGCCGCTCNTATCACNAATAAACCATGACCGACCCGCAATCTTGACGCGATAAACGTCGAACTGTGTGGCTTTCAGGGTTTCGATCAGCAGGTCGGAGACGTAGCCATTGTGTTTGTAGCCCTTTTCGTAGACCACGAAGATTGCATCNTCGGTCATGCATGCGGTCAGCACCTTTCCGCANGTGTCCATNTCTTTGGTGATCCATTCGGTTATCTCGTTGGACGAAGTGCGCAGATATTCATCGCTGATCATTATCCATTGGCCTTGGTCATTGAAGGTGACTGATCTAACCATTTCATTGTCTTTATACACTTCGTAAAGAGATTTCTCAAGGTCGGCCGGCACACCTGACCATTTCATNGAGTTTTTGCCGTAAAGGACCAGCCAGTTGCCCGCTTCGGTCAGCTGNACATCGTCGATGAATTCCTTTTTTTCATTCAACTCCTTTAGGGTCTTTTTCAGCTCTTCGGGCACATTGCTGCAAGCATATCCGTTGCGGCCCATGATGGCGAGATCACCGTTGCTGCGGGTGATGGCCACATTGCGACATTCGCCCCAATCATCAATATGATCACGGATATATTCGCGTGATGTTGATTGGGACGAAGCGTCGGGAGCTACACAGAGGAAGGTNGCAACGAGGAGCAGGAGAGAAAGAAAACGTCGGCTCATCGGTAGAGATCCTCTTCGCAGAGTTCCTTCAGGAGAATGGCATATTCGCGGGAAACGGCTTCGGCGAAGCGTCGGCCTTTTTCAGCGGTGGCAGCGGCGGGGGATCCGATGCCGGTGTCGTCGCTCACGCGGCTCCAGTTGCGAGGCAGCCACGCGGCTCCACGCTGAAGTCTTTCGGATTTGAAACCGCCATTNCCGCCCGGTCCGGCTTCCTGCAGGTTGACAAGCTCGGGGTGATAGTGCATCATTACGGATGTTTCGAGTTCGTCGGCGTGGTCGCCAGGATTGTCGAAATATTCCTTGGGGGGACACACTTTGAACCATTCCGATGATGCTATCAGCATGTCGGGCATATCGACGGCAAGATCGCGTATCATNCCCTTGAATGTGTTACCGCCGTGGCCGTTGACAATCAGTAGGCGTCGGATGCCCTGATGGTAGAGCGATTGAGCGATGTCGGTGAGCACGGCTTGCTGNGTGGCGTGGCGCGTGTGGATGCAGAAAGGGAGTTCTCGCTGNCCGGGGTTTTGTGCGCCGAGCGGTATGGGNGGNAGCACCATGGCGCGTATGCCATAGCTTTTTTGTGCTTCCACGGCGGCATCCACTGCGACATCATGACTCAGAATAGCATCGGTCATGTAGGGGAGATGCAGATTGTGGGGCTCGGTGGCTCCCCAGGGGAGAATGGCTATATCATAGTGCATGCCACGGGTGGTTCCGTAGTTGCTCGTCGAGAGGTCGTGTAGTTTATTCATTCAGAATGATTTTAAAAGTTTCCATGGAGCGGATGCGAGGTTTCAGTTCGCCTCCCATCAGCGAGAGTTGTCCGGGCATTGATTCTACCATTACGGCTCCGGCTCGTGCAGCATCGGCAGAGGTCAGCGCGATGCTCCATTTTTCGGTAGTTGGATCGAAGATGATGACGTTGGGGTTGAACCTGTACCATTCGATGGGGTGTTNCAGATAGTCGGGAGCCTGATTGCGCAGAGCGTCGAGGAAGATATCTTTGTTGACACCGCCGGCCAGAGCTATGCGCCCATCGGCCAATGTCAGGGCTGTTCCGCCGCCNGTNGCAAGAGCGATTCCGTCGCTGTCCTTCGGACCGGNGATGCGGGTCCATTTGTTGCGACGCGGATCGTAGCGCAGGCCGTCGAGTTCGAGAGTGGCCTCTTTGCCATTATGTTTACCGGCAAAACCNCCCCACACNTAGAGGGCCGCGTTGCCATCGCTGTCCTTGCCTGCGGCCATCACGGGTTGAACGCGCGGATTGCCGGGCATGTCGCTGAGCTTTTTCCAGCCCTTTTCAGGGGCATCGAGATCAAGAGCGAAGAGTGAGCGCGAGGGCACACCGTTGAGGTTGCCGCCACAGGTATAAACCACTCTGNCTATCGCCGCGGCTGCCATATTGTCGAGTGTGGCAGGGAGCGCGGGGAGTTGGGTGAGTGTGGGGGTGTCGCCGTCGAGGGTGAGCAGCATGACGTCGGCTGTCGCATTGCCCTCGGGNGTNCCTCCGATCAGCACTAATCCGCGATCGGTGGACGCGGTGGCGCCGTAGGCCGCGGGCTGTGGNAGCGATCCGATGCGTTGCCATTGCATGGTGTTGGGATCGGCGGCATATATTCCGCGATAGAACTTCTTGACGGCGTCTGCAGCCATAGGATCGGATGGGAAGTTGCAGCCACCTGCCGTGATTATCTTGCCGGCGAGCATACCGGCGAACGGAGCTGAAACGCCACATTCGATTCCCGGTTCGGGTGTGGTGTCTGCGTCGTCGGCACTGATTTCAAATGTTGAGGCCGGAAGGTTGTCGGCGTTGACCAGATTGGCTCTGGTGAACGGCTGCCATCCGTAGCGCACAGTGCGCGGTTTTTTTACATCCATATTATAGACTTTTATTTCATTGTTTTCTGTGATTTCGGCTTGAGCCGGATAGAAAATGCCGTCGGATCCNGCTATTTCGAAGGTGAGAATCGGCGATCCGTTGCGTCCGGAAAGNCCCTCTGCGTTGGTGAAGCTGACAATGATCGAGTTNCCGCTGCNGCGGGCTGCNNCGGGCTGCGGTCCGGCAGGGGTTATGTGGGTTTGNCCATACACGTTGTGNAGCGCCTGGCGTGCNAGACGATCGCCCACGGGNCTTTTGAGGCGCGGATGGACATCAAGGGAGTCGCCNACGTCNGATGTTACTGCCATGTAGGTACGGTCCACGGTGGAGGCAAGCCGGCGCTGGCTGTCGCGGAACATGGGCCATGAGGGCCGATCGTGGCTGCTGAGCTGGCAGAATACTATCGGCAACGTCGGATCGTTGAAATATCTGCGCCAGCTATCGGCGAATATACCGAATAGCTGCTCGTGGAGCATAGTGTTGTGGGCATTGCTTTCTCCCTGATACCANATCACGCCTTTCACGGCGGGATGGCCGAGCGGTTCGATGCCGGCCGAAAAGAGATAGCTCGGCTCGTAGGGGTGGCGCAATGAGGCCGATTGGCTTCCGCAGTTCTGNCGGGCGCGTTCCTGACACCATTTCTGNACATAATCGTTTGTCANCCAGNTGTTGAGGATTTCNGGCATCTGATCTTCGAGGGAGGTTACGTCGACCCATGACTCGATCGGCGCACCGCCCACGGCATTGTGGATCACACCCACCGGCACTTTAAGGCTGTCGCGCAGCTGTCGGGCGAAATGGTAGGCCACGGCCGACCATTCGCGTGAATTGGNCGGTGAGGCGCTTGTCCATTTTGTGGGACGGAAGTGTTGCAGGCGGTCCATTGCACTGACTATCGAATCGGGCCACGTGACAGCGTCGGTAAGNGCTATCGGCTTCATGTCGAAAAATCGCAGTTGAGGATCGTTGATCTTTGCAATGGTGTTGGCATTGTTGTCTTCCTGACAGAGCATGAAGGCCATGTTGCTCTGGCCGGAGGCGATCCAGAGTTCGCCGGCAAGAATATCAGTGAGTCGAAGGGTGGTTTTTCCGTCGGTNACGGTCATTTCGACAGGTTCGCCTGTGGCAGTGAGCGGCAGAGCCGTGACGGTCCATTGGCCTGTGCCATCCGCTTTTGTGTGGTAGGATCGGCCGGCCAGTGTCAGTGTGATATCTGCATTGGCGTCGGCGCGTCCGTGGATCGGGAGGTAGCGGTCGCGCTGCATGATCATACCGCTCTGGTAGATCTCGGGCAGTTGCAATCCGCCGAAATCACCGGTCAGCGAGCCATACACCTCGCGCGCCAGAAGTTTGGCTCCCTCGGCATTGGGGTGAATGCCATCGGAAAGGAGGTTCTGACGATTGCGCAGAGGTCGGTCGAAACTCATGAGTTCNACGCCGTTGCTTCGGGCAATGTCGGGGAGCAGGAGTTGAATGTCGCGCAGCCATTGGCGCGTGCCTGACCGGAATCGATAGTGGGTGGATCGGATCGGAGTGAGGCGGCAGATGATAATCCTTANGTCGGGATTCACTGCACGCAGCGAGTCGATCAAAGCGCGATAGTCTTTGGCGAAACGATCGCCATAGATCGGCATGTTGCGCGGGTCGGTGTCGTTCACGCCAAGATGCACTATGGCGATATCGGGTTTGAATTCCAGCGCTTTTTTGAATTCGTCGGATGCCATATANGGATTGTGGCCCTGACGNAGAAGTGTGGCTCCCGGGCGTCCGAAGTTGCCCACCTCATATTGATCGCCCAACATCAGCTGAAGCTGAGAGGGGTAGCTCTCCGTNGTCGGATCGGCAAGCGCTGTGCCGTAGGTGATGCTGTTGCCGAGGCAACCCACTTTGATCTTGGCTTCTGTCTGCTGCCCCAACACGAGCAGTAGCAGAGCCAAAATGGATCCGATCAGTCTGACATTCATTGCTTATTTCTTGTCGTTTAGAATGTTATCNATTAGCATTGAGCTCTTGATGAGCATGCGGGGGATGTGAAACGGGCCTTTGAACAGATTGCCCTTGGCCGGTTGNGCCACCGTGCCGTCGCGGTGGAGATAGCCGAACCATTCACCATAGGCGGGATCGGGCAGATGTTCGTAGGTCCAATCGTTGGCCAGAGAGTGCATCTGCAGGAAGCGTTCTTCGCCGGTGGCTTCGTAGGCGTAAAGCGATGCGATCACAGCTTCGGTCTGCGGCCACCAGAACTTCATGTCCTGTGAATAGTCCTGCGACGGGAATCCCTTGCAATCGCGGAAGTTGATGATNCCGCCATATTTGTTGTCCCAGCCCCATCCCCAGCTCCATTCGAGGATCTGAAGGGCCATTTTTTTAATATCTTCGTCCCAGCCGCGGTGTTTTGATTCTTCGAGCAGAAACCAAGCGGTTTCGATGCAATGGCCCGGGTTGATAACTCGGCCGGCCATCGTGTCGATCAGCTCGCCATCGGGTCCCACCATTTCGAGCAGAGCTTTGTATTCGGGGTGGATGAAGAGTTTGAGATCGTTGATCGAACGTTCGATCTGCTGGTCGAGCACCGGATCGGCTATAGCGCGGCGCACACAGGCCGCTGTGTTGATCAGGATCATTGTGATCGAATGACCGCGTGCCGGCTGTGTGGGAAGATATTTCGGTTCGAGAATGCCGGGAGTGTTGATGAACCGGAGCGTTTCCTTGAATAGCTTCAATGCTTTCTCGGCGTAGGTCATGTCGCCTGTGGCCAGTGCATACTCGCTCATCGCTATCGTGGCGAAACATTCTGAGAACACATAGCGGCGCTTGCGAAGCGGACGGCCATCGGCGGTCACTTCAAAAAACATTCGGCCATCGGTGTCAAAACAGTGCGCTTCGATGAAGTCCAGACAGCTTTTAGCCATTTCGAGATATTCCGGACGCTTCTCTATGTTGTTGTAGGCAAGCGAAAATACGTAGGCGCATCGTCCTTGAAACCATACTGATTTAGTGCCGTCCATCAGCTGTCCTCTGCGGTCGACGCACGTGTAGACACCGCCGTTGACGCGGTCCAGTCCGTATTCGAGCCAGAAGGGGAGAATATTGTTAGTCAGATCATCACGGTAGCGCTCCTGCCACATCTGCAGGTAGCCGCGGGGTTCAGTGGTCCACATAATCAGAATTTATTGCAACGTTCAAAAAAGTTGATAGCTTCAAGTTCGGCCTTCATAGCCGCTTCCTCCTCGTCGGTCATGTTCTGGAAAGGCACACGGTTGGGGCCGAGATCCAGGCCGATAAGCTTCATGATCCGTTTGCCGCCAACGATATTGCCTCTGTAATGGCAGATCACGTTGATCACATCCTGCGAGAAATTTTGATGCTCGCGGGCGGCTTCGAGATCGCCACGCTTCCATGCGTCGATAATAGCGGTCAGNTCGCGGCCGTTGTAGTTGGTGGTTCCNCCGATTCCGCCACGTGCGCCGCCCATTGCNAGNCANGGNAGGATCGTTTCGTCCTGACCGTGGAGCATATCGAATTTGCCGTCGGCGTATAGTCGACACTGATTGTACTCATANAGGCTCTCAAATGTGTATTTTATGCCGGCAAAATTCTTCACGCGTCCATCGATCGCTTCGAGAAATTTCACCATGGGGAGATATGCTCCGTTGAAGGCGGGAATGTGGTAGTAGTAGAATGGCAGTTCGGGAGCGCCTGAAGCGATTTCCTCAACATACTTCACGAGTTCTTCCACGCGGTTGATCTTGGGGAAGGGAGGGGCCATGGCACCGATGCCCCATGCGCCGATCTCCTGGGCGTGGCGTGCAAGCTCGCGGCTTGAGCGCGCGCAGCAGCTGCCCACGTGTACAATCACTTTGAAGCCCTCGGGGGCTGCCTTCACCCATGCTTCGGCAAGGCGTTTGCGTTCGTCGTCGGTCAGCATATAGCCTTCGCCCGACGATCCGTTGATAAACACACCTTTAAGTCCATTTTTCGCCAGCATTTTTGCGTAGGCGGGAANGGGTTCGAGATTTACATTGCCTTCGGCATCAAACGGAGTGAATGGAGCATCGATAAGCCCCTCGATTTTTTCAAATTTCATAAGGAGTATAAATGATTGTAAGGTTGATTTTCTGTCAGGGAGCGATTGTGGCGTCTATATCGCCTCCGGAAATGCAGTGCGGGGGATCGCTCTATGATTGGATGGGTTATTACATGTCTCACAAATTTAGCTAAAAATTCGATTTGTTATCGCTTATGACTATAAAAAATCCGCAATTTTTTTGTTTACAGCCCAAAAAGTAATGAGGATGAGTCAAATGTCATGACTCATCCTCATTAGTATTGTTATCGGTTGGCGTCGGATCACCAGTCGGCGCCGTCGTCGCTGTCTAATTCGTCGAGAGCATCGTGCAAATCCTGAGCTGATTTATCGTAGAGCAGTTTTGCAGCTTTGCCGGCAACGCCATGTTTGTCGAGCTCTTCGTTGATCATATCGTGAGCTTCATCGATTGCGTCGTGCATATTGATGTTTGCCTGATCGGAGAGGCTGCTTTCGTCTGAGCTTGATGAGAAAGAGGATTCGTCGGAGCTTGAAGAAGAGGAATCGCCTCCGCCGAGATCGTCGGATATTGTGACTTCTTCGCCTTGTTCTACGATTTCGTAATCTGAATCAGAGTCAGATTTCTTTTCGCTGTTGCCGCCACACGCGGTGAGTCCGGTGAGCATTGCTCCAAGACCAATAGCAAGAATTGCTTTTTTCATAATGATATTGATTGTATATAAAATATGTGTCGAATATATATTTAAAGCGTGTCAGCGGATATTTCTTAGGTGATATCCGCTGACTGTTATGCTTTTGTTGATTTTATGTGTCGGGATGCTTACTCCTGCGTGGCAGTGGTGTCGGCTGCGGGTGCGGGAGTGGCCTCTACTTTAGCTGCGGGAGCTACGGTGTCGGCAGTGGCGGGAGCTGCTGCTTCAGCGGGCGCGGTAGCTTCAGCGGGAGTGTTGCCTTCATAGTTGGTTTCAGCCACTGAAGTGGGTTTGGCCTGAGTACGAGGTGCCGACTGGATCGCATTTCCCATGGTGTAGCTTGAAAGAATGGCAAATACAGCGATTGCAGCTGCGAGATACCATGTCATTTTTTCAATAAAGTTGTTGGTGCGGCGAACGCCCATGATCTGGTTGGATCCTGCGAACGACGATGACAGACCGCCGCCTTTCGACTTCTGGATCAAAACGATGCCGATGAGAAGAACTGCGGAGATGATTGTGAGTATGACAAATAGTGTAAACATATTGTTTGTTGTGATTGGAATTTATTCAGAGATTGTTTTATTTCTTGGCGTTTGCCTGCGAAACTGCGATAAGTTTCTTAAGAAAACGCAATTGGTCTGCAAAGTAAATACTTTTTTTCGGAAAATTCAAACTTAATTGATATATAATTTCATAAGCCTTGTCATATCGCCCTTGTTTCACATAAATTTTTGCCAGGCTTTCGCTCAGCGGAGCGTCGGCATCGGTAGGNGTGGCGACGTTGGTGTAGGCTGGTGTCACCGTTGGTTCGGGCTTCTGCTGTTCTGACTGCTGGGAGGCCAGGAATGCGTCGAGCATAGAGTCTTGCTCCGACAGCGGTTCGTCCATGGGCTGGTCGGCNGCTTCTCGGGCCAATACTTGTGAATAGTCGGGTATGGGNTTGAAGATCAGGCGCTCAAGCAGGTCCTGTTCCTTTTGATCCATCGAACCGTACTGGTCGAGAAAAGTGTCGAGCGCTTTGTCGGTGGTGGGTGTTTCGGGCTGTGGGTCGGCCGGATAGAATTGTGCGAANCGCTCTCCGTCCGGATCGATCAGTTTCATTAGCGAGTCGGTGTCAGTGGCATTGAGCGCCACGATGCATCTGAGACGTCTNCGTGTTGGCTCGTCGAGGTCTGCCTCCTTTATTGCCATGGCAGCGGGCAGGGTGAAATAGGGATATTCGGCTATGAGCGATTCTACCATCGGAAGATCCTCCCGGTTGATCTTGCCGCCGCGTTTCATGATGTCGATAAATTGTGATAATCCGTTGTCTTTCTTTTCCATTTTTTCGATGCGTTGAGGATTACCAGTTGCCGAGAGTGGCATTGTAGATCAGTTGCACGAGCTCCTCTGATATTTCCTGACACAGCTGATCCTGCACATCGGTGAGCATCTGCGAGCTGTCAAAATCACGATAGGCTGTGAAAGTCTGGTCCACATCCTTTCCTTCGGCCTTCGCGTCGGTGTATGTTACTCTTACGCCGATGGTCAGTCGTGTCCGCGAAGCGTATGCGTCCTCCGTCACGGCCTGGGGTGTCAGGAAATACTGTGTGATTTCGCCTTCGATCGAGAGGTCGGAAGCACCGTCGGTGGTCTGCAATCGCGTATTGCGGGTGATATAGTTCAGCAGTTCGTTCTCAAAAGTCTGTTGGAGCGGAGGATAGACCAAGGCGGCCCGGATCGGGAATTCCGAGACGTGCACCGTGTGATAGATATTATAGTCAAGCGGGGCGCCATTGAGCGTAAACGTCGGTATGCACCCTCCGAGCGTCAGCGACACAGCCGACACTGTGAGCATTAGCAGTATTTTTCTCACCGATTTCATAGCCACAAAATTACGATCTTTTTTCCTCCTCTCCAAATCCTGCCATATTATTGTCGGGCGCGGGCGGTTCCGACAGTATGCGCCATGACTTGGGGTAGAGATTATTGGCGCGGTTGCCTATGTTTTTCAGCCACCCCAGCGGGTAGCCGCCAAACGTGGCGAGCACGAATCCGCGCGGAGTCCCTTCGGGAAGCGTTACGGCTTGACAGCGCAGATAGTCGATGGCTTGTTTTCGAGTGAGTTCCACTTCGTTAAACCGGCTGCGGTCAAGAATTGTGGATAGTGCCAGCTCCTGGCTCGGCACGATGTCTTTTCCTTTCAGTTCGCCAACGATCAGCGTAGGGCGGTAGATGGCCGGCCCGACCGTGTTAGGCAGGATGGCGCGTATGCGCCCGGCGCTGTCAATGTCAAATTCCGTAGCGTCAGGCCACGAAGCATATCCCAACACCTGCTGCGGCACTTTCGTGCCATGGCGTTTGGCTACTTCTTTTCCCCCTTTCTCTTTCCGGCGTTCTTTCCGCCGGCTGCTACTGGCTGACTCCGCGTCGTCGCCACGGCGTCTCACCACGGCCATAAACTGTCCTTCCCCTCTGACCGCACCCGGAACGAATCGATAGCAGGGGATATCAGATCCTATTGCCGGAATGATTCCCCAGTCCGGATCAGTGGTTATCTCCACCGGCTCTGCTCCGTAGCGGTCAATCAGATACTCGACCATATCTTCGTTTTCGCGCCGGTTGAAGGTGCATGTGCTGTAGATCAGGTAACCTCCCGGGCGCAGGGCTTGCCAGAGATTGTCGAGGATCTCACGCTGACGGTCAGCGCATTGCTCAACGAGGCGTGGCGACCATTGCTCCACAGCTTTCGGGTCTTTGCGCATCATCCCTTCGCCGGAGCATGGCACGTCGGCCGCTATGATGTCAAACGTGGCTCCATCGGCAGCAAAGCGCGATGTGTCGCCTTGAAGCGCCACCACTCCGGGATAACCCCATTTGGCGAGATTTTCCCGCAGGATTGCCGCTCGCTGACCCACATATTCGTTTGCCACCACGATCGACCCTTCGGGTAGGGCCGCAAGGGCTGCCGTGGTTTTTCCGCCCGGCGCAGCACACGCATCGAGATAGCTCACCGGCGCGCCGTCGGAGGTAAGCTGACGGATGATATGGCTGATGAACATCGATGAGGAGTCCTGCACGTAGTAGCGGCCCTGATGGAGGGCGGGATCGAATGTAAACGCCGGGCGATCATGGAGATATAATCCTTCCGGACACCATTCAACCGGCTCTCCTTTCATTGTTTCGCCGCCACTTTTCGCCGGATTTATACGGACACAAGCTGTTGAGTCTGAATCGAGCATACGATCCAGACTCTTAAGGGTTTCGACGCCGCTATCGGCAAATTGCTGCAGGAATTCTTCAGGCAGCTGCATCAGATCGACAGGCGGCGCAGGGTTTCGAGAAGCTCGCGGTTGATCGGCTTATCGTTTTTGATAGCTTTCGTAAACGGAACGTAGACGATGTTGTCGTTCTGTATGCCGATCATCACATTGCGCTGATCGTCGAGAAGAGCATCAATGGCTGCCGCGCCCATACGCGAGGCCAGGATGCGGTCGTGGGCTGTGGGAGAGCCGCCACGCTGCAGGTGACCGAGGATCGATACTCTCACGTCGTAGCCCGGATATTCGTTTTTCACGCGTTCGGCCATGCCCATTGCACCGCCCGTCACGGGGCTTTCAGCCACCAGTACGATCGATGAGTTTTTGCTTTTGCGGAATCCGTTTTGAATCAGTTCCGCAAGCTGGTCCACTTCCGTTGAGATCTCCGGAATGATAGCCGCTTCGGCTCCGGCAGCTATTGCACCGTTGAGCGCAAGGAATCCGGCATCGCGCCCCATCACTTCGATGAAGAATAGGCGTTCATGACTCGTGGCAGTGTCGCGGATTTTGTCGACACATTCCATGATGGTGTTAAGGGCTGTGTCGTAGCCTATTGTCGTGTCGGTGCCGTAGAGGTCATTGTCGATGGTTCCGGGCAGGCCGATGATAGGCAGGTTGAACTCATTGGCAAAGATGCGTGCGCCGGTCAGCGAACCGTCGCCGCCGATCACCACGAGTGCGTCTATTTCGTGACGGCGCAGATTATCGTAGGCAAGCTGGCGGCCTTCGGGTGTCTGAAATTCCGGACAGCGAGCCGTTTTCAGAATCGTGCCGCCCATCTGGATGATGTTTGACACATTCTGAGTCTTGAATTCCACGATTTCGTCGGAGATCAGACCGCGGTAGCCGCGGTAGATTCCTTTAACTTTGAATCCACTATAGATTGCCGAACGCGTCACGGCGCGCACGGCGGCATTCATGCCCGGAGCGTCGCCGCCCGAAGTCAGAATACCGATACATTTTATTTCTGCCATATTATATTGCTATGTGTTTTAACTATTGTATAACAATCGGCCG
>JAAVEX010000043.1 GCA_014801065.1 Barnesiella sp.
CGACCGATACAACACCGCCAACTATAATGATTGGGAAGAATGGTCAACGTTCAGCCCGTCGAGGATCGACCGTCTGATGAAAACGGAGCGAAAAGAATTTGACTATACATTTTATATCCAATATCATCTCGATCGTCAGCTGCGCCACGTAAGAGACTACGCCCACTCAAAAGGGGTGGCACTGAAAGGTGATATTCCGATCGGAATATCGCGGAGCAGCGTAGATGCATGGACCAATCCCGAGCTATTTAATCTCGATTGCTCGGCAGGCGCTCCGCCGGATCCATTTGCCGTCCTGGGCCAAAACTGGGGATTTCCCACCTACAATTGGGACAGAATGGCCCTTGACAATTTCGCCTGGTGGACGGCCCGTCTAAAAAAAATGGCAGAATATTTCGATGCCTATCGCATCGATCATGTGCTCGGATTTTTCCGAATATGGGAGATCCCCGTTAGGGAGATCCATGGACTATTAGGAACATTCAATCCCTCTCTGCCGCTCTTGCCGGATGAAATGGCCCGGCGCTATGGATTTATTTTCGACGACCGGTGGATGACAACTCCGTTGATCAACGACCATAGCCTACAGGCTGCGTTTGGNGATTTGACCGAAATGGTAAAGAAACGCTTTTTGAGGCNCGTTGGCGACGGCCGCTATTGCTTGCATCCCGAAATTGAAAGTCAACGCGATGCCGTTGCTGCGATAGAGCGCAGCAACGATCTCGATGAAAAGACCCGACNACGGATCACNACAGGTATGCTNAACCTGCTCGATCAGGTGCTTTTCATTGAAGATCGACGCTCACCCGGNCTATATCATCCACGCATCGAAGGAACTCAAACAAACGCTTTCGAGCATCTCGACGAAANNTCAAAAAGCGCATATCGCACTCTCTATGAAGACTTTTACTATCATCGAAACGATTCGCTATGGCGAGAGAAAGCGATGCAGAAACTCCCCGGCATTGTTGATGCAACACGGATGCTCTCCTGCGCTGAAGATCTCGGCATGATCCCCTCNTGTGTGCCAAGCGTGATGGACAAACTCAAGATCCTGTCACTTGAAATCCAACGGATGCCCAAAGCCTTTGTGGAATTCGCCGANCCGTCAGTCTACCCCTACCTCTCGGTCTGCTCAACTTCCACCCACGACATGCCCCCTTTGCGCGGATGGTTAGCCCAAGATCGTGATCGNGCTGAGCGATATCGCAAAATGATGTCGGCCGACAATGCTTCAGATCCTACTGNCGACNATGACACCGCTGTCAGTCTAAGCGCGGTGACCTCACATCTGCAATCGCCCTCCATGCTCTGCATCCTCCCCCTGCAGGACTGGCTTGCCATTGACCCCGCGCTGCGCAACCCCNATCCGTCCGCCGAACAGATCAACAATCCGGCNGATTCCAACCACTATTGGCGCTATCGGATGCATCTGACATTGGAACGACTTCTGGACTCCCAAAAATTCACCGTCACNATAGCACAACTAATAGNACAATCAAATCGATAAGGNCCGGATTGTAGAGCTCATTCTTAACAAATATTGAGAAAGTGTTGTTGGCGCTTTCTGCAGAATTTATTATCTTTGTGGGATATTCGCGTGGAAGCTGCCNANGCTTGCTTTCCACAATAAGTCCACCAGCATTATCCCGATATGGATCAGAACAATATCCCTAAAAATAAGAAAAATAAATTCTCTTTCTTCTCAAGAAAAAAAACCGCNGCACCAAAGCCTGAACTGACCAAGGAGCAGCGCCGAAGCCGTACGATACGCCGGCTATGGATCATCTTTGCCTCATTTATTGGGGTGATTTTCCTCTTTTTCCTGCTGATCTACAATGGTGTGATCGGTTATATGCCCGACGTTGAAGAACTTAAGAATCCGGCTGACCGCTTTGCTTCGATAATCTACTCGGCCGACGGCGAAGAGATGGGGCGCTTCTACCGCAACACCGGCAACCGCGTGTATGCNGACTANGACGAAATCTCCCAGCATGTCGTTAACGCGCTNATAGCCACCGAAGATTCACGCTTCGAAGAACATTCAGGCATAGACTTCCGCGCGCTCGGTCGCGTCGGGTTCAAAACCCTCATCATGGGCGACCGCAGTTCGGGNGGCGGATCNACGATCACTCAGCAGCTCGCCAAACAGCTCTACTCACCGGAAAGCAACTCGCTTCTGAGCCGTGGCCTTCAAAAACCGATCGAATGGATGATCGCCGTGAAACTCGAACGTTTCTACACCAAAGAGGAAATCATCAAGATGTATCTCAACCAGTTTGACTTCCTCTACAATGCCGTGGGTATCAAATCGGCCGCCCAAGTCTATTTCAACAAACACCCCAAAGATCTTAAAATCGAAGAAGCAGCCATGCTCGTAGGCATGGTGAAAAACCCTTCGATCTACAACCCCGTGCGCAATCCCGAAAAGACACGCGAACGTCGCAACGTGGTCTTCGAACAGATGCACAAAGCAGGAATGTTGACACGTGCCGAAACAGACTCTCTCTGCCGACTTCCCCTCACCATCGACTTCCATCGCGTCGATATCAAAGAGGGCATAGCCCCTTATTTCCGCGAAGAGATCCGCTATATGATGCGAGCCAAAAAACCGGAGCGCAGCAACTACCGCGGATGGGAATANGACAAATTCCGCGCCGACTCGATCGAATGGGAACGCAATCCGCTGTTTGGCTGGATCGAAAAAAATCCCAAGCCCGANGGTTCGAAATATGATATCTATACCGACGGTCTGCGAATCTACACCACTCTCGACTCGCGTATGCAGCGATATGCCGAAGAGGCTGTGGCCGAACATCTCGGCGGNTACCTGCAGCCGGCTTTCTTCCGNGAAAAGCGCGGATCGGTAGGAGCGCCCTACTCTACAAATCGCTCCGAAATCTCCGAAATCAGAATCAACCATCTGATCCGCAACGCCATGAAGCAGACCGACCGCTGGCGCATGATGAAAAAAGCAGGATTCAGCGAAGAGGATATCAAAGCCTCGTTCGACAAGCCACACGAAATGAAACTGTTCACCTACAAGGGCGCAGTGGACACCNTCATGACCCCGCGAGATTCGCTGCTCTATCAGAAACACATACTGCGCACCGGTTTCATGGCCATGGACCCCAAAAACGGTCATGTCAAAGCCTACGTGGGTGGTCCGGATTTCGACTACTTCAAATACGACATGGTATCGACCGGTCGTCGTCAGATCGGATCGACCGTCAAACCATTCCTCTACTCAATGGCTATGGAAGAGGGCTACACACCCTGCGACATGTTCTCCAACACGCTGCCGGTGCTCTACGAACAGGGCCGCGTGTGGCGCCCGAAATCAGGGCGTGCGAGAGTCGGCCAGATGGTTGACCTGAAATGGGCGCTCACCAACTCCAACAACTGGATCTCGGCACGCCTCATCAGCACCCTTTCGCCCGGCGGCCTCGTGAGAACGATGCAGAGCTTCGGTATCACNTCCAAGCTTGAACCCGTNCTGTCACTCTGTCTTGGTCCGGCCGATGTGTCGGTACGCGAGATGGTGTCGGCCTACACAGCCTTTGCCAACAAGGGTATGAGAGTGAATCCGATTTTCGTCACNGCAATCGTTGACTCCAACGGNAANATNATATCGCAATTTGCACCTCAGCCGAGCGAAGTGCTCTCTGAGGATGGCTACTACAAAATCCTCTCAATGCTCATGAACGTGGTCAATAGCGGTACGGGTAAGAGACTTCGCGGCGCTCCCTACAATCTCACCGCCGAAATGGGAGGCAAAACCGGTACGACCAACTACAATGCCGACGGATGGTTTATGGGCTTCACCCCCAACCTCGTGGCCGGATGCTGGGTGGGTGGCGAAGAACGCTTCATCCACTTCAACAACATGGGCTACGGACAGGGTGCAGCCATGGCGCTCCCGATCTACGGCCTGTTTATGAAAAAAGTGTTCTCCGACGGATCGCTCCCATATTCACAATCTGACAAATTTGACTTCCCCGAAGATATCACATTGTGTGACAAACAATTCTATGGTAGTGGCGAAGGCTCGTCATCGACCGAACAGGAAGTGGTCGAAGAATCTATTGAAGATATTTTCGATTGACAACCGACCTACAACAATCAACATCGAATTCAAAAAAAACAATAAAACTATAACTCATGAAATTTAACGTCTCGAGCAAAAAACTCTACAATTATGTTTCGGCAGTGAGCAAGATAATCAATGCCAAAAACACAATGCAGATCCTCAGCAACTTCCTCTTTATTCTCAACGACGACACTCTCGTTATTAAGGCTGCCGATATGGAAAACTCCCTTGAAGGCCGTCTGAAAGTGACCGATGCTGAAGGCTCGGGCCGGTTCTGCCTCGATGCCCGTCGCATTGTCGAACTCTTTAAAGAACTCCCCGACCAGGGTATCACATTCGATATCGACGATGAAAATTTCGAGATGAAAATTTCATACAGCAACGGATGCTATAACACCGTAGCNATCAACGGACTCGAATATCCCGACAAAGCCTTCAGCGATGCCGACGAAAACAAGGAAACTTTCGTNTGCTCATGCCAGCAGGTGATGAAAGGAATCGAAAACACTCTCTTTGCCGTGGGCAACGANGAGATCCGTCCGCAGATGATGGGTATACTCTGGGATGTTAAACCGGAATGCATCGTATTTGTGGCCACCGACACAAGAAAACTCGTGCGCTACACCAANGCTACCTCTCATCCCAACACCTCCTGCTCATTCATCCTCCCGGTAAAGGGAGCCTCGGTGCTGAAAAACGTATTTGCAAAGGAAGAAGAAATCAAAGTGACCGCAACAAACACTTCGGCCATTTTTGAATCTGAAAACTTTACATTTGAATGTCGACTGATCAAGGGTAATTTCCCCGACTACAACAGAGTGATCCCATCGGGCAACCCCTACTCGCTGACNGTGGACCGCCAGTCGTTCCTCACTTCGGTGCGCCGTGTGGCCGTGTTTGGCGACGAAGGTGGCGGACTGGTCAAATTTCGTTTCCACCCCGAAGAAGTGCGCCTGAGCGCCAGCGACAACAGCTTCGGCACATCAGGTTGGGAATCNGTGGCCTGCAGCTATGATGGTCCGGAACTCCACATGGGCTTCTCAAGCCTATATCTGATCGAGATCNTGAGCACATTCTCTACCAAAGAGATCATCATGAAGATCGCCGATCCGAGCCGTCCGGCTCTTTGTGTGCCTGCCGAAAACGAGCCCGATTGCGAACTCGTCATGATCCTCATGCCCATGAATATCGGCGAATAAATCAAGCGTCTGTCCTACACACTATCTCGTTACCACATCCTCCACTTCGACAAGAGTCATGGAACTGAAACTGACCAAACCACTCGTATTCTTCGACCTCGAAACCACNGGTGTGAACATCACCGACGATCGTATAGTTGAAATATCATTAATTAAGGTGTGGCCCGATGGCCGCGAGCTTGAACGCACACGCCGCATCAATCCCGGTCGGCCGATACCGCCGGAAGCCACAGCCATACATCACATCACAGATGAGGATGTGGCGGGCGAACCGACATTCAAGCAGGTGGCAAAAAGTCTCGCCGATCTGTTTGCCGACTCCGATATAGCCGGATTCAACAGCAACAAATTCGACATTCCGATGCTGATCGAGGAATTTCATCGCGCAGGCATGGTGCTTGACCTGTCGAAAACACGCTTCATCGACGTCCAGACCATATTCCACAAGAAAGAACAGCGCACACTCGTGGCAGCCTACAAATTCTATTGCGGTAAAGAACTTGACGGAGCCCATGCCGCAAACGTCGACACCCGTGCCACCTACGAAGTCCTTAAAGCCCAGCTCGACCACTATTCCGATCTGCCCAACGACGTCAAGGCGCTGGCGGAATTCTCATCCCATGGCCGTAACGTTGACTTTGCCGGACGTCTGGTCTACGACGACAAGAAGCGCGAAGTGATCAATTTCGGAAAATACAAAGGTAAACCGGCCGAAGATGTGCTCCGCACCGACACCGGCTACTATGGATGGATAATGCAGGGCGATTTCGCTCAGGACACCAAAAACGCCTTCTCCCGAATTTATCTGCGAGTTCACTCTCAAAAAAAATAACACACCATGCTTTCGGGTAAACATATAGTATTAGGCATTACCGGCGGCATCGCTGCCTATAAGTCGGCATCTCTGATCCGACTGCTCGTNAAGCGTGGCGCGGAAGTCCAGGTGGTCATCACCCCTTCGGGCAAGGAGTTCATAACCCCGGTGACACTGTCGGCCCTTACCGGCAAACCGGTGATCTGCGATTTCTTCACAGCCAACACAGGCCAGTGGAATAGCCACGTGGATATAGGCCTTTGGGCCGATCTGATGATCGTGGCCCCGGCCACGGCATGTACAATTGCAAAAATGGCCAATGGTGTTGCCGACAATATGCTCGTGACCACATATCTTTCAGCCAAAGCCCCNGTGTTTATAGCTCCGGCTATGGACCTCGACATGATGGCTCACCCTTCAACCACCCGTAATCTCGACCTGCTCCGTTCCTACGGCAACCACATCATAGAGCCCGCCTCCGGTGAACTGGCAAGCCATCTCGTGGGGCGCGGACGCATGGAGGAACCGGAACGCATCGTCGAGATCATCGAACAGTTTTTTTCTGCCGACCGACCGTTGACGGGGAAGAAAGTGCTGATCACTGCTGGTCCGACCTACGAGCGGATAGACCCGGTGCGTTTCATCGGCAATTTCTCCACCGGAAAGATGGGCTATGCGCTGGCCGATGCCGCAGCTCAATTGGGCGCGGAAGTCACCGTGGTCAGCGGACCTGTGAGCCTGAAGCCCTCGCATAGCGATGTCAAAGTGATTTCCGTCGAGTCTGCCCGGGAGATGCTCGAACAGTGTCGCGGACAGTTTCCGCAATCCGACATTGCCATCATGTGTGCAGCAGTAGCCGACTATACCCCTGCCTCGCCCACCGATCATAAGATCAAGCGCGAAACGTCCGATATTCCAACTATCGAACTTGTCAAAAACCCCGATATAGCCGCCGAAATGGGCCGTCTCAAACGCGACGACCAGCGTCTCGTGGGGTTCGCTCTCGAAACTGACAATGAAATTGCCAATGCCGAGGAAAAACTCAAACGTAAAAATCTCGACATGATAGTGCTCAACTCGCTCAGAGATAAAGACTCGGGATTCGGCACCGACACAAACCGGGTGACTCTCATCGATTCTTGTGGCAGTCACAGCCGGCTTCCACTCAAATCCAAAAAAGATCTTGCGTTNGATATACTGAAAGCAATACTTGATTTATAATTGTTATATAATAGCCACTAACCCTATATACACCTTATTTATAATAATGTCACATTCACGATTACCTTTCCTACTTCTGACCTTGCTGAGCCTGCTTGCGCTTCCTCAGCAGACGGCGGCGCAGGAGCTCAACTGCACCGTTGAGGTCAACGCATCCCAGATCCAGGGACAGGAACACGTGTTTGAAACACTTCAGGAGGCTATAAATGACTATCTTAACACAAACAAATTCTCTCCGGCTCAATTTTCGCCAAACGAAAAGATAGACTGTCGGTTTTATCTCACTGTCGGCGAATACACCGACGATGTGATCAAGGGCGACATTCAGATTCAGTCCACCCGCCCCGTCTACAACAGCGCCTACACCACTACGCTGCTCAACCTCAAGGACAACAAGGTGGAATTCACATATCGAGAGAACGAACCGCTCGTTTTTTCAGAGACAACAATGGAGAGCAACCTCACCGCCCTGCTCAACTATTANGCCTATCTGATTCTCGCCGTTGATTTCGACTCATTCTCCCCACGCGGCGGCCAACAATATTTCGACCGTCTGGCCACAATTGTCCAGCTGGCCCAATCGTCGGGCGAAGTAGGATGGAAAGCCTTCGAGGACAATCGCAACCGCGCAGCGGTGCTCAGCGCTTTCACNGATCCGCAGACCGCCGCCTTCCGCGACCTGCTCTATCAATACCACCGTCAAGGACTTGACCAAATGAGCATAAGCCCTGACAAAGGACGGTCAACCATCACCCAGAGCCTTGATGCCCTTCGCAAGATATATCAGGCAGCCCCTATGTCGGTAGCACTGACCATCTGGCGCGACGCCAAGATCGATGAACTCGTCAACGTCTATAGCAAAGGATCGCAAAGCGAACGCGACGACATCTACGAGATGCTGATGCAGATCTATCCCACCGAGCAGTCGCGCCTCAACAATATCAAAAATCCACCTCCCACCCGCTAACCTCCCACCCTCTTTTTGATCAAAATGCTTGAATCGCTTCACATATCCAACTATGCACTGATCGATGCAATAACAATTGAATTTCAACCCGGATTCAACATTATAACAGGCGAAACCGGAGCCGGTAAATCGATTATACTCGGTGCGCTGTCGCTTCTGCTTGGCGGTAGAGCCGACATGCGCTCAATCCGCAATGACTCGTCGAAATCTGTCATAGAAGCAGTGTTCAGAGTCGGTGACAATGCCTCTCTGCGCGCTTTCTGCCTCGAAAACGACATTGAATGGGACGACAAAACATTGATCATGCGCCGTGAGCTTTCTCCTTCCGGACGGTCGCGCTCTTTTATCAATGATTCGCCGGTCAATCTCACGGCTATGCAGCAGGTGGGCAGCCGTCTGGTCGACATTCACTCCCAGCATCAGAACCAACTACTTGCCGGCGAAGAATTTCAAATGAAAATCATCGATGCGATCGCCGACAACGATCAGCGACTCGAAGCCTACTCCCAGCTCTACAACAATTTCCGCAAGGCGATGGCTGCATTCAAGCAGACCAAGGCCGCACTGATGCGCGACCGCGACAACGCCGATTTCATGGAGTTTCAGATCGGACAACTCGAAGCCGTCGATCTCAAGGAGGGGGAATACGCTCAGCTTCAAGCCGATCTGGAGACTGCCACTGAGCAAACCGAGCTCAGAAGCTATATCGAGGAAGCCGCCGACGCACTTTCGGAAGGTAAAACCAACATTCTGTCATTGCTTTCGCGTGTTGACCAGGCTTGCTCGGAGATCGAATCGCTGCTGCCGGAAGAGGATAATATTGCGGCGCGCCTTGAACAGGTCACCGTAGAACTCACCGATATTTCAGAAACAATCGATTCGCTGCGCAGCGGTTTGGCATCGTCGTCCAGTGTAGACGATCTCGACTACATCGAACACCGTCTGGACGCAATCAACACACTGATGCGCAAGCACAACGTCGACACCCCCGAACAGCTGATAGCCCTACGCGAATCGCTCCAGAGCCGTCTCGACAATCTTGCCGATGCTGAAAATATCCTCAACGACCTCGAAGCGCAGGCGCGCCAGGCTCGGAAGAAAGCCATGGAGGCCGCGCGCGAGATCTCGGATGCACGCAAAGATGCAGCCGAAAAATTCGCAACGCTGCTCACAGAAACAGCCGTGCCGCTTGGCATGAGCAATCTGCGCTGCGAAATAGCCGTGGAAAAAGCTGATATGTCTGCCACAGGCATCGATACAATTGAATTTCGCTTTGCCTTCAACAAAAACCAACAGCCCACGGCTATCGCCGGATCGGCCTCCGGAGGCGAGATCTCCAGATTGATGCTCTCGATCAAAAGCATGGTGGCCGATATGTTCAGCCTGCCCACAATCATATTCGACGAAGTGGACACCGGAGTGTCGGGCGATATTGCCTCCCGTATGGGACGAATGATGGCCCACCTTGCCGAAGGCATTCAAGTCATCACCATTACCCACCTCCCCCAGGTGGCTTCACGCGGATCGGCACACTACAAAGTATTTAAGGAGGACGACGATCACTCCACCCACACGCGCATCATTCGCCTTGACCGCGAAGGCCGAATCGCCGAACTCGCACTGATGCTCTCAGGAAATCCTAACTCGGAAGCGGCCCGAGCCAACGCTGCAGCTCTTCTCGGCGATGCCGATTCCGAAAAATAATTAATCGTTTAACACCATCAGAAATCCACCAACAGATGCAACCATCCGACTATATATTTGGCCTGCGTGCCATCATCGAAGCCATTCAGGCAGGAAAAGAGATTGACAAGATCTACATCAAAAAAGATCTCTCAGGACCGCTCGCCGCCGAACTCATTGAGCTGGCACGCGCAAACCGCGTGGTCATGCAGCGGGTGCCGGTTGAGAAACTCAACCGAATCACCCGTAAAAATCATCAGGGTGCGATAGCGATGATGAGTGCCGTGACCTATCATTCGCTGTCCAATCTCGTGCCTCAGCTTTTTGAAGAAGGTGTGCTTCCGTTTATCGTAGTGCTCGACGGCATAACCGATGTTCGCAACTTCGGAGCTATAGCGCGCACTTGCGAGTGTGCAGGAGCGGATGCCATAGTAATACCNCGCCACGGAAGCGTAAGCGTTGGCGGAGATGCCGTCAAGACATCGGCCGGCGCATTGCTTCATCTGCCGGTGTGTCGTGAGCAGTCAACGCTTTCGGCAGTCCGCTTCCTGAAAGATTCCGGATTCAATGTGGTTGCCGTATCGGAAAAAGCCGAAATCAACTANACTAAAGCCGACTACACCGTGCCNACAGCGNTGGTGCTCGGCGCAGAAGACACCGGGATATCACCTGAAGTTATACGCCAATGTGACACGTTCGTATCAATCCCCATGTTTGGAAACATCGAATCGCTNAACGTCTCTGTGGCCGCCGGAGTNCTTATCTATGAAGTGGTCCGTCAGCGTCTCAACGCCGATATGTCNGTCAATTGATCGCTNTTCTCGGTAATAATTCAGCTTTTTCAGCGTTATTTCTCTACTCGATTATGTCAAAAACACTCTGCCTTTTCACTCTGNTGCTNCTTGCAGGCCTCAACGCTTCGGCTCGGCTCACCTTCAGCGGCAATTCNTATAGCCCNGTGGAAATCACACCGGTGGCAAGTTCNGGCTTGACGGCGGTCTANGTGGTCAACACCACATCGGGNCTCTCGCTGACCTNTACTGCCGCTTCGGCTGCCGCCGCTTCGGCTNTTGAGGTCGGACGGTTCGACATGCGCGGAGCTTCATTCTCCTCCACCGTCGATCCCTCTCTCATAACGAGATCGGGAAACGAAATCACTATATCCTCGGTTGATCCCGATGCCGGATATATATTTGCCGAAGGATCCAAGACATCATACTACTGGATTGCTGACTATTCAGCCCATCCGTTTACAATCGATGCTCTCAGCCCTGCCCCCGAACAGGAATGTGACCGCACTTTTCTTGAAACATCCGGATCAGCCCCCCGAATGGTTTACTACGGAATCACCGGACGGTCGCAGGAGATCGACCGTGAGATCACTCTCTCCTACACCANTCTCNTGGCCGACAATGAAAACGTCTCTTTCACATCCACGTCGACCACCCANAATCTTGCCTACATNGACGGCCGGTTTGGAATCGAACCGCCGCTATGCAACACTTACTTCACGCTCACGGGCGACCGCTTTTTGCGACAGTGGGCCATGGAAAAGGAAATCAAATCCTCGNTGTTCACCACCCAAAGCNTTGCCGCAATCACTTCCGCAGTGCAACAGACACGCCAGGCCGACAACGAAATTAAAGTAGAGACTACACTTGGCGGATCAGCACCGGCNNAGATCAGTTTCTCTGCCGCAACCACCGATGCCGCCGTGTTCACCCAATGGCTCATGGCCACCGACGAGGAGATGGAAGATGTGGTGTTCCGCACCTCCGACCTCAACTTTGACTACACATTTACCGACATGGGCACATATTATCTCCGCTTCCAGGCAGCTGATGCTTCAGGNAAATGTGANACATTCAGCGATCTTTACACCGTNTTTATCGGCGAATCCTATCTTCGTTGCCCCAACGCCTTCTCTCCCGGAGCCACAGAGGGGGTCAACGACCTGTGGAAAGTAAGCTATAAATCAATCACCTCGTTTGATTGTTATATATTCAACCGCTGGGGCGAGAAAATGACCGAATTTCATGACCCCTCCCAAGGCTGGGACGGACGTTATGGCGGAAANCTCGTGCCCGCAGGCGTTTATTATTATGTTATAAAAGCAAAAGGATCTGATGGACGCAACTATAATCTCAGCGGCGACATCAACATTCTCAACTACACAAACTGATGAAAACAACTTATACTCTGACTCTTGCAGCCGTGCTACTGGCCTCAGCCCCATTCACGGCCCAGGCCGCTCCGAAAGCCGACCGTATGGCCGACGTGGTCAACCCGACATCTCCGCGCAAAATGAAATTTGCCGATCAGGAAGTGGATTTCGATCGCATCGACATGGCCGAGCGCCTCGACCGTGAACTGACGGCTATTGCCTTCACCCACGGCAATACACTGCTTACCATCAAGCGTGCCAATCGGTATTTCCCCGAAATAGCTCCAATATTGAAGAAAAACGGTATTCCTGCCGATCTCATATATCTCGCCTGCATTGAAAGCTCGATGAATCCCACGGCTGTTTCGCCGGCCAAAGCCGCCGGCCTTTGGCAATTCATGCCAGCCACCGCACGCGAATACGGTCTTGAAGTGAATGATTACGTCGACGAACGTTTCGACGTGGAAAAATCCACCGAAGCAGCATGCCGCTATCTTAAATCGGCCTACAAAAAATATGGCAATTGGGAATCAGCCGCCGCATCCTACAATGGCGGCATGGGCCGTATATCCAACGAACTTGCCGCACAACAAGCCGAAACGGCATTCGACCTCTATCTAACCGAAGAGACTTCGCGCTATATGTTCCGACTTATGGCTATGAAAATGATCATGGAACATCCCGGGGCCTACGGATTTCATCTCACCGCCGATCAGCTCTATCAGCCTCTTGAATGTGAGATAGTGGAAGTAAGCGAGCCGGTTGACAGCTGGGCCGACTGGGCTATTGACCATGGCATCAACTATCTGACGCTTCGCAATGCCAATCCTTGGATAAGAGCAAAATCTCTCCCCAACTCTTCGGGCAAGACCTATCGCGTCAAAGTCCCCACTAAAGAGTCGCTCTACAAATCAACTCAACAACAACACACTTTCAACCACAACTGGACCAGACAATGAGCAAAACACCCTCTCAACCAACCGGCGACGACCGCACGACATCACTCGACGTTATCGGAGCAAGGGTGAACAATCTCAAAAATATCGATGTAACCATTCCGCTGGGAAAACTTGCCGTGATCACCGGTCTCAGCGGCTCCGGAAAATCGTCGCTCGCCTTCGATACAATCTTTGCCGAGGGACAGCGACGCTATATCGAAACATTCTCAGCCTACGCCCGCAATCTGCTCGGCAATCTTACTCGCCCCGACGTCGACAAAATCACCGGTCTTAGCCCGGTAATCGCTATCGAACAAAAAACCGTCAACCGAAATCCGCGAAGCACCATCGGAACCACCACCGAGATCTACGACTTTCTTCGTCTGCTTTTCGCGCGGGCAGGTCAGGCCATCAGCTATCTATCCAACGAACCGATGGTGAAATTCACCGAAGAAAAGATTGTCAATCTTATCCTTGATCGGTTTGCCGGAAAGAAAATCTATATTCTGGCCCCGCTCGTTAAAAACCGTAAAGGGCATTATAAAGAACTCTTTGAATCTATCCGCAAAAAAGGCTATCTGACGGTGAGAGTCGACGGTGAGTTGAAGGAGATCACCCCGGGAATGAAACTCGACCGATACAAGAACCATTCGGTGGAAGTGGTCATAGATCGCCTGAAAGTGAGCGATAAAGACCTTACCCGCCTGCGCGAAACCACTTCGGAGGCATTGCGTCAGGGCGAAAAGCAGATGATGGTCTACGATGTTGATGACGATGCCGTGTTCCACTTCTCTCAGCAACTCATGGACCCCACCACGGGTCTGTCATACCGCGAACCCGCACCCCATAATTTCTCGTTCAACTCTCCGCAAGGTGCATGTCCGCGATGCAAAGGTCTGGGCGAGGTCAATATCATTGATCGGCAGAAGATCATCCCGGATCCGACTCTTTCAATATATCAAGGCGGTATTCTCCCTCTGGGCAAATATCGCAACTCCATGATATTCTGGCAGATCGAGGCTATATGCAAAAAATATGGCTGCACATTGAAAACGCCCATTGCCCAACTTCCGGAAGAGGCATTGGATGATATACTCAACGGCACCGACGAACGGCTCGTGATCGACAACGCAACCATGTCGACATCAAACTATTTCATGACCTACGAAGGGCTCGTGAAATATATTGAGATGCAGCAACAGGAAGAAGCCGGAGCCGCGGCCCATAAATGGAGCGAACAGTTCTTCTCCCGCTCAGTCTGCCCGGAGTGCAATGGTCAGCGACTCAACCGCGAGGCCCTTCATTTCTTCATCGATGGGCAAAACATAGCTCAACTGTCGCATCTCGACATCAGCGACCTCTATCAATGGTCCAAAACGATCGAACAACGTCTGTCGCCCACCCAGGCATTGATAGCCCGCGAGATAATCAAAGAGATTCGCACTCGTCTTGGATTTCTTGTCGACGTCGGACTCGACTATCTTTCGCTCGACCGACGTTCGGCAACCCTTTCCGGCGGTGAGAGCCAGCGCATACGGCTTGCCACTCAGATCGGATCGGAGTTGGTCAACGTGCTTTACATCCTCGATGAACCGAGCATCGGACTTCATCAGCGTGACAACCACCGACTCATATCCTCTCTCAAAAAACTCCGCGATGCTTCGAATTCGATCATCGTGGTCGAACACGACAAAGATATGATGCTTGAATCAGACTATATCGTGGATATCGGTCCGAAAGCCGGACGGCGTGGCGGTGAAGTAGTGTTTCAAGGCACTCCGAAAAAGATGCTCCGTGCAGGCACACTGACAGCTTCATATCTCAACGGCGAACGCTCTATTCCGGTTCCTGACCATCGCCGGCAGGGCAACGGCAAGACACTCATCCTGCGTGGTGCCACCGGAAATAATCTTCATGACGTCACGCTCTCGCTCCCGCTTGGCACACTGACGGTGGTAGCCGGTGTGTCGGGTAGCGGCAAATCATCGCTGATCAACGCTACTCTTCAGCCTATCCTCTCCCAACACTTCTACCGCTCACACACTGCCCCTCTACCCTACAGCGAGATTGAAGGACTGGAAAATATCGACAAAGTGGTCACCGTTGATCAGACTCCGCTCGGACGGTCGCCACGCTCCAATCCGGCTACATACACCGGTGTCTTCACCGACATACGCAACTTGTTCGTCGGACTGCCGGAGGCAAAGATCCGAGGCTATAAGCCGGGGCGATTCTCATTCAACACCGCCGGCGGACGCTGCGATGCCTGCTCCGGTAATGGCTACCGGACTATCGAAATGAATTTCCTGCCCGATGTTCTCGTGCCGTGTGAAGTGTGTGGCGGCAAACGCTACAACCGTGAGACTCTCGAAGTGAGATTCAAAGGCAAATCAATTGCCGACGTTCTCGACATGACCATAAATCAGGCTGTGGAATTTTTCGCCTCAGTGCCTAATATCTTGAGAAAAATAAAAGTGCTTCAGGATATCGGCCTTGGCTACATCAAACTCGGACAGCCTTCATCCACTCTTTCCGGAGGTGAAAACCAACGTGTGAAACTCGCCACCGAACTTGCAAAACGTGACACCGGCAAGACACTGTTCATTCTCGACGAACCGACCACCGGTCTCCACTTCGAGGATATCAACGTGTTGCTTGGCGTGTTCAACCGCCTGGTTGAAAAAGGAAACACCGTTCTGGTTATCGAACACAATCTCGACGTGATAAAATCGGCCGACCATGTTATCGACATGGGTCCCGGCGGAGGAAAAAATGGCGGGCATATCATAGCTCAGGGCACTCCCGAAGAGATTGCCGCCACAGATTCGCCGACGGCTCCTTTTCTACGCGATGAACTAAAAATATCTTAAGTATGCTTCCACTACCATCCGATCCAATAATGCTTCTAAGCGTGGTCAATACACGCCTGCGCGATGAATATTCCAATCTCGACGAACTATGTTCCGATCTTCAGATNGATCGTAAAGAACTCGAAACCAAGCTCTCACAGGCAGGATTCACATATATCCCCGAGATCAACCAGTTCAGATAGCTTGTGAGAAAGATCATTTTTGGCTAATTTTGCATGGTTTTTATCATTCATCATGCAAAATATGCCAATCAGATTCATTGCCGCCCTTTCGCTGCTCCTCTCAGCAGCAGCTACCGTTTTTGCCGAACCGGCCGATTCCTCCGCCAAAACCGACTATCGACCCAACATTCACGGAACCATCCGTGGACGTTTCGAGGCCTCGACCGAACGAACCGACTATCGCTTTGCCGTGCGCAACGCCCGTCTGACAATCGACGGACACATCGCACCCTTTGCCGACTATTTTATCCAGACCGATTTCTGCGATCGTGGCAAAATAAAGATTCTCGACGTGTATGCCCGTCTTTGGCCCGTCAAGGACTTTGCCATTCAGGCCGGCCAATTCAGAATGCCCTTTGGTGTCGATCCCTTTCGCGCTCCACACCAATATTATTTCAACAACCGCTCGTTCATAGGGCGCGAAGTGTGTAACGTTCGCGCCGTAGGAGCCAAACTAATGTGGACACCATCATCGCTTCCTATAACTCTTGAGGCCGGTGCCTTCAATCCCAACACCATTTCAGATCACTCCACATGGCACAGAAAACTTTCCTACGCCGCCAAACTAACCTATAAGCCTACCGGCGATATTGCTCTTGCAACCGGATTCCAGACACTCTCACCCGACAGCACCAGAGTCAACCTCGTGGATGCGGCCCTGACATGGAAGAGAGGACGATGGATCGCTGAAGGAGAATATATGTACAAACACTACGCGCATGACCGTCACAAACCGTGTCACGCCTACAACATTTTTGCCAACTATCAGATGCCGGTAAAAGCCGGTATATTCAACAGCCTCGGATTCCATGGCCGATTCGACGGAATGACGGCACATTCCACAGGGGTCAGATCATCCGAGGGCATACTGACCACTGATCATCCCGCACGAAACCGCATCACCGCCGGAGCCACCCTTAGCTACATCAGATCCAAAAACATGTTTCTTGATCTGCGGCTTGACTATGAGAAATATTTTTATCATTCCAATGCGGTCTACTCTCTCAACAGCGGCGATCAGATTGTGGCCGAATTAGTGCTGCGTTTCTGATCTGATCCACGGCGGCCCTGTAGCTACTCATGCTCGTGGATTTATGAATCGCCTTTGCTGCGCGGCGAGGCAAGAGGTCGGTCAGATAGCTCCAGTATGGTTTGATCTTCTGTAGCAACTGATGATCGCCCTGCAGAGTTGATCCATAATGATCGAGGATCATATCATGGATTGCCACAGCCTCACAGAGCTGCCGGTCCGGATCCAGCTCCACACCCTCACGCCATTCACGCGCAAGCGAAGGACGAGAAAGCAGACCTCTACCCAGCATCACCCCCGCAAGATCGGGATAACGCCCGGCTATCCTCTCGATGTCGGCCGGCGAGACAAGATCGCCATTAAACACCAACGGCCTGCGGCATCTCTCGACCAATTGCTGAAATTCATCCATAAGTAAATCTCCGCCATATTGCATCAATGCCGTGCGTGGATGCACCGTCAGATGGCGCAACGGCATATCGTTAACAACGTCGATGATATCGATCCACTGATGCGGATCATCTACACCAAGCCTCATCTTGATTGAAAACTGCTTTTCCGGCCATCTCTCAAGCTGCTTCGCCACATCCTCGATAACCGGCCGGCGACTAATCATTGCTGCGCCACGCCCTTTTTTCACCTGAGGCGGAAACGGGCATCCCATGTTGAGATCAAGCGAAGATGCCCCCGCCTCAAAAAGAGTGTCCGCAATCATACGAAGCTCTTCAACATCGCGGAAAATAGCTTGTGGAGTCACGCTGTGCGAGCCATCACTCACTCCATCGGCCATGAAATCACGGATATCACGACGACGCACCGCCCCTTTCTCAACTCTCGAGAAAGGGGCGAAATATTCGTCGACACCACCCGCCAGCGTAGCGTGAGCCACTCGCCAGGGCGATTCAGTGAACCCCTGAAGCGGGGCAGCGTAGATTTTCATCAGATGCGGTCAAGCACTGTTGCCACAAGATCGCGCACAGCAGTCTTATAATTAGGAGTAGCATCGTGGTTCATTCTGTTGGCAATGATCGAGCAAACAGTCATAGCGCGATGCCCCATCAGCTTGCCCAGACCCTGAAGCGGAGCCGACTCCATCTCATAGTTAGTCACTTTAAGTCCATTGAACCTGAACTCCTCGATGCGTCGGTTGAGATCGGGATTAGCGAGAGCCAGTCGCAGTTCTCGACCCTGCGGGCCATAGAATCCAACAGCCGATATGGTATTTCCCTTAACCATATCGTCGCGGCCTATCTGCTCGACAAGTCCCGGATCGGCATCGACCACATAGGGTTTNGCCCAAAGCGGATTCCAGCCGACGGCCTTGCAGAANGCATCTTCAAACTCAATATCGGCCACAGAATTGCGNCCGGCATAGTAATTGAGCACACCGTCAAATCCAATAGCCTTCTGAGCAATCACGGGAGTTCCGATACGAAGTTCNGGCTGCAGAGCCCCGGATGTACCGATTCTGACGAGAGTGAGCGTGCGGTGTTCGTCGCGCACCTCACGGGTAGTAAAATCAACATTGGCCAGTGCGTCAAGCTCATTGATCACAATNTCGATATTGTCAGGTCCGATNCCATGGCTCAGACACATNATCGGCTTCCCTTTATAGGTTCCGCCAATGGTGTGAAACTCGCGCGACGAAACTTCAAATGTACGCGTATCGAAAAATGANGCCACCATATCAACGCGCGCAGGGTCGCCCACGAGAATAACTCGATCGGTCAGCTGCTCGGGTTTGAGATGAAGGTGAAACACAGATCCGTCGGGATTAATGATCAGTTCCGACGCTGCAATTACTTTCTTATCCATAATATTTACGGTTTAAGGTGTCTATTTAAATTCNAACAACNAAATGATTCAATATGTTGAGTCAGGCCAAGCGATATTTTCCACCGGGAAAATTCAANACCAGTCCCTTAAACTCCATATCTATCAATATCGACATTATCTTACCGACGTTGATNTTAGTGGCNACCGACAGCTGATTGANTGTCCCCTCCCCTTTTTCGGTCAGGAAATCGACTATTTTCNGTTCATCATCGCCAAGCTCGACAAACAGGGATGGTTGCTGCTCAACNACTTCCGCCTCAGGCCAACCCATCAGTTTCAGCACATCTTCAGCAGATTCTATCAGCGCTGCCATATTATTCGCAATCAAGGCATTGCATCCNGAACTATATCGATCTGAGGAACGTCCCGGAAGAGCNGCCACATCGCGTCCGTAGTCNTAGGCAAGGCGTGCAGTGATCAGCGCGCCACCTTTTTTTGCCGANTCGGCCACTATAGTGAGATCGCTCATCGCAGCCACGATTCGGTTTCGTGCCACAAAATTTCCTTTATGAATAGCATCACTTGACCCGAACTCCGTCAGCAATCCGCCACCGTTTCTCACCATATCAGCCGCAAGCGAGCGATGTTGCGCCGGATAAATCATGTGAAGGCCATGAGCGAGCACACCGACTGTGGGCACTTTGTTTTTAAGCGATGCCGAATGGGCTGCGGCATCGATTCCGAAAGCCAGTCCGCTTACAACGGTCAGCGGGTCCTGCATCATTTCAGCAAGATCAGCCACGAGATGATTGACAAAGTCAACGCCATAAGGCGTGGCATGACGCGTACCGACCACCGACACCATTCGTCCGCGATTAAGATCAGCATTGCCGCAACTGTAGAGCATCAACGGCGCGTCATCNGCCACGGCAAGACGCTTCGGATANTCGGCATCGGTGAAATAGAGTGGTCTGACGGATGGTGTGGAGGCAAGAAAGTCGGCTTCACGGCGCGCGCGTTCCAACACACGCCGGCGNTAGTCGTCGGAAAAGAGCCTGCTCCTGGTCATCATCACTGACGAGAGNTGNCTTTCAGTCATGTCGAAGAATCGCATCTCATCGCCTGTACGCGCCAGCAATTCTTCCGCCATAAGGCGGTTCATGCCCCGCATCGAGGCAAAGGCTATTCGTCNAANGAGCTGATCATTCTCCATAGTGNCGCGATCNCAGTGTGAGGNTTANANAAACGAGCGGAAGGCATCGGCAATCTCATCGCCACGTGACAACCGTCCATCGACAAGGCTCACCACCGTGCATAGCGCGCGTACCACCGGACGCCGGTCAGGTAAAGTGAAGATATCCTGAACAAAGACAAAACGCGGTCCCTCGCGGCGCAGCCCCAGACAGCTCACCATCTCATCGCCAAGACCGAGCGGGTTGAGATATTCGATCTCTACCCTGCGGATCACGGGGTCGATACCATTCTGCTGCATGGAGCGGAACGATGTGCCGACATGGCGGCAGAACTCATGGCGCGTGTGCTCAAGATAATGCAGATAAACAGCATTATTGACAATGCCCTGCGAGTCCACCTCGTAGTCGCGGACACGCATGGGCATTTCAAAAACGTAGGGAGATGTGGTTTCTGTCATCTCGCTTTTTTACTTATTTACTCTGAAGCGATCGGTGCCATCGGTCAGAAACGCTGCAGCCTGACGTGCAGCTGCCAGACCGGCATTGATATTTGCCTCCGAGGTCTGCGCACCCATCTTTTTGGGAGTGAAGAAAACACGTCCGGCAAAACGCTCGCTGAGCTCATCGGCGTTGGCAGGCTTCACATCTGCCACATATTTGAGGTCGGGACGTTCGTCGAGCGCACGAGCCAGTCCTTCTTCGTCAATCACTTCTTTGCGTGCCGTGTTGATAAGCACACCGCCATGAGGCAATTTCATCATCAGATCATAGCCCACGGACTTGCGTGTTTCATCCGTAGCCGGAATGTGGAGCGACACAAATTTATTCTGCGAATAGAGGTCGTCAACGCTCTTAACCGGAGCGACACCCGCCTCCACCATCACCTGATCGGGACAATATGGATCAAGGGCCGACACTTCCATTCCGAAGCCTTTGGCAATACGGGCCACATTGCGGCCCACCTGACCGAAAGCATGGATGCCGAGCGATTTCTCCTTAAGTTCCGAACCGGAAGTGCCGTCAAACATATTGCGGACAGCCATCACAAGCATACCGAACACGAGTTCGGCCACAGCGTTGGAATTCTGACCGGGAGTATTTTCAACGCAGATTCCGGCAGCCGTTGCCGCTTCGAGATCGATATTATCATAGCCGGCACCTGCTCTCACTATCACTTTCAGTTCAGGCGCGGCAGCGATAACCTCCTTGTCAATGATATCGCTTCTCACTATCAGTCCCGATGCAGTGGCTACGGCATCAAGCAATTCCTGTTTGGAACCATATTTTTCAAGGAGGGCAAATTCAAAGCCGGCATCCTCGACTATGCGGGCGATCCCATCGACCGCCTCACGGGCAAACGGTTTCTCCGTTGCGACAAGTATTTTTTTTGCCATGATTGAAGCGCTCTGTTAACGTTTCGACTCAAATTCTTTCATTGCTGCCACAAGCACTTCCACACTTTCCATCGGGAGTGCGTTATAGAGCGAAGCGCGGAATCCACCCACAGAGCGATGGCCTTTTATTCCGACAATACCCTTGCTCGATGCGAAATCGATAAACTCTTTTTCAAGTTCCTTATATTCCGGAGTCATCACGAAGCAAACGTTCATGATCGAACGGTCGGACGGATCGGTCACTGTGCCTTCAAACATGCGGCTTGAATCGATCGCATCATAGAGTTTGGCAGCTTTTGCAAGATCCATCTTTTCGAGTTCTTTCACTCCACCGAGCTCCTTATAGTAGCGCAGAGTCTGCAGGGCGGCGAAGATGGGGAGAACGGGAGGAGTATTGAACATCGATCCCTTCTTGACATGCGTGCGATAGTCGAGCATGGTGGGGATGGGGCGATCAACATGGCCGAGGGCATCATCGCGCACGATAGCAATGGTCACACCGGCAGGAGCAAGATTTTTCTGAGCGCCGGCATAGATAAGATCATATTTGCTTACATCCACCGGGCGAGAGAAAATATCGCTCGACATGTCGGCGATCAGACGAACGCCACCTGCATCGGGATCATTACGCATCTCGGTTCCGTAGATGGTATTGTTTGATGTAAAGTGGAAATAGTCGGCATCTGCCGGGATAGTGTAATCTTTTGGGATGAATGTAAAATTCGCATCCTTTGATGAAGCAACGACGTCCACCTCACCAAACAGGCGAGCCTCCTTAATGGCATTGACGGCCCAAGTTCCGGTTTCGAGATACGCAGCCTTGGTGCGGAGCAGATTCATCGGAGCCATGCAGAATTGCAGGCTGGCACCGCCTCCGAGGAACAACACCGAATACCCCTCAGGGATATCGAGAAGTTCTTTGACCAGAGCGACAGCTTCATCCATAACTGCCTGAAATTCTTTACTGCGGTGTGACACTTCGAGCACCGACAGGCCTGTATCGGCAAAATTCAGAATAGCATCGGCCGTGTTCTTGATAGTGTACTGGCTCAGGATCGACGGTCCGGCATAGAAATTATGTTTCTTCATCTTTTTTGATTGAAAATAGTTTTCGGATTCGAAATTTTACTACTTGCAAATTTAATGAAATTTTTCTCTAATTCAAAAGTTTTGCTACTTTATCGTTACTATTTGTCGTTCGACTGCAGATATTACCAGCCGCCACCAAGCACTTTGTAGAGATTGATCAGCGCGAAATATTCGTCGCGCAGAGCATTATTCACCCCGATCTGGGCTTCGAAATAGCGACGCTGCGCATCGAGCACTTCAAGATATCGCAGAGTTCCGGCACGATATTGCAGCGTGGCGAGATTGACATATTTGCCGGTGGCATCGCGCAGCTCCATCTTCAACAATGTGCTCTGATGCACCTTACGGTACGTGGCAACAGCATCACTCACTTCTGTAAACGCAGTGATCACAGCCTTCTCATAAGCATAACGCGCTTGATCATAAGCAGCTATCGACGCCTTATATTTACGCTTCTTGCGCCCGAAATCAAACACTGTTCCCGAGATATTTCCCAGCAGATATGTGAATGGTGATTGGAAGAATTTTACCAGACCGTCGTTTTCCAAGCCGGCAGAAAGGTTGATTCTCAGCGACGGGAAACGATTGGCATAATTCAACCCCACATTAGCCATAGCAGCAGAAAGACGGAGTTCGGACGCACGCAGATCGGGCCGGCGTTCAAGCAACTGCGATGGCACTCCGAGAGGCATCTTTTCAGGCAGCTCCGTGTTTAGCAACAGTGTGCCGCGCGTCAGATCCTCAGCCGGCAATTCTCCCATCAGAAGCGTCAGCACATTCTGCACCACTCTCACCTGACGCTCAAGATTAGGCACGAGCGATGCTGTCGACGCATACTCTACCTTGGCTTGCTGATAGACGGTTTCCGAAGTCAGCCCACCCTCATATCTGAGCCGGGCATGTTCAAGAGCCTGCTCGCGGGTGGCGAGTGTCTGCCTGACGATACTCAACTCATTGTCGAGCGCGAGCAAGCGTATATAGGCCGAAGCGGCTTCGGATATCAGTGTGAGCTGGAGTGCGCGCATATCCTCAACCGAAGCCTGATATTGAGCCTCGCTCTGATTGCGCGCCCACTTAGCCGCTCCAAAAAGATTCACTTCCCATGCCACAGTAAGCTTGAGATCGGTTTCAGGATCTTTCGAGAGAGAGCCACCGCGATAGCGGTTGGTTTCGTAGTCGCCACCAACCAGACCATTGACCGTCGGGGTGAGATTCATTTTCTCTGCGTTGTAAAGCTCGCGGAGTTCCTCCACTCTTGCAGCCGCTTTAAGAAAATCCTTATTATTGGCCAGAGTCCGCTCTATGATGGTGTGCAACGCCGGATCAGTATAGTATTCCCACCATTTCATATCGGCTATCGACGCCGAATCTGACCATAAGGTGGCTACATACGACTGAGGGATATCCACCTCGGCAGGGGTGAGATTTCTCACTCCCGAACAGGAGGCAAACATCAACGATATAGATACAATGAATATATGGATGATTCTATTCATTTTTTGGAAACCATTTTTTATGAAAAAACTTTTTGCCGCCGAATCGTTTGGCCGTAAGCCGCTCTACCATGACAAAGAAGAAAGGCACGAACACGATCCCCACGGTGATTGCCACCAACATTCCGAAGAACACTCCGGTGCCAATGTCGCGGCGAGCAGCCGAACCTGGTCCGGTTGCTATGAGCAGCGGCACCAGCCCGAGCATAAAGGCGAGCGAGGTCATGACAATGGGGCGGAATCGCAGGCGGGCGGCTATAATGGCAGCCTTCACGGCATCAGTGCCCTTATCCACCTCTTCCTTGGCGAACTCAACAATGAGGATTGCATTTTTCGCCACAAGTCCCACGAGCATCACAAGTCCGATCTGGAAATAGACATTATTTTCCAATCCGCATATCAATATGCCTGTATATGCTCCCAGTCCGGCCACCGGCAGCGATAAAATGACAGCGAGCGGCACGGTCCAGCTTTCATAGAGAGCGGCGAGGAAGAGAAACACAAAAATGAGCGCCAATCCGAGCACCATACCGGTGTTGCCACTCTCATGCTGTTCCTGATAGGAAAGTCCGCTCCATTCCACGCCGATATTTTCGGGCAGCTTTTCAAGCACAATGCGTTGCAGTGTCTCCATAGCCTGACCTGTACTGTAGCCGTTGCCGGCCTGTCCGGAAACGGTGGCGGAGTTAAACATGTTGAATCTCGACATTGTACCCGGACCGGTGGTGTAGCTCGACGAACCGAGCGACGAGATCGGCACCATCGCACCATTGGACGCTCTCACAAAAAACAGATTCATGTTGTCGCGCCGCGAACGATAGTCGGCCTCTGCCTGAATATAAACGCGATATATGCGGTTAAACATATTAAAATCGTTGACATAGATCGAACCGGTAAATGCTTTCATGGTCGAAAATATGTCGGAAACGGGGATACCCTGCATCTTGGCCCGGTCGCGGTCCACTTGAAAAAACAGTTGCGGGATATCGGCTTGCATCGATGTTGAAAGGCCGGATATTTCAGGTGATTCGGCAGCATATTTCCGAAGCGTGTCGACGGCGTTCTGCAAATCCTCATAAGAAGCATCGGCTCTCGCCTCAAGCACCATCTCAAAACCTCCCGACGAGCCAAGTCCGGGAACAACGGCGGGCATGAACACATAGACATTACTCTCGGCATACTCCGACAAATGGCGACGCACACGTTCGGCCGTCTTTTTTATTCCTCCCGCTTCGCGCTCATCCCATGGTTTCAGAATGACGGTGAGAGCCACATGGGCGGGATTGGTACCGACACGTGGCGACGAGCCGGTCACGTTGAGCACATACTCCACATCGGGGTCCTGAAGAAGATAGTTCATCGCTCTATCGGCCACCTGCCGGCTTCGCTCGATCGTAGCTCCTTCGGGAAGTTCAAGTTCGACTGTGAAGTATCCCTGGTCTTCTTGCGACATGAAGCTCGTGGGCAACAGCCAGTTAAGCCCCATCATAGCCAATATGGCGGCAAAAAACAGACTCCACATCAGTTTAGGCCGTTCAACCGATCGGGCTATGATTCGGCAGTAGATCTTGTTGCCTTTATTGAGCCATATATTGATGCGGCGAAACACACGCGGCTTTTTGCGTCTTGATTCTGGGCGCAATATCTTGGAACACATCACGGGCGACAACGTTAGGGCCACAACTGTCGAGATTATCACCGACACGGCGATAGTGATGGTAAACTGACGGTAAAGCGACCCGGTGATGCCGGGGAGAAAACTAACGGGCACGAACACCGCACACAACACCAACGACATGGCCACAAGCGCACTTCCAAGATTTTTCATCGCTTCATTTGTGGCCTCGCGTGGCGAAAGATGGCGGCTGTTCATTATACGGTCAACATTCTCCACCACGACTATCGCATCATCGACCACTATACCGATGGCAAGGATCAATCCGAGAAGAGTCAGCATATTGAGCGAGAAGCCAAACGCAAGCATCACGGCAAATGTGCCTATAAGTGAGATCGGCACGGCCACAAGCGGGATTATCGTAGCACGCCAGTTCTGAAGCGAGAAGAACACCACAACGATCACGAGCAGCAGAGCTTCGAAAAATGTACGGTAGACATGATGGATCGACTCGGATATATATGTGGTCATGTCAAACGGAATGGTATAGGAAATTCCCTCGGGAAATCCCGCCGCAATCAGCGCCATCTCTTTTTTGACAGCCTCAGCCACATCGACAGCATTTGCACCCGGAAGCATAAACACATTGAGCACGGCGGCATTAGCATTATTTATACCACTTTCAGTCTGGTAGCTTTGTGCTTCAAGCGACACCCGAGCCACATCCTTCAGGCGAATAAGCGAGCCGTTGGAGGTGGCACGGATCACGATATCCTCAAACTCAGTGACCGACGATAGTCGACCATGTGCAATAATCGGCATAGTGACGTCGACATCGCGTGCCGGTGCCTGACCCAGCGCGCCCGCGGCGCTCTCGCGGTTCTGATCCTTGAGGGCGCTCTGAATATCCTGCACCGTAAGTCCGAGATCCGCCAGCTTGTCGGGCGACACCCAAATCTGCATAGCGTAATACCGTCCACCAACAGAGCTGACACTTCCCACACCCGGAATACGCCGGAGCGGATCGACCACATTGAGCGTGGTGTAGTTACTGAGATACACTTCATCGAATTTCGGATCATCCGACGATATTGTGATAGTCATCAGCTTGCTGACGGTTTCCTTCGACACCGATATACCGTTTTGCACCACCTCGGCCGGCAGTCGGCTTTCAGCCTTTTTCACGCGGTTCTGCACATCGACGGCAGCCAGTTCCGGATCTGTCTCCGCCTCAAATGTGATGAGCGCATTGAAGCCGCCGGTGTTGGAGCTGGTCGATGACATATAGATCATTCCGGGAGTGCCGTTGAGTTCCTGCTCGATAGGCGTGGCCACAGCCTGAGTGACCGTTCGAGCATCGGCTCCCGGATAGGAAGCAGTAACTCTGACCACCGGGGGAACAATGTCGGGATACTGATCGACGGGAAGAAGCAGCAGAGCGATAGTGCCAACCAGAGTGATCACAATCGAGATCACTATTGAAAACACGGGGTGGCCAATAAAGAAATTGTTTTTCATAGCTCCCTGCTTTATTCCTCTTCGTTTTCTTTTGACGCGGCTGTTGGCGCGACCGCTCTCACCTTGGTTCCATGAACCACCTTGTGACTGCCCTCAACCACTATGCGTTCGCCGCGTGCCAATCCTCGCTCCACCACTATACTCTTGCCGAGCTCGGGACCGGTCTCAATGAAACGCTTCTCAACCACACTATCGGGACGCACCACATAGACATAGGCTCCTCCTTTTTCAATCACCACGGCTTTTGAAGGGATCTTTATGGCGTTTTCCCTAACGTCGAGAAGCACTTTGACTTTAGTAAATTCGCCGGGGAGAAGACTCTGATCGGGATTAGGCATCTCGGCTCTCACGGAGAATGTGCCGGTCTTTGGATCGACCTGAGGATCGGCAAAATCCACAATACCCTTGTGAGGATAGAGCGTACCGTCGGCCAGTGTGATAGTGACAAACGAGTCCCACTTGGCCGAATCGCTTCGCGCCCCGAGATTGACGTTTCGCTCCTTGCTTTTGAGATAGTCGAGCGCAGTCATGGAAAAGTCGATGCGCACCGTGTCGCTCTTCACTATGGTAGCGAGCAACGATTTGCCGGCCGAAGGGCCCACAAGCGTGCCTATATCGACCACACGCTCGGAAATATATCCGCTAATCGGAGAGCTTACAGCCGTATAGCCGAGGGTCAGTTCTGCCTGAACGAGATTGGCCTGACTGACCGTCACCTCTGCTTTAGCGCTTTCGTAGGCAGCGATAGCATCATCGAGATCGAGCTGTGAAGCCGCGTTTTGCTCATATAGTGGCCGTATGCGATTAAGGTCGCGCTCAGCCTTCATGGCAATCGCCTCCGCCTTGCTGAGCTGAGCCCGGGCTTTCTCTACGTAAGCGTCATAGAGTCGGGGGTCGATCACAAAAAGCGTCTGCCCCTTGCGAATATATGATCCCTCTTTAAATAAAATCTTTTCAAGATATCCCTCNACTCGGGCATGAACCTCAACAAACTGATGAGCGCGTATGCGCCCCACATATTCGCCGTAAATATTGATATTGTCGACTTCGACTGTTTCGACCGCCACAGTGGGACACTCCGGCTGCGCCGGTTCACGAGTCAACATCCTGTAAATCAACCAGCCAATCACAATGAGTATAACCGTCACCACTATGATGATCAGATACTTCCGGAGTCTTAACCTATTCATAATCTGCAAAAGTAGCAAATAAAGCTTAGAAACTCTTTATTTTAAGTGGAATTAACAACTGATCTTCCGGCAACGTTTTCAAATATNTGGCTCAGTCTTCNGAGTAGTGGACGAGCACACGGCGATAGGAGTTGAAAATCTTGGATTTGGAAACGAAACCAACATAGCGGCCTTTGTCCACCACCGGGAGGTTCCATGCTCCNGTGGCATCAAANGTCTTCATCACTTGCTCCATCGATGAATTGACGTCGAGCAGTGCCGGTGGNGCNCTCATGAATTTACCCACGTGCAGACGTCGGTAGAGATCAGGCCGGAACATTATATTGCGAATATCGTCGAGCTGCACCACTCCGAGCAGTTTGCCGCGGTCGTCGACCACNGGAAAAAGGTTGCGGCTNGATTGAGATATCACCTTCACCATCTCNTTAAGATCCATTTCCGGGTGGACAATCTTGCAATCTGTCTCAATCACATTATCGAGTTTAAGCAGCGTCAGTACNGCTTTATCCTTATGGTGNGTGATCAGCTCACCGCGCTGGGCCAGACGCATCGCATAGATGCTGTAAGGTTCGAATATCTTGATCGTGAAATAGGAAATGGCAGCCACGATAAGCAGCGGCAGAAAGAGTTCATAGCCTCCGGTCAGTTCTGCCGTCAAGAAGATACCCATCAGAGGTGCGTGCATCACTCCGGCCATCACTCCGGCCATNCCCATCANGGCGAAATTCTTTACCGAAAGGTCATATCCGAATATATTGTTTATCGAATAGGCAAAGAGGAATCCCGCCATACATCCAACAAAGAGAGAGGGGGCAAACGTACCGCCCACGCCGCCGGCTCCGTTAGTGGCCGAGGTGGCAAATGACTTGGTAAAAGTCAATGCTGCCACAAAAGCGATGATCAACACCACTGAATTGCGCTCGCTGTAGAANATCGANCCATCGACAATCGCCTCCGTATTGCCACTGAGAAGCGCCACGATTGATCCATAGCCCTCGCCATAAAGCGGTGGNAAGAGGAAAATNAGTCCGGCCATGATTATCACACCGACNCCATATCGTGTCCACGGACTTTTGATGTGNCGGAACATGTTTTCCATCATGTTCATCGAGCGGGTGAAAAAGAGCGANACAAGTCCACAGAATATTCCCAGAAGGGCAGCGTAGGGTATGCGCGATGTGACAAACGGTTCGCTCTGCATGAAGAAAAATTCAGCCTCNTAGCCCTGAAAAGTATAGGCCACAACCGCTCCNGCGATCGAGGCGATGAGAAGTGGCATCACTGATACGGTAGTGAGATCAATCATCAGCACTTCGAGTGTGAAAAGCAGNCCNGCAATAGGAGCTTTGAATATGCCGGCTATACCNGCTGCCGCACCACATCCCACGAGAATCATCAGCACTCGCGGTCCCATACGAAAGAGCGACCCCACAGCCGANCCGATCGAGGCTCCTGAAAAGACAATCGGACCTTCGGCACCCACCGANCCACCAAANCCGATGGTCACCGANCTGGCNCAGAGCGATGAGAGGATATTGTGACGCTTTAGCCGGCTCTTGTTCTGNGATATAGCGTAGAGCACACGCGTAACACCATGACTGATATTATCACGCACCACATAGCGCACAAAGAGCATGGCCAACAACACNCCCACAGCGGGATAGACCATGTAGAGATAGTTGCCGCCGTTCACCACAAGATAACCACTCAATGCGCTTTGAATAGTGTGAATGAGCCATTTAAGCAGAAGCGCGGCAAAACCACCGAGCGTCCCTACTATCAGCGCAAGCATCACAACAAATGCCTTTTCGGATATGTGACGTTCGCGCCAGATGAGCAGCCGNCTGAACAGCAGTGTCAGTCGTCCGGGCGACTTTGCTATGGGTTCGTTGAATTCCATTGGCTCCATATTCTTTGAGTTGTCACCCTACACTCCCTTGCCGGTNATCACGGTGCGGATAGTGTAGAGTATGATTTTCAGGTCAGTGACTATAGATAAGTTATCAAGATATAGCAGATCGTAGCGCGAGCGTGTGACCATNGCATCNACACTTGAGGCATAGCCGTATTTCACCATGCCGAGCGATGTGATGCCGGGTCGCACTCTGTGGATCAGCGGATAGGCAGGTTCGCGTTCGGATATTTTCTCAACAAAGTAGGGTCGCTCAGGACGCGGACCCACTATCGACATATCGCCGAGCAACACATTGACAAACTGTGGCAGCTCGTCGAGCCTGTATTTACGCAGAACGCGCCCCGAGCGGGTCACNCGATCGTCGCCCGAATGTGACAGGGCCGGACAGCCGTCGCTCTCCGAANCGGAATACATAGTGCGGAATTTTATGATACTGAAATNTTTATGGCCGCGACCCACACGCGTCTGACGATAAAAAACCGGGCCGCGCGAATCGANCTTCACAATCGTTGCGATGATGGCCATTGGCACAGCTATCAGCGTCAGTGTCAAGGCCGAGATCACGATATCAGCCACACGCTTCGAGCAGATAGTCGAAGATTTCAGACGCCCGCCGGTCACATCGATATATGGCTCGGCTTTCATATTGAGAATCTGATTTCTGAAAACATACGATGGCAGATTATCGCCNGCAATATACACCGGACGATCAAGAGCATACAGTTTCGACACCACATCAAGCGTTCGATCTATCCCGTCGGGATGAGGGATAACTATAATCTGGCTCACATCCTTATCGGCACACACCCGCTCTATATCATTGAAATTTTCCACCGGCAGACCGTCNATGCTGACAATCGTGNCACCTCGGTTTTCATAGTCGACAAATCCAACCGTCTTCATTCCCATCTTGGGAAACAATTTGGATTTCTGACTTCTGAAAAGATCGGCGTATGATCCATAACCGATGATNACAGTGGGGAAAAACACCTCGCCTTTTTTCAGTTTGCGCTGATTGTAAACGGTCAGAATCAGACGAGGCAGATAGACACAAGTAAAAATAAGCAGNAATAGTACGATAAACAGCTCGTAATCATGCGTCCTGTCGAGCGTAAGGTCATTGATCAACGCTACGAAGATCAATATCAGTGTCCCGACAAACGAACTGAACATCGTGGACAGCAACTCGCCTGCCCTCGACCGCAGAAAGACCTTCATGTAGTTGCCCGACATATAATATATGATCATCATGACCAAAGGGAATAATATCTGACCGGCAACCGGCATCCGCGAACCGAGAAACTCACCCAGCGTTTTATACGACTGAAAAGCGACGGGAAGTTGATAGTAGCGGATCACGTTGAAAATGGCCACGGCTATATTGGTCGACAGATAGTCGGCCACCACATACCCCAGTCTGCAACGGTTTTCTGCTGTCATACGGTTATCAAGGNCGTAGGATTCGGATTGAACAATCGTTGGATATCTTCACCACCGACGATGATCGATGCTTCTCCCGGTCGTCGCGCCGATAAGCAGCCACATAGTCCACAGCATCAATCACTTCACNCTCTATCTCGGCGAAGAAGCGCGGCGTGGGGTGTCCGCTCACATTGGCCGAGGTCGACACTACGGGACGGCCGAGCGACCTGCACAGGGCCTGACTGTAGATCTCCGATGTCACTCGGAATCCTGCACTGCCGTCGGANGCGATAAGTTCGGGCGCAATCCCACGCGGACTGTCGTACACCACCGTCAGCGGCTTGTCGGCAAGTTCCACAAGATCATAGGCCACATCAGGAATATCCCCGACATAGCGTTCAAGCATCGCCACCGATCCCACAAGCGAAATCATAGCCTTGGCTTCGGCACGTCGCTTTATCTCAAACACCCGACGCACAGCCTCGCTGTCGGAAGCATCACATCCGAGCCCCCACACCGTATCAGTGGGATAAAGGATCACCCCTCCGCGACGCATACATTCCACCGCAGCCTTGACATCGGCAAATATCTTCGATCTGTCCATTNTTGTTNNTTACGATCTAACCATCTATTTCTTTACACTATGCTTAATAATCGCCATGCGATCTGACACGGTTCTATCTGCAAAGATAACACAACGCTTTCGAAAAAATCGCATTTTTTTATTTTTTCAGCATAATATATTTTGTTATTTTGTTAACTTTGGCAATCAAATCAAAACCATTAACCATACACCTTAACATCTATGTTTCGAGAAGAAGATCTCACACTCCTTAATGAAAAAGGAATCACTCCCGAGCNGGCCGAAGCACAACTCAAACGTTTTGCCACAGGCTTCCCCTACCTGAAAATCACTGATGTGGCCCGAACAGGACACGGAATCACCTGTCTTTCCGAGAGCGCGCAGGAAGAAGCAATCGAGCGCTGGCGGCAATATCTGGCCGACGGTGGCGAAGTGTGNAAATTCGTACCTGCTTCAGGAGCGGCATCGCGCATGTTCAAGGCCCTTTTTGAATTTGTCGACGGCCCGNCCGAGCAGCCTGCCGAAGGCTCACCCNTTGCCGAGCTGATCGAAAACATCGACAAGATGGCTTTCTATGCTGATCTTGACGAAGCGGTCAATCGCATCCACGGAACCGACGTTGCTTCACTGAAAGCTGCCGGACGCTATAAAGATATAATTGCAGCCATAATCAAACCCGAAGGCCTNAACTACGGCAATCTCCCCAAGGGTCTTCTCAAATTTCATAATTACACAGAAGGCGCGCGCACTCCCATTGAAGAACAGCTCGTGGAAGGCGCTCAGACAGCCGCAAATTCCGATGGCGTAGTTAATCTCCACTTCACCGTGTCGGGCAACCACCGCGCGCTCTTCGAAGAGAAGCTCGCACAGGTGATCCCCGCCATCAGCGAGAAGTATGGCGTGACCTTTAACGTAAGCCTGTCGGAGCAGAAGCCATCTACCGACACCATTGCCGCAAACCCCGACAACACTCCATTTATGGAAGATGNCCACCTCTTGTTCCGTCCCGGCGGCCACGGCGCGTTGATCCAAAACCTCAACGANATGCAGTCGGCCGTAGTGTTTATCAAAAATATCGACAATGTGGTGCCCGACTCCAAACGTCAACCCACCGTGAAATACAAGCAGGTGATCGCCGGCTACCTCATGCAGCTTCACGATCGCATCGACCACTTCCTCACCCTACTGGCTGAAGGCAACTACGATCCCTCGGTCATTGACGAAATGGCCGAATTTCTCCACACGCGCCTTTCGATCGCCGATAGCCGCCTGACCGAGGGCAATCTCACTCAACGAGCCGTGTTCATCCACGACAAACTCTCGCGTCCGCTGCGCGTGTGTGGNATGGTGAGAAACGAAGGCGAACCGGGCGGCGGCCCCTTTATAGCCGTAAACCCCGACGGATCGGCATCGCCTCAGATTCTCGAATCCAACCAGATCGATCCCGCCAATNNGGCCTATGCCGAACTTCTCAAAGAAGCCACCCACTTCAACCCCGTAGATCTGGTGTGCTATATCAAGGATCGTCACAACCTGAAGTTCAACCTCCCTGANTATGTAGATCCGGCCACGGGATTNATATCATCGAAATCGTCCCACGGCAAGGAACTGCGCGCAATGGAACTTCCCGGACTATGGAACGGAGCGATGAGCGATTGGAATACGGCATTTGTCGAAGTCCCGATCGAGACATTCAATCCGGTAAAAACCGTCAACGATCTCCTTCGTCCCGCTCACCAATAATCGAACACTCCTTAATAGTTATAAAGGCTGCNACCANACAAAGTCGCAGCCTTTGCNATATTGTAACATCTCCGCAATCTATTTAACATCAATTAACCGCACAATTATTTTACCGGCAATTTTCTTCATAANTTTGCAAAGTCAACCACAATTATCTGACAACTAACAACACATTTATCAACGCCCTAAACACTATATCCCATGCAGACATCATCCTTCACCCAAAACAGATTCGCCGTTCAAAGCGTTAAGTCTACAGACAACAAGACGAATAAATTTTCAGAAGCAGCAACCATGAGCAAGAAAGATGATGTGCGCCACCTTTGGCGCGAATGTTTCAAAGACTCCGACGAGTACCTCGACATGTACTTCGACAGAATATACCGCGATGCCGACGCGCTGACCGTAGAAATAGATGGCAAAACCGTCAGCTCCCTGCTGGCCCAACCATATAAGTTTTATTTCTACGGGCAGGAAGTGCCGATCACTTATCTGTGTGGCGCGGTGACACGACGAAATGCCCGCGGCAAAGGGTATATGACCGACTTGATGAATCGGGCGGTGCGTGAGGCCTACGATCGTGGCGATATGCTCTGCGCGCTCATTCCCGCTCATGACTTCCTCTACTTCTTCTTTGACCGCTTTGACTTCTCAACGGTTTTCCTGACAGACACACAGCGATTCACGTCGCTACACACTTTCAACGCTCCGTCGGAGCATGAATATCACCCCGTGGAAAATCACTATTCCGAAGAGATATATCAGGCTTTCACACGTTTTGAACATCAGCGTGCAGGTGGTGTGCTTCATTCCCACCGTCAGTTTATCGACTTTCTCGACGAACTCGCCATGCGCCCGGGAGGCACGTTTGTGGTGATCGGACGCGAAGACGAACCGATCGCGGCTATGGCATGGGCCGCCGCCACTGCCGATGCTGTCCATGTGTTTGAAGTGCTTGGTTGCGATGCCGACAGCCGACGGGCTGCCCTCTGCCAGCTGCGCCGACAATTCCCCGACAAACCGTTCCGCTATCTCGCTCCCGCCGACAACAAATCGTCGCGCCAGCTCCACTCGCGCGGAATGGCCCGCATCGTCAACGTGGAGTTGTGTCTGCAACAGATTGCCACTGCCAACCCCGACTGGCGTTGCACCATCCGAGTCCACGACCGCATGATCGAAGAAAACAACCGCACCTTCGTCATTGAGCAGGGCAAAGTGAGCATAGACGACAACGATCCGCAGCGACTCGATTTCGTGGTAGACATTGATGTCCTGAACCGAATAGTGTTCAGTTCACCAAAGACCGGCTCAGTGCTTAACTTCCCTTCCATGCGCACCCACATCTCACTGATGCCTCACTGATAGCTGAAAATAAGACCCCAAAAAGGACACAAATGGACTTGATCCAACGGAGTCTCTGAAATAACTTTGCAGCCATAAACTGACAACCCACCCGTGAGGCTTATGAAAATTCCTCCGGAATAGATTTTGCAAATCGCTGCCTTTATTCTAATTTTGCACCGTCGGAACCGAGCATTCGCTCCGACAGACATAATTAGAATTAGAGTTTCAGTGACTCCCTGACGATTGACAAATCACCACACTTCCTTGTTCATCAATAATCTGAAGTCAGAGACCGCACCGAAACTTTCGTCCGCTGTGATTATGCACAGTGTAGACCTGCACGCTTTCAGCGGGTAGTCCTACACAATTCATATCACCAAATGGGTGAGTTGTCTTCATGCATATCTTTTGTCAGAGGCCTTGTGGTGAGGCTGTCAATCCGAAAGGTATTGCTAAGCGGCTCACTCTTTTTTTTATCGGATCAGCATCCAAAGAGCCGCGGGATGCCTTTATTATCACACTCTTAAATTCTTCATCATTATGAAAAAGATCATTATCTCAATGTGTGCGGCTGTAATGGCTCTATGTGCAACGGCTCAGCAGAAGGGCGACATGGCAGTAGGTCTCAACCTCGGCGTGGCCCCCTGTCTTGAAAAAAGCTCTTCAGTGACCAACTTTGGCCTCGGTGCAAAATTTCAATACAATCTGACCAACCCCATCCGACTGGAAGCAGCTCTCGACTATGGCTTCAAGGCGAAAGGTTCCGATGCTCTTACTCTGGGCGTTAACGCTCATTATCTCTTCAAGGTCACCGATAAGATCAATGTATATCCTCTGGTAGGTCTGGGATATGCACACGTTAAGGCGGGTTTCGAACCTTCGGAAGATGCCGATACATCTTTCGACCATATACCCGGCTACGCCGAATTCGAAGATGATGAGGACTACGGCGGAAACGGTTCGGCCAACAAATTCTTCTTCAACGTAGGTGCCGGAGCTGAATATGCACTCAATTCAAAACTGTCGGTTGGCGCTGAGATAAAATATCAGTATATCAAAAACTTCAACCGTCTGCCTATATCCATCGGCGTGACTTATAAATTTTAACCATTATAATATATAGTAAAAAAAATAAATGACGGTGTGTCAGATTTAGTCGACACACCGTCATTTNTTTTTCTGTATCTCTTTTGCTGTTTTTATTGCTTTTCGGGACGACGTTCGCCACGCTCTTTGCCCTGAGGACCTTTCTTANGGTCGCCCATCTTTTTGGCGTCTTTCATTTTCTTACCATCTTTCNTCTTGTCGCCATGACCCTTTCCGGGCTTCATGGCCTGCGAATCGGTGAAGAAGTTTTCGAGAAACTGTACATACTGATCGCCGGTAAGCACACCTTTAATGCTGTTGAGATAGTCAGCACGCACATTCTTNACAAAAGCTTCGCGCATCTCTTTGGACATCTTCTGATCCTGCTTGCTTTCCTTTGNGTTTTCGCGGGCAGCCTTCATCACCTGACGAGGATTGGGGATCTNAGCGATAGCAGCCTTCTGCTGTTCGGTGAGGTTCAATCCCTGGAAGAGCGACTGTTGAGCTTTCTTACATTCTTTCTTCTTGTCGCATTTTCCTTCCTTGCCACATTTCTTTCCATCCTTTTTATCACATTTCTTTCCATCTTTCTTGCAGCACTCTTTCTTATCGCCGGGACGATCCTGCTGAGTGGTCTGAGCCATTGCGCTGAGTCCGCCCATGGTGAATATTGCTGCGAGTGCGAGAGTCATCATTTTCTTTTTCATAATTTCTTTCTTTAAGTGTTATCGTTATTTCTATTATTGATTTCTTTTTCCGTCGGACCGACCGGTCTGTTTCGTTCGGTCTACGTCTATATGACAAACAATGACAGCCCAAGTTTAATCCCACTCAGATTTTTAGCACTCATTAATAATCATTTAGGTTCATTTGTCCAAATTCCGTTAAGTAAGTCATGAAAATTAGTTTATAATAAAATTTGAAGTAGTTATGAGTAAGATTCGTACTTGCGAAGAAGGAGTTATGGGGCTCCATAATGACTGATGAACAAGCACGAAGATTGACTTAACTACTCAAAGGTTGATATAAACTAATTTTCATGACTTACTAAACATGCGATGCCCACACATTATTTATAATAGAGCGCTGATTTCTGACGAAAAAACAGTAACTTTACGCAACAAATCGATTTACCATAAACAATCACGTTATGCGCAAACCATTCA
>JAAVEX010000044.1 GCA_014801065.1 Barnesiella sp.
CGCGCAGGGTGCAGAATGCGGCGTATGGTTTAAGCCACCGGATGTTGGCTTTGTAGAATCGTTTGAAGTCGTCGGAGGCGAGATCTTGTTCGCCATGCAGTTCGAAAAGGCGTCGGGTGTAGCTGTTTTTTGCTTTGTTTACTTTTTCATAGTCCACGCTGTCAAGGCTGTTGAGCTCCCGGGCTGTACGTTCGAATTGCTCTTGTTCAGCGGTGTCGTTAAGCCGGCCCATCTCGGTTAACCGCAGATACATTGGATGGAGCGCGAAACATGAGTTGGCATTATAGGGATAGCAGTCGCGCCATGTATGGGTCATTGTGGTGTCGTTGATCGGAAGGATCTGGATCACTTTCTGTCCGGTCGCTGCGGCCCAGTCGACAAGCANNTTGAGGTCGTAGAAGTCTCCTACACCGAAATCGCTGTCGGATCTCAGCGAGAATACCGGTATGGCTACGCCGGCCCCACACCATAGTGGTAGCGGATTTTTGAAGTGCATGCCTCTGAATGCCAACGATTCAACATCGGCAACGTAAGACATGTCGAGGATACGGTTTGACCCCTCCTCCCAGCCTGCCACTTCACCGTCAGCCTCATTGATGAGTATGAATTTATATTCCGCTCGATCTCCGCGCAGAGGGTCAAGGGGAAGCGACACACTCCATTGCGGTATCCGGCTTCCGTTCATCAGAATAGCTCTATGAGGATCCCAGGCTCCCAATTCCGGTTCGCTCCCCACAATGGCCAGAGTGAATCCTTCGGGGATCATAGCAGCGCTCACTTCCAAAGTCACCGTCGACGGTTCTATCGGTTTTGGCCGGGTAAGATCCTTTCGGCGGCAGATACAATCGGTAAACATCGTGGAATAAAATGGAATGTCCGATGGCCGATCATGCCAATGGTCGCTGACCGAAACCGAACGCAGATCCGGGCTAAACTCCAGGATGCGATCGTCGCCCCACTCGTCGCGTGTGATCATTCCGTCGCGTCGCAGCGCATAGCGATAGGTGATTGATTCCGTGTGGTCCGGCAGGTCGATTTCAAGTCGCTGCACTCCTGCTTTTTGGGTTGGAGTCATGTCGGGTGCGGTGGCTGTGTCGCCTCCGCCCAACATGGGGTGATTGCCTACCACGCAGATCGATTCGCCGGCAGCTATATGATATTCTATTTCAAGGATCAGTTTCATAGTGACTGTAGAGGGTGAAAGTTGGTTATCCCGTATAGGGCCTTTTTATGCGGTAAAGTTAGCAAATTAGCGGAAGTTCCACAAAAAAAATATGTGTAGAAACGAAAGAGACCGCATCAAAAATGATGCAGCCTCTTTGCTCGTAGAGAATGTTTGATTTTTGTCTTAGATCAATAGTTTTCGGGACGAAGCTCGAAGAATGCCTGCGGATGCTTGCACACGGGGCATACGTTGGGAGCGCTCTTGCCGATATGGATGTGGCCACATTCGCGGCACATCCACATGCGGTCGCCGTCGCGTGAGAACACCAGACCATCCTCGATATTTTTCAGGAGGGTGCGATAGCGTTCCATGTGGGTGCGTTCGATCTCGCCTACCATTTCAAACATGCGGGCGATATCGTTGAAGCCTTCTTCGCGGGCAGTGGCTGCGAAATCTTTATACATGTCGTCCCATTCATATTCTTCGCCTGCAGCTGCATCAACGAGATTTTCGGGAGTAGCGGGAACATCGCCGCCATGAAGGAGTTTAAACCACAGTTTGGCGTGAGTATGTTCGTTGTGTGCTGTTTCGGTGAAGATAGCGCCAATCTGCTGATAGCCATCTTTCTGAGCTTTCTTGGCATAGAAAGAATATTTGGTGGCGGCTTGTGATTCGCCTGCAAAAGCCATTTTCAGACATTCTTCGGTTTTTGTTCCTTTAAGATCCTTCATTTTAATTTCGGTTTTATGAGTTGTTAGTAATAATTCTGTTTGTTCGTTTCACTACAATCTAAACACGTCAATCTTAAAATTGTTTAGACCCCAACAAAAAATTCCTATCTTTGCAATAAATATGAATACAAATATGGAAATTAAAGAGGGGAGCGCGAGCGGCGGTGGTCTTGACTATGGCAGTGCTCCCGTGGCAAGACTGTTTAGAAAAATATTTTTTCCGACCTTGCTGGGCATGATTTTTACTGCACTGATCACTATAGTCGACGGTGTGTTCGTGGGACGCAGTGTTGGTCCTGACGGTATTGCCGCCGTCAATATCATAGCGCCGCTATATATGGTCAACACCGGTATTGGACTGATGCTCGGCATCGGTGCATCGGTGGTGGGCGGGATAGCTCTTGCTTCATCCGACAGTAGGCGGGCATCACTTGTGGTCAGCCAGTCGTTTGGGGTGGGCACTCTGGTGTCGGTGATGATCGCCTCTGCCTCACTGCTGTTTCCGCGCCATGTTGCTTTGATGCTGGGATCTTCCGAGCATCTGATGGGTAATGCGCTGGACTATCTATGCTGGTTAATGCCGGGCATGGTGTTTCTCACGTGGAGTAGCATTGGGATGATGGTGATCAGGCTTGATGGCTCCCCTAAATATGCTATGATGATCAATGTGGTGCCGGCGGTGTTGAATATTGTCGGTGACTANATTTTGATCTTNCCTATGGGGATGGGTGTAAAAGGGGCGGCATTGGCCACTTCGACGAGTATCATTGTNGGAGGGTTGATGACGATNGCTTATTTCCGTANNCCTTATATTATCANGCTCGTTGCATCGACGCGGTCNTTGATGCGCAANGTNGTCAGNGTTATGGCCATCGGNTCTTCGGCTTTTGTCACTGAAATTGCTATGTCGGTTATGATGATCACGGGCAACTATGTGTTTATGAGNTATTTCGGCGATTCGGGAGTGGCGGCCTACAGTATAGCNTGCTATCTGTTTCCTATTATATTCATGATGAGCAATGCCGTTGCCCAATCTGCCCANCCTATCATTAGCTACAACGTGGGCCGCCGGGCGGTGGGCCGNGTGCGCGAAACGTTGCGGTTAAGTGTGGGTGTAGCTCTGCTNTGCGGTANGATCTCCTTCGGGCTTATCTCACTGTTGTCGCCATTGATCGTGGAGCTGTTCATNCCTGCCGGATCCGAAGCCGGACGTTTAGCCNTAAAAGGGCTGCCGATCTATTCGAGTTGTGCGGTGATGTTTGCTGTAAATATCGCCTATATAGGATATTATCAGAGTATCGATATGCCGCTCAGAGCCATGTTGCTGACGCTTTTACGCGGGGTGATTATCCTCGTGCCGGCGTTTTTTGTTGTGCCGATTCTGCTGCCTGAGATAGGATGTTGGGCTGCAATACCTGTCAGCGAAGCGATCACCCTTATCGTAATCTTGCTGTCGTATCGCCGTTTTGAACCATCCGGAGTCCCCGATGGTTTATAGATTACGGTCCGACCAACCATTCTGCGCGGGCCGATTTTCTTACTTCATCACCCGCTAATAGTTTAAAGATATGGCAGACTGGTTTATTCAGACATTACGCGACAATCCNTCAATCCCTATTTTTCTTACACTTGGACTTGGCTTCTGGCTCGGAGGACTGCGCTGGCGGTCGTTTTCGCTCGGACCCGTNACGGCAACACTTCTTGTCGGGGTGTTGGTCGGGCAGATGGACATACCTATCTCNGATACGGTTAAGTCNGTGGCCTTTCTGCTGTTTNTATTTTCGATAGGCTATAGTGTCGGACCACAATTTTTCCGTTCGCTCAAGGGCGAGGGNTTGAAGCAGATAGCGTTTGCCGTCATAGAGTGTTGTGTCTGCATTGCTGTCTGTGTGATAGTGTGTTCGCTGATGGGCTACAATCAGGGNCTCGGTGTNGGTATTTTTGCCGGTTCCCAAACCGTATCGGCCGTGATCGGGGTAGGATCAGANACCATTCGGTCCATGTCGATCGATCAGGCCGCTAAGGACCAGTTGATCTCATATATTCCTTCGGCCTACGCCGTGTGTTATATCTTTGGCACGATCGGCACGGCATGGATCATAGCCAATTTCGGTCCGGTCTTGCTTGGCGGAATCNAGAAGGTGCGCGCCGAGACGCGTAAACTTGAAGAGGAGATGGANTCGGGCGATTTTGTTCCGAATCCGGGTCAATTTGTGGCCAACCGACCAATTTCTTTTCGTGCCTATAGATGTGAAAATGATTTCTTTGACCGACCCCGAACGGTTAAGGAATTAGAGCGCCACGGGCAGTCGCGCAACCATCGATTATTCGTTGAGCGCCTGCGCATCAATGGAGAGGTGATGGATCCTGATCCCGATCTGCGAGTGAGAAAGGGCGATATCGTGGTGCTCAGCGGCCGGCGTGAGTCCATTCTTGCTGCATCATCCTGGATCGGCCCCGAAGTGACCGATCATGAATTGCTCACTTTCTCCACGGAAAATCTCCCCGTCACTGTGGCAAAGGATGGGGCCGCCGGTCTGACCATCGGTGAGCTCAGATGCAAGCCGTATATGCATGGTGTGATGGTCCATAAAGTGCTTCGCCATGATATTCCTTTAACCGTGAGCCGCGGTCTGCGTCTTGAAAAAGGCGACGTGGTCACTCTGATCGGCCTGCCCGAGGATGTCGACACTGCTGTGCCCGAGATTGGCTACAGCGACCGTCCGAGCAACGAAACCGACATGGTGTTCGTCGGACTCGGTATAGCCATTGGATGCATCATCGGTACTCTCGTTTTGAAACTCGGCAACATATCGCTGTCGCTCACCACAAGCGGCGGAGCGATCATAGCCGGTCTCGTCATGGGATGGTTGCGCTCCAAGCGCCCCACATTCGGCTATATTCCCCGACAGGTGGTATGGTTTATGAACAATGCAGGGCTGAATATCTTCATCGCTGTGGTAGGACTCTCGGCCGGTCCCACCTTTATCGAGGGACTGCAACATGCCGGTATCGGACTCTTCTTCGTAGGGATCGTTTGCACCACGCTGCCGCTTATCATCTGTATTTTCATTGGCAACAAGCTGTTTCGCTTCCCGGCAGCCGTGACTCTCGGCTGCGTGGCCGGAGCGCGCAACGCTGTAGCCGCACTCGGTGCAATTCAGGATAGCGTCGACTCCACGATTCCGGTGATGGGCTATACGGTCACTTACGCCGTGAGCAGTGTCCTTCTCATATTCGCAGGCCTTGTGGTGCCCCTGGTCATGTAGCCTCTACTGCGATAATATTATAACGCTAATATTAAATATCATCTACAAATACATCAAGAGAGTGTTTGGGCCAAAATGATTTATTGTCGCCAATGAATATTCCTTTTGACTACACGGCAATTATTCCCGTTTCCGCTGATAATACAGCCTTCTTCTGAGTACTTTCCTGTCACCACGGATGCAGCCCCAATTACACAGCTGTTAGGAATTTTTGTCCCTTTTAATATGGTTACCCTACAGCAAATCCACACATTATCACCTATTTCAATATTCTTTGAAGGATTTATGTGTTCATCATTCCGGTCATAAATCTTATGGAAATCAGCATCCATTATAAGTATATCCCAGGACAGTAGGCATCCTTCGCCAAAACTGATGTTTTTATCACAGATGATTGCACAGTTTCCCGTACTATTAAAATCTTTTCCAAGCGTAAGAACCGCCCCCTCATTAATGCTAATACGACTACCCTGAGCAATATGGACATTATCATAAGCTACCATTTCTCCGGAGATATCAATAGTTGTTCTTTCAAATCTCATGTCGAAAGTGGCGAGCGGTTCAGGACTTCCAAATCTCAGCATACCTCTTCTCATATCTCCCATAAGCGTAATTTTACCACTCATATCCTTAAGGACGACTCCGCTATGTATAATCAAAGGAAGTTTGCGCAACCCTTTTAATCCCCAGAAATGGAAGTTGTAATATAATGTCTTAAAATAATTGATATTCTTCATCTTAGTGGAAAAATATAACTTTTTGAAAGAAACTGTTTAAATCTGTCTGCCAATTATTTTTTAGATGATTTTGTATGATTTTTGAGTGATGAAGAGGGGTTGAAGCGGGCCTTGCGATCGATGGAATCACACTCTGATAATTTACAAAAGCTTAAGGGCGATGGCGGCGCAGGCTTCGGCATCAGCAAGCGCATGATGGTGGTTTTCCATATTGAAGCCACACGCTGCGGCCGACAGATGTAGCTGGTGGCTCGGGATATTAAGACAGCGCCTTGANGCNGCCAGAGTGCAATAAAACGTATAGTTGGGATAACACATTCCGTATTCTTCGAACACGGCCCTCAGGCAGCTTTCATCAAAAGGNCTGTTGTGTGCCACCAGCGGCAACCCCTCGATCATATCGGCGATCTTGGCCCAAACCTCAGGAAATTGTGGCTGACCATCGGTATCCGCTTTTGTAAGCCCATGNACTTTCGTGGTCCAATGTGTATAATAATTTGGTGTGGGCTCGATCAGGCTGTAGAATCGATCAGTGATTTCTCCTCCTCTCACCACCACAACNCCCACACTACACACCGAACAACGTTTGCCATTGGCGGTTTCAAAATCTATTGCAGCAAAATCAGTCATAAAATATATTCTCTCAGCAAAAGTAAAAGCAGCCACAATTGTCGTCGTAACTGCTTGATTCCTAACCGGTGGTCCCACTTGTNCTGCATTATTNCAGTTAAGTAGATGATATTCAAAAGGCTTACATGATAAATTTTGTGAAATGGACACGCGTTGCACACCCATTCGCTTCGTCATTATTCAATGCCTTGTTATGCGTTGCGGAAANCCTCTGCGATCCTTCGGTTTCCACTAAGGTTAAACCTCGGTTTCAATAATGCAAAATTAGCCATTTTTTCTCGCAAATACAATAGTCACTGACTTAACAATCCTTAAAATGAACCTGTTAGAGTGATAATTAGGACGGAATCTCGNCACTGNCGCAAGTTTTGCGATTTATTAGACCTAAATTTGTTCTAAGTTAATTTGTTTGTATTCAATTTATTAAGTTAATAAGTAAGATAGAGATGGTCAAAGAAGGTTTAATTTGTCCTAAGTTTTGAGCTCTATTAGACTACTTTTGTCCTAAGTTAAGCGATACCGGACATTATTAGTTGCACCATCCGATACAACTAAATTGCTTACAGCCAAAGTTTTTAATGTCCTTTGAATTGATTTATAAGATTTTTCCTCTCCGATTCGGACATTAATACCTTTTGTTGATGTCGGACCATAGAGTTTAAGAAACTGTTTAAATTTATGTGCGAATGA
>JAAVEX010000045.1 GCA_014801065.1 Barnesiella sp.
ATAAAAAAAGCAATCTAACAAGCGGCAGCTGCCCCCGCTCCCCAAAGGTAAACCGGCAGCAAGCGCCCCTTGAAATCCTTCCACCCNCCCCCAAAAAAAAATAACATCAGCCGNNTGTCGGGTCNATCGGCCGTGCTCGGCCGATCCAAACAAACAGCCAAATCCTCGGCCCAAATCCCCAANTCCCCTCCCTCCCGCCGCGCTCCCCACCAAAGCAAAATAGACGGGAAATCTCTGCAAACCTGATCATACAAATGCCATCTTGATTNNTAAGAAACTGTTTAAAATTATGTGCGAATGATTTTGAGGATATTTTAGGATGAGTTTTGCAAGTTGAAGAGGGAGCGATGCGGGCATCGTGACCGATAAAACTTGGCAAAAATCGCCTGAAAGATCATTAAAATCAGAGTATATAAAATTTATTCTCATAACTTTAAACAGTTTCTAAGAATAGAAGTATTATCTTTGCAAGATTATTTATTACTTTATAAAATGACCGAAANCGGAAAAAAATATCCCCTTGTCCCGCGAAAAGCTCTGTGGCCATTTGTGCTGGTCACAGCTTTGTTTGCTTTGTGGGGATTTGCCAANGATATAACAAACCCTATGGTGGCCGCTTTTCAGACTGTCATGGAACTGAGCGCTACAAAAGCCTCCATGATCCAGTTTGCTTTCTATGGCGGATATGCNACCATGGCNATCCCTGCTGCTCTATTTATCAGGCGCTACAGTTATAAAAGCGGTATCCTTATGGGGCTNGGACTATATGCTGTCGGTGCATTCCTGTTTATTCCCGCGGCTGCATGTCAGCAGTTTTCCTACTTCTGCATCTCGCTNTATATNCTGACGTTTGGCCTCGCTTTTCTCGAAACCACCGCCAATCCCTATATCCTTCTGATGGGNCCGAAAGAGTCATCCACGCGCAGGCTGAATTTCGCGCAGGCCTTCAATCCTGTGGGTTCATTGTGTGGTATGGCTGTCGCTTCTCTCATCATCCTCCCCAATCTGATTTCCGATCAGAAGCGCGATGCCGCCGGACGATTGATTTTCGATTCGCTCTCTGCTGCTGAAAAGTCTGCCATAAGAGTTCATGATCTGGCAGTGATCCGGGATCCGTATGTGGCCATCGGCCTTGTGGTTTTGGTGATTTTTGTGGTGATAGCACTTGTGCGTATGCCTCGCGCCGTGGCCGACAAAAGTAGTGTTACCACCTCCGGCACTCTCGGCCGACTGCTCCACAACCCTACATATTGCTTCGGAGTAGTGGCTCAGATATTCTATGTTGGCGCTCAGATAATGGTCTGGACATTTATAATCCAATATGCCGAACGGTTGGGTCTTACGAAGGCCCAGGGTCAGACATATAATATATGTGCCATGTCGTTGTCGCTGTTATTTCGATTCGTTGGCACGGCTGTGATGCGCTNCTATGATCCTCGCAGATTACTCATGCTTTTCGGGTGCGGTGCAATGATCTGCACTGCCGGAGCTGTCATATTCACCGATATGCTGGGCCTATATTCCCTCGTGGCAGTCAGTGCGTTCATGTCTATCATGTTTCCGAGTATCTATGGCATATCGCTCGAACGTATCGACAGTAAGGACACATATCTTGGTGCTTCTTTTCTGGTGATGGCGATCGTCGGCGGAGCGCTGATGCCCCCGCTTCAGGCCATGATCATTGATCTTGGATCAGTGGCCTCATTTCCCGCCGTCAATCTCTCCTTTATCCTCCCGCTCTTTTGCTTTGCGGTGGTGACAACCTTCGCTGTCTACTCCCTCCGCCGTTAATCTTCTTTTAATGCTCCCTTATTATATGTTGGGGAGGCTCAATAAAAGAAAGGCGGCATGTCAAATGAATGACACGCCGCCTTTTATGTGCGATAGACGTTTGTCNGTCAGCTATTATTCAGCCTTGCCGTTGCTACCGAGCACGTTAACGATTTTGTGCTTGTAGAGTTTTTCCATTTCGTCACGAGCCGGACCGAGGTATTTGCGCGGATCGAATTCGCCGGGTTTGGTAGCGAACACTTCGCGTACGGCTGCGGTCATTGCAAGACGGCTGTCTGAGTCAATGTTGATTTTGCAAACTGCGCTCTTGGCTGCTTTGCGGAGTTCTTCTTCGGGAATACCGATAGCGTCGGGAAGTTTGCCACCATATTTGTTGATAGTGTCAACATATTCCTGGGGAACTGACGACGAACCGTGGAGCACGATGGGGAAGCCCGGAAGTTTTTCCATAACGGCATCGAGTACTTCGAATGCCAACGGCGGCGGAACGAGTTTGCCTTCTGCGTTGCGGGTGCACTGTTCGGGAGTGAACTTGTATGCGCCGTGCGATGTGCCGATCGAGATTGCGAGGCTGTCGCAGCCGGTGCGGGTTGCGAAGTCGATTACTTCTTCGGGATCAGTGTAGGTGTGGTGGTCAGAAGATACTTCGTCTTCAACGCCGGCGAGTACGCCGAGTTCGCCTTCAACGGTCACGTCAAACTGGTGAGCGTAGTCAACCACTTTCTTGGTCAGGGCAACGTTTTCTTCATAGGGAAGGTGTGAACCGTCGATCATTACTGAAGAGAAGCCGTTGTCGATGCAGGATTTGCAGAGCTCGAAGCTGTCACCGTGGTCGAGGTGGAGGCAGATCTGGGGATTTTCCCAGCCGAGTTCTTTAGCGTATGCCACTGCTCCCTGCGCCATATAGCGGAGAAGTGTAGCGTTTGCATAGTTGCGGGCACCTTTCGAAACCTGGAGGATTACAGGCGATTTTTCTTCAGCCGCAGCTTTGATGATAGCCTGAAGCTGCTCCATGTTGTTGAAGTTGAAGGCCGGAACTGCATATCCGCCTTTGATGGCCTTGGCAAACATCTCGCGGGTGTTGACCAGACCTAAGTCTTTGTAGCTTACCATTTTTTTGTTTCTATTTTAGGGTTTGAAAATTATTTTTTTGCTTTCAGATGCAAATTTACAAAAATAATTGTTGTCTTGCTGCTTTGCGGTGGTTATTTTTTGTTTTTTTTCAGGTGGAGCCATGCGCTCAGACTTCCCACGAAGAGTCCACCACCCGCTATGTTGCCTATCGTGGCCGGGATGAGGTTGGCTGTGACAAATGTGGCGACGTCGACCTCCGCACCTTCCATCATTCCCAGCGGAATGAAAAACATGTTGGCTATGCAATGTTCGTAGCCGAGGATCACGAATGCCATGACCGGTACGAAACATCCGGCCATTTTCTCAAGCAGTGTGTGTCCCGACAGTGCGAGCCACACGGCCAGACATACACACCAGTTGGCCCCGATCCCTTTGACAAACACCACTCCCCACCCAAGCGAGGTCTTGGCTTGCGCCATGCTCTTGATGGCTGAATGCCAGGGGTCTGCCGCTGTGAGTCCGGCGCAATAAACCATGATATAGGCAAACGCTATGGCTCCTATAAAGTTGCCGAAATAGACGAGCACCCAGTTGCGGACCACATCTCTCCAGCCAAAATCGCGCTTGATCAGTCCGGGCATGAGCAGGGCATTATTGCCGGTAAACAGCTCTGCGCCGAGACACACCGTCAGGATCAGCCCGACAGGAAACATCAGGCCGCTTAACAGCTTTTGCAATGCCGGATTGCCGGCGTTGATTTCCGGGAATCCATAGCCTATCATGACCGATAGGATCCCTCCGAGAGCTATGAATGCTCCGGCCTGAATGGCTTGAATTATCGTTTTAGATGTGGAAAGTCCGGTCTTTGTCTGACCGATTGCGAGCGTGGNGTCGGTTATTTCCCGGGGCGTTCGTAGTTTCATTGCTGGTCTTGGCGGGATGATTGATTTGCCGTNGTTGATCCGGCGGGAGTATAGGTGCCTATATGGCGGCGTTTTTTCTCTTCGAGTATCTCGTCGATGGTGAGCAGAATGCCGGTTTCTTCCACATCGCCGAATTCGGGATTGGTGGCTGTGCCAAACACTCGCATCGTGGGCGAGAGACTCATGTAGGCATTGACNAGCGGAGGTATGTTGATTCCGTGAGCGCGGATGGCTCGGTGGAGTATCTTGTAGTCCTCGTCGTAGCTCTTGCCGGTGAATGTGAGGGCCATCTGCTCGCGGTCAGTTCCGGTTTCAAGGCTCTGGATCGGGCTCACCAGGCCATCGCGGTCGGCGAAATGCTTGTTGAGAAAATACAAAAGCATGTTGCGGCAGTCGTGGTCGTACGAAGGATACATGGTGACCTTGCCGAAGAGATATTTTATTTCGGGATGGATCACCGTCAGCGCTCCGAGGCCGTCCCAGAGATTGTCGAGAGCATAAAGCGCTTTGGCTCCGGCTTTCGACGATTGGTATTCGAGTCGGACAAAAGAGCGCCCGAGCTCAATCGTGTAGGGGAGATAGTCGGTGAGAAACCGTGGCGAGAAGCGAAACATGTGGGCTGTTGCTATCCGCGGAGTCCCATCGGCTGTCATGGCGATGTCGCTCCCGGTTATATAGCGGTAGCCTCCGAGGATCAGACGCGCATCGGGATCCCATACTATCAACTGCCTGCACGGAGGATTCATGATGTCAAACTGGTCGATGTCGCAGTCTTTCCCTGTTCCGCCGCCGGCGGCGCGGAACGCGATCTCGCGCAGACGCCCCACTTCTTTCATTACGTTTGGCGCTGTGTGGGCATCGACCACGTAGATCCGGTTGTTTCCCTTGTTGGTGTGACGCAGAAAGGTCTCGTCGGTCAGCTCGGCTTCGAGCAGTTCGGTAGCTATCGGTTCTATTATCTCTTGTTTCATAATCATTCTGTTGTAACGGTGTTTTCGCTTGATTGTCCAAGCGAATAGACAGTCCGGCGGATCGCATCAGCCTGTTGCTGTGCGTCGCCACCTCCCCTGAGGCTTTGCCAGCTGATGGGTGAGCCTACCGTTAGAGAGAATCGGGATGATCGTGCGCGGAACACTTCTTTTGGCAGCCGGGCCATTTCGAGGTTCAGCCGCAGATGAAGTCTGGTGCGCAGTCGTGCAAAATTATAAAAAAACTTTGAGTTTTGCCCTTTGAAGTGGATCGGAATTATATCGCGCCGGTGGGCGATCGCTTTGTTGATGAAGTTTTTCTGCCATTGAAGGTCGGCGATTTTCCCATCCTTTCCCTTGCGCGAGCATAGGCCGGCGGGAAATATTATGATCGGGGTATCGGAGGCCATGGCCTCGTCGATCTGTCGGAACGCTTCGCGCGACTGACGGCCATGTTTGTTGATCGGAAGAAACACACCGCTGAGCGGTTCGATGGCCATGAGCAGATCGTTGACAATAAATTTTACCGGCGGTCCGTAGACGCGCGTGATGAAGTCGATCAGTATCATTCCGTCGAGCCCTCCCAGCGGATGGTTGGATGCGAGAATCACTCGGCGGTTTTTCGGATCGAGATTTTCCATGCCCGATGCGTCGTAGCTGATCTGTAGGTGGTCGAGCGCCCCGCGGCAAAATTCGGCATCACGCTTACCGTCACACTTGCGGAGCATATCGTTCATCTCATCCTGACAGATCATCTTGGCGAGCCTGCGGATCAGAAACCGAGGAATATAGCGATAGTAGCGCGGCAAGCGTGTGCGCACCACTGCATCAAGATCGATCTGTATAGGTGAATCTTTGGCCATTTGCTGAAATGTAACGACAAAGTTAGCTCTACAGGTCGAAGTACGCAAACAATCGGCACACTTTATTGCCAAATGTGCAATCCGGATGACTTCCCGTTTCGAATTTATTTGCTAATTTTGCCGGCATGAGTGGAATCAGTAATTTTTTCAAACAATCGGCTGCTTCGGTCAAAAGCATTGCGAAGATCGCCTTGCAGAGCCGCCGCTGCGGTATCACTAAGGTGGCCGATGCCGCCGGCCGTCCTCTTATTATTATGGGCAACGGGCCTTCGCTGGCCGACACGATGCGTGATCATGCCGATGCGCTTCGCGCCCATCCGCTGATGGCTGTGAATTTCGCCGCAAATGCCGGAGAGTTTTATGAGCTTCGTCCGGACTATTATGTGATGGCCGATCCGGCGTTTTTTACTTTCGATGATCCCCACCCGAATGTGCGGCTTCTCTGGCAGAATCTGAATGAACGCGTCAGCTGGCCCATGACCGTATTCGTCCCGACAGAGCGCCGCAAGGCTGTGATCAGACATGTTGCCAACCCTCTTATTAAGGTGGAGACGTTCAATATGGTCGGCGTGGAGGGATTCCACTGGCTTGAAAACATGGCCTATTCTTCCGGACGGGGAATGGCTCGACCGCGCAATGTGCTGATTGTCGCTATTATGGTGGCCATGAAGATGGGCTACCGCACTATCTATCTAACCGGTGCCGACCATTCATGGACGCGCACCCTTGAGGTNGATGATGATAACACGGTGGTCAGCATCCANCCTCACTTCTACAAGGATAATGANGAAGAACATGCCCGCGTGGCCTCGGTCTACAAAAACATCCGTCTCCACCAGCTCCTGCTGAGTTTCCATATAGCTTTCAAGGCCTACTTCACCATAGCCCGCTATGCCGCCCATCGCGGNGTAGAGATCTACAACTCCACNCCCGCCAGCTTCATCGACGCCTTCCCCCGCCGCTCCCTCCCTAAAGAATAAGTAAATTTTTACTATCTTTGCAACCAATAAGGTGTGAATTAATCGTTATAGCCGTAAATCACACCTTCTTTTCCGCCTGTAATGACGGCGGTTTTGGAAATATACTACAACCAATCTACAAACCACTGATGACCACTGTAAACAACAGCAAACTTGCAAAGAATACTTTGCTCCTGTATGTCAGGATGCTACTCATAATGGTTGTCTCGCTCTACACAAGCCGAGTTGTTCTTGCCGCTCTTGGAGTAGATGATTTCGGTATATATAATGTGGTTGGAGGCTTTGTGTCCATGTTTTCGATTGTCTCGGCATCNCTGACTGCCGGTATTTCCCGATTCATTACCTATGAATTGGGACGCAAGGATGATGGAAATCTTCAGGAAGTTTTTGCGACATCAATTTTCGTTCAGATCGTACTTGGACTTATTATATTGTTTTTTGCGGAAACGGTCGGCTTGTGGTTTCTAAATACGAGAATGAANATCGCAAGTGAGAGGATGACNGCGGCCAATTGGGTGTTCCAGTGCTCAGTAATTACGTTTGTTATAAATCTTTTGAGTGTCCCGTATAATGCTGCTATCATCGCTTATGAGAAGATGTCGGCGTTTGCCTACATATCGATAGTAGAGGCTGTTGTTAAATTGTTCATCGCGTTCGTCGTTACGTGGCTTAGCGCCAATCAGCTTATAGTCTATGCTGTGTTGATTCTGCTCAGTTCGGTTCTTGTAAGGGTGCTATACACATCCTATTGCAACCGCAATTTCGAGAAATGTAGAGTAAAACCGAAATATAATAAGAAGATTTTTCGGGAAATCGCTGCCTTCTCGGGATGGAATTTCATCGGATCTACATCGGGAATACTCCGGGATCAGGGCGTCAACGTGTTGCTTAATATCTTTTGCGGGACGGCTGTCAACGCAGCGCGTGGAATAGCTACTCAAGTCAACTGTGCCGTATCGAATTTTTCGCAGAATTTTCTGACGGCTGTTAATCCTCAGATCATAAAGAACTATGCCGCGGATCAAAGAGAGCAAAGCTTCTCACTTGCTTTCAGCGCGGCTAAGTTCGCTTTTTTTATTTTGCTTCTCCCCGGTGTCCCTTTACTGCTCAACACGCCGCTTGTCCTGTCCATCTGGCTTAAGGAGGTTCCGGACTATGCTGCGGTGTTCACACAGTTGTCAATCATAATGGTGCTTTCAGAAGTCATTTCTCTTCCTCTGATCACTATCATGCTTGCAAACGGGAATATCCGCATGTATCAGATCGTGGTAGGTGGGATTCAGTTGCTCAACTTCCCGCTGTCGTATCTGGCGTTGAAATTAGGGTTTGCCCCTGAATCTACTTATGTAATAGCAATCGCCTGCTCACTTTTGTGTCTTGCCATGCGTTTGATTATGCTTCGTCGCCAAACCGGTCTGAGCATAGGTCAGTATATGAAATTGGTATTTTTCCGCGTATGTTTGGTTTCCGCTATTGTGAGTGGTGTCATGATCCCTCTTAACCGTATATTTCAGTGTAATTTCGGAGGCCTCGTATGCTCTTCGTTGACGTCGGTGGTGATTGTCGGCCTGATAGTTTATCTGTTCGGATGTACTAAGGGCGAGCGTTCGATCGTTATTGCTAAAGTGAAACAATTCATGACCAAGACAAAATGATAAATATAGATTCTCCGTCGCAATGTTCCGGATGCACGGCATGTGCAAGCGTTTGTGGTCATAAGGCTATCGAAATGGTTCCCGATGTTTTAGGGTTCAGATATCCTCATGTCGATCCTGACAAATGCGTTGATTGTGGTTTGTGTGATCGCGTTTGCCCTTTCAATGACGATTACGACACTGCGGGCAATTTTGATGAGCCGAAAGCTATCGGCGCACGGCTGAAAGATGAAGAACTGCTCGCTATGAGTCAGAGTGGCGGTGCATTCGTGGCCTTGTCGGATGTTGTACTTGCCAATGGAGGTGTGGTCTATGGCGTAGGATTTGATGATGATCTAAGGGCCGTTCACAAGAGGGTGACTACTCGGGCCGAACGCGATGCGTTGCGCGGATCGAAATATGTTCAGTCCGAACTTAATGATACGCTTATTAGTGTGCGCAATGATCTCATCTCGGGACNCACTGTCATGTTTACAGGAACTCCTTGCCAGACTGCCGGAGTTCATGCTTTTGTCCCGCCCCGGTTGCGTGCGAATCTGATCCTTGTTGATCTTGTGTGTCATGGTGTTCCTTCTCCGGCTGTGTGGAGCGAATATCTTGAATGGATTGAATCGAAACATAAAGACAAGATCTCTTCGGCAATTTTCCGCAACAAGAAAAAGTTCACCTGGCATAGATCAAAAGAAACATATCGTTTTCTTCACAAGCCGGAAATAGATATGACGAGTTTTTCATATCTGTTTTATGCTCGTGTCTGTCAGCGTGAGTCGTGCTTTGAATGTAAGTTCTGCAACACGCGCAGGCCATCGGATTTGACAATAGGCGATTTCTGGGGTGTGGAAAAAGTCAATCCTCAGTTGGCTTCAGATGAAAAGGGAGTATCCCTTATCCTGATAAATTCTGCCAAAGGAGATGAACTGTTCCGCAAGGCAGAGAAGAAGATGACCACTTTCACCAGTANGATAGAAGACGTTCTTCAGCCCAATCTCAGGGAGCCGTCGGNGCGTCCTATGNANCGAACGGCATTTGAAACGGATTTTGCCGGACGTGGAGTGTATTATGTAATGAAGAAATATGGTCAGGACGGCTTGGCATTCAAAACGAAAAAAACTGTCCGGCGGATGCTGAGACTTCCTATTNGAGTTCTTCGACGTGTAAAAAAACTATTAATCCCGGAAAAATGAAAATCGGTATAGCAACATTTCACAGGGCGGAAAATTTCGGGGCCATGCTTCAAGCTGTGGCTCTGCGGGAAACCCTTTCAGGNATGGGGCACGATGTCAGTTTTGTAGATTATTGGCCCAAAAGACATGCTGAACTTTATAAGGTTTGGAGTCCGGTGATTATCAAGGACCAGAAATCGCTATTTGAGAAAGTTAAAACGCTTGTCAGGCTGACACTCCTTTCTCCCCTTAATGCCAGACGTCGAAGGACGTTCGGAAAATTCTTTAACAGCTATATTAAGGGCCATCTTGTTGATCAGTCGGAGAAGCTGGATCTGGTGGTTTACGGTAGCGACCAGGTTTGGGCGAGGTTCCCGTTTACCGACTATGATTTCGATCCATTCTATTTGGCTGATAATTCATTGTTGGCAGACCGTCATATCGCTTATGCAGCGTCGATGGGATCAATCGATCTTAGCGATGATCAGCGAAAAAGGATGGCGGAGCTGTTAAAACGTTTTGATGCTATAGGCGTTCGAGAGAAAGATATGGTCCCATTGCTTGGCGAAATGGGATTTGATGCAGAACTCGTGTGTGACCCCACGTTGTTGCTGACGGCTGAGAAATGGAATGAGTTATTACCGCTAAAACGTCCGTTCAAGGAGCGATATGCTCTTTTCTACGATTTTCAGTATGGAAGTTTTGACGTTGAATCGATTAGACGATTCTGTGAGTCGCGTTCGCTCAAACTGGTGACGATATCTGCTTTTTTGCGCATGTCGTCATACTATTCCGATGAACTTGGAATCATAAACCCTCAGGATTTTATCAATCTGGTGGCTCATGCCGATTACGTGTTCTCATCATCATTCCATGGTCTGGCGTTCTCAATAATCTTCCGTCGTCAGTTTTATTGTTCCTTTATCAACAAGGCATCGCGGGCGAAGACTCTTCTTGACCGGTTCGGTCTGTCGGAGCGACTTATCAATTTTTCCGACGAGGTTGATCGACTCGCGTTGGAGGATATAGATTATGCGTCTGTTGAGGAGCGGATAGAGTCATACCGAAATCATTCTCTGGAGTTTATAACGAACAATCTCTGATTCATGCCTTCTTGAGCATGATTGTGGAGAGGGTGCGTCCGGAGTTGATGGTGTGGCGGCGGGCGGAGAAGAGGGTGTCGGGGTTGCAGTGGGAGCAGGCCGGGGGATAGGAAATGTTGGCTGCCGGTAGGCCTGCTTTGATGAGGCGCGAGGCTATGGCGCGGGGCAGGTCGATATGGGGCTTGGTGTGGTTGTCGATCACCACGCCGGGGCCGAAGGCTTTTCGGAATTTTACGGCTACTTCTTCGCCTACTTCAAAACAGTCGGGGCAGATCGAGGGCCCCATTGCCGCATGGATGTGCGCCGGGTCGGCACCAAGTGATTGCATTGCAGTCAGCGTGCGGGTTGCGATGTCGCCCACGGTGCCGCGCCAACCGCTGTGGACGGCTGCTATCACTCCGGCATCGGGATCGGCCATGAGAATAGGAACACAGTCGGCTGTGTTGATGCAGAGAGCCACGTTTTCCAGACGCGTGACCAAAGCGTCGACATCTTCAAGTGATGCGGGGTCAAACGGGATTTTGTCAATGACGGCCACGTTTAGAGAATGGGTCTGACGCGGCAGGATCAGCCGATCTCTGCTGATATGGAGATAGTCACAGAGACGGTTGCGGCAAGAGTCAACGTGGGCCGGAGAGTCGGCCGTATAGTGGCAGACGTTGAATCCGCAGTAGGGGTCGGAAGGGTCGGATGCGTTGCGCCGGGTTGAAAAGGCGATGATCCTGCCGGGGTCAGGAAGATGGAGATCAATTGCGTCGATCGCCATCTTCGTCGTAGTTGGAGAAGTCTACATCCCAGCTTTCGTCCCAGTCTTCCGGGAAATCCTCGCTATCCTCAAACCATGATTCATCGTCTTCGTCGGCGGGCATTTCGGGAGCTTTGTCGAAGATAAATTCGTCTTCTTCGCGCACACGGTGATGACCGTCGAGCGGGCGGTGGGTGATCGAAGGGGTGGCAATCTGGTTGCGCTCATCGGTCACTGCACCCCAGAGAATATCCTTCAGCTCTGTCAATCCCTGACCTGTCACGGCGGATATGAACACATGGGGGATATCTTCGGGGAGTGTTTTTTCGATCTCAGCTATCAGTTCATCGTCGAGCATATCGCTTTTGGATATAGCCAATACTCTCTGCTTGTCCATCAGCTGCGGATTGAATTTCTCAAGCTCGCCGAGAAGAATTTCGTATTCTTTTTTGATATCTTCCGCGTCGGCCGGCACCATGAACAGCAACACGGCGTTGCGTTCAATGTGGCGGAGGAAACGCAGACCGAGTCCTTTGCCTTCGCTTGCGCCTTCGATAATGCCGGGGATATCGGCCATGACAAAAGAGCGGTTGTTGCGATAGGATACGATGCCGAGCTGCGGTTCCATGGTGGTGAAGGGATAGTCGGCGATTTTGGGCCGGGCAGCCGAAACGGCAGACAGGAGTGTGGATTTGCCGGCATTCGGAAAACCGACAAGACCGACATCGGCAAGCAGTTTGAGCTCCAGAATCACGGTTTTTTCAATGGCTGGTTCGCCGGGCTGAGCATAACGCGGAGTGCGGTTGGTCGATGATTTGAAGTGCCAGTTGCCGAGGCCGCCACGTCCGCCACGCAGAAGTTTCACCTCTTCGCCGTCGTAGTTTACTTCACAAAGGAATTCGCCAGTTTCGGCGTCGAACACCACAGTTCCGGTGGGAACATTGATGATCACATCGTCGCCATCCTTGCCGGAGCTTCTGCCACCGGAGCCGCTCTGCCCGTTTTGGGCAAAGACGTGGCGGTTGTATTTAAGAGGAAGAAGAGTCCACATCTGCTTGTCGCCTCGCAGAATGATGTGTCCGCCGCGACCGCCGTCGCCTCCGTCGGGACCTCCTTTTGGAACGTATTTCGCACGGTGATAGTGGCGTGAGCCGGCTCCNCCTTTACCGGAGCGGCAATGTATTTTAACGTAGTCAATAAAATTTGAATCGGCCATGATGNAAATTATTTTGNATTATAACAAACTTGCATGCTCGATAAGTTCGGTGGCATGGCGAAAATCTGCCGGAGATCCTATGTCGATCCACATTCCGGAGATCGGAAAGTAGACCACCCTGAGTCCGCGGTCAATGGCGTTTTCGATCAGATCGGTTGCATCGGTGCGGGTGTCGGGGGTGAGCTCGCGCAGAAGTGAATTGTTGATTATGTATATGCCGGCATTGGCGTAGTAGGAATATGAGGGCTTCTCCTCAAGGGCGCGGACNCAGGGNCCGTCGGTCGACANGATGGCGTAGGGCACTGAGATATTGTAGGGGATAGCCCCGATCGTGATTGCTGCATTTTCGGCTTTGTGGGTGAGATACATCTCTTCGAACGATACAGTGGTCAGCAGATCGGAGTTCATCACNAAGGTGTCGCCCGATTCGGGTAGCTGAACGAGGGCGGCAGATCCGATAGTNCCGAGCGGACGGTCCTCGCGGACGCATTTCACCATGACGCCTTCCACCTCCGAGGCGAAGTGGCGTTCGATCATTTCNGCGAGATAGTTGACGGTCACCGTAATGTCGGTGATTCCGCAGCGTGCCAGAGCGGCCACGTTATAGTCGATGATCGCTTTCGGCCCCACTTTGAGCAGCGGTTTTGGAGTGGTCAGAGTGAGCGGGCGCAGGCGTTCGCCTTTTCCGCCGGCCATCATAATGGCCGATAGGGGCAGCTTGGTCTGAGTGACCGTAGTGTCAATGATTTCAGCGATGCGGCCATCGGCATCGAGCCGAGGAATCAGTTTTACGCCCGAGCGACGATANCTTCTAATTGCCTCTACGCANTCGCAGCCGGGGAGTATGGCTTTGAAGTTGCGGTGGATCACGGCGCTTACCGGATCGGAAGGCATCTTTCCGGCCATTAAACCGCGGCGAATGTCGCCATCGGTCAACGATCCGCAGAGCTTTCCGTCGGTTGGNTCGACGGCAAATAGCGTCATTACGCCTCCTGAAAGGTCGTTGAGACGGTGGAGGGCATCGAGAATCGATGCATCGGTTGATATGATGTGTCTNTCCATCAGGAATTTTTTGAGTGTCGGATAATAGTTTCGGCGAGTTCCCAGTCGAGCGGAGTGTCNAGATCAACGCAGTGGGATGGATCTGTCGGGACTCCTACGCGAGCGGGCATCGCTCCGAGAGCCATTCGCCGGATTGACTTAGGGTTGATNACGTAGACCGATCCTGAAAATTGCCATGCGGGAGGTGCATCCTGNCGGCGCACGTAAAGGCCGTCGCCTTTCGATATGTGCAGGAATCCTGTATCNGGATCTGTCTCGAAGCAGTTATANTAGGGGTTGGCATCGGTTTCCACCACGCTGACTGCCATGTCGATTTCGGGAGAATAGGCCTTCAGGCATGCTACCACGTCGTCGACGGTTCGCAACGGCGATGTGGGCTGGAGAAGGCAAACGCGATCGTAGACTATCCCTTTGCGGTCNGCAAAATCCATTGCATCGAGAATCACCTCGCGCGAACCGGCGGTGTCGGTAGCGAGTTCGGCGGGNCGCATATAGTCAACCGGCAGCCCTGTGAGCCGGGCCACATCNGCNATCTCCTGTGAGTCGGTGGAGAGTATGATGTGGGAATCGGGAGCGAGAGCCCTGGCCACGTCGATAGAGTAGTGGATNAGAGGNCGTCCGGCAAGAGGACGGATGTTCTTGCGCGGNATNCCTTTGCTGCCACCGCGGGCGGGTATAATATATAATGTTGAGTGATCGGTGTCCATGTTTTCAAAAGGTGATGTCAAAAAANTTCTTGTGGCTGAAGCGCGGAATCCGACATTCGGTTATCGCTCTTATGATGCGCGAGGGAGTGTCGGGCTGATAGTAGGGATTATCACATTCGGCCGCTTTGGTCTGCATCTCAGCACTGAGAGCCAGGCGGATGGCATCATAAATTTCGTCGGATGAGTCGCCGCAGTCGATCACTGATTCGGCGTGGGCTCGCCCTTGCTGGCGACAACCGATGTTGACCGTCGGTATGCCGGCCGAGGGAACTTCTATGATTCCGCTCGACGAATTGCCAACTACGGCTGCGATATGTCGAAGCACTGAAAGATAGCGTTTCATCCCGAGCGAGGGGATGGCGATCACTCTGCCCGGATTGGCGGCAGCAAACTGTTCAATCAGTTCAATAATTTGAGCGCTTCGGGCATCGTTGTTGGGATAAGTCACGATTACTTTCAGCTGGGGGAAACGTTGCAGGGCATCAATGACGGCCTGAAAACGGATGGCCGGAACGACCGGATCAAGCGTTGCGGGATGGTATGTGAGCAGAATTGTGTTTTTGTCGGGCTTTATGCCAATCGAAGCTGCAAGTTCGTCGGCTGTCTGTATTGGGACTGAGGGCGCTTTGTGTACGCCGATCGCACCGGTGTTGATAACGCGGGCCGGATCTTCACCCATCTGGATCACGCGATGGCGGTAGGTCTCCGTTGAGGTGAGATGCAGCGAGGCCATCTTGGTGATGGCATGTCGGATGGAATCGTCGATGGCTCCTAAGGTGATCTCTCCGCCATGGATGTGAGTGATCGGTATGCCGAGCATCATTGCCGCCGAAGCTACTGCAAGCATTTCGAAGCGGTCGCCCAGGATGACTACCATGTCGGGTTGCAACGACGAGAAAGCTTCTGTCATACCTGCCTGACAGCGCGCCATTGCCAGAGCATTGTCCTTGTCGGGGGAGCAGGAGGGAGAGTCGCTGAGGATAGGCACTTCGGCATCTATATCGAAACCTTGATCGCGGATTTCATTGACCGTGTAGCCATAACGCGGATCGAGGTGCATATTGGTGACAACGATCTGCAGCTCCACGTCGGGGAGCTGTTTCAATTGCCGGGCAATGGCACTGAGCAGTCCCCACTCGGCGCGTGTGCCTGTCGCAATGCAGATTTTCTGAGTCATAAGTAAGTATTCAAAATTAAACGATAGTAAGTAATTCATTTATCTTTTATACTATCTGCGGCTTCTTTTTTGCTCTTTTGACTTGTCGTTCAGTCGCATAGCTCGCTATGCTCTTTCTCTCCGCACCAAAATATTCTAAAAAATAAGCTCGC
>JAAVEX010000046.1 GCA_014801065.1 Barnesiella sp.
TACCCGATTTCACCACGCCTATACGTTTTATAGCATTGGCCCACAAAACGTATGCCACTACGGAACATACAACGGCAAGAAAACACAAATTGCCGATAACGGCCGGTTGAAGCATCGCCGACCAATCGGCATGCGATGGCTCTATGACCATAAACGGTATAGAAGTCAGAATACCATAAAAAAACGTCTTTCGCGTGATGAACCATACACCATACACGGCATTAAGCGGGCGCAGCAATATCGAATAGACTGCCCAACATACCGCTGCGAGAAGCGCAAGCAAGTCGCCGAGAGGATTCACCGTCACAACAAAACTACTGTTGAAAATCACACACGCCACGCCGATAAAAGCTATAAGCGATCCTATCATAAACCCTCTCGAGGGGCGTTCGCTACGATACATCGCCCCAACTAAAAGTGCAGTCAGAATCGGAGCCGTCGTAACAATGAGTGAGACATTGGTGACCAACGTGTAATTGAGGGCTGTGTTTTCTGCAATAAAATATACCGAGCTACCACATATCCCACACAAGAAAAATTTCAGTTCATCGGACCATGAATGAGACAAAAATGGCTTAGGGCACACAGCAAAGACGCATAAATATGCAATAATAAATCTATAAACATAGATCTCGACTGCATTTAAACCATAATTGAGCAACACTTTTGTATTGATAAAAGCAATGCCCCAAGCAGTCACAGCTATCAGTGCACCAATATGATAGATCAGACTGGAGCCATGACGGCGTANACGTTCGTTTGAAACTGACTTGATATTCATAAAAATGCATATATTTGTCAAATGCAAAATTAATATTAAATTTGCATTAAGCAAAAACATTCGAGGGTCTTTAAGCGTAATAGTCTTAGAGAGTGTTTGTATTTAAACCAAATTAAANATTAAANAATGNTTTTTCTNTTTTTGATTTCACCACAAAGGATCTGAAAACTCTTTCAATAATGGCGACATAAAATAAAAAGATGCGGTCGCCCAACATCCGTGACAATATATAACTCAAAAAAATAACCAAAATGAAAAAGTCGAAAATTTTTACTATCGGAGCTCTGACGCTCTGTCTCTTTGGCTCAGGAGCCTGCAGCAGTATGACAAACATGGGTAAAGGCGCTCTTATCGGAGGCGGCGGAGGCACAGCGCTCGGAGCTGGTCTCGGCGCTCTTATCGGAGGCGGTAAAGGGGCCGGNATCGGTGCGGCTATCGGTGCGGCCGTTGGCGCCGGCGCCGGCACATTGATCGGACGCAAAATGGATCAGCAGAAAAAACAGCTTGAAGCCGAACTCGCCGAAAAGGCAGCNGTAGAATCCGTTAAGGATCAGAATGGACTTGAAGCTATCAAGATCACTTTTGCCAACGGCATCCTTTTCCCGACCAACGGCACCACACTCAATGCTTCTGAACGCCAAACCCTCTCCGGATTTGCTACTAACCTGATCAATAACCCCGACACCAACGTTCAGATTTTCGGCTTCACAGACAATACCGGTTCGATGGCCGTCAACGAAAAAGTATCCACCGGACGTGCGGATGCCGTAGAAAATTTCCTCGCCAACAGCGGTGTGTCAAGATCTCGCTTATCTGCCAAAGGCATCCCCATGAGCGATTATGTCGCCTCCAATGACACCCCCGAGGGCCGCGCTCAAAACCGTCGCGTTGAAATCTATATCACTGCCAACCAGCAAATGATTCAAAACGCCGAAAACGGCACGCTGAAATAAAGCTAACATATCAACTTGATAAAAAGTCAGGCCCCGCCCGGCATCATTGCCAAGCGGGGCCTGTATTTATAGTTTAGCTGACTGCAGCGGATTAGTCCTCCGGAGTCAGAAGTTCAAGCATCTTGATTGCAGAGTCGGGAATACGGGTACCGGGGCCGAAGATTGCAGCTACCCCTGCCTTATAAAGGAAATCGTAGTCCTGAGCGGGGATCACACCTCCGGCAGTAACGAGAATATCCTCACGGCCGAGTTTTTTCAATTCTTCGATCACCTGCGGAACAAGTGTCTTGTGGCCGGCAGCCAGTGAGCTGACACCGAGGATGTGCACATCATTCTCCACAGCCTGACGGGCAGCCTCGGCAGGAGTCTGGAACAGCGGTCCCATATCCACATCAAAGCCACAGTCGGCATAACCGGTGGCAACCACCTTTGCACCACGGTCGTGACCATCCTGACCCATCTTAGCGATCATGATACGGGGCTGACGGCCTTCACGTTTTGCAAATTCTTCACACATCTTCTGAGCCTTCTCGAAGTTGGCATCATTTTTTGTTTCTCCTGAATACACGCCTGAAATAGTTCTGATTACTGCTTTATAACGTCCGACAACAGCTTCGCAAGCGTCGGAAATCTCACCNAGTGTGGCACGCAGACCGGCAGCTTTGACCGCAAGGTCGAGCAGATTGCCTTCACCGGTGCGCACACATTCGGTAATAGCTTCGAGAGCTTCCTTCACCTTGGCCTCATCGCGGTGTGATTTCACCTCGTTAAGACGTTCGATCTGCTCCTTACGCACCTCTGTGTTATCAATTTCAAGAATATCAATCGGATCTTCATGATCGAGGCGATATTTGTTGATACCTACAATGGTCTGACGGCCTGANTCGATACGGGCCTGAGTGCGGGCAGAAGCNTCCTCGATACGCAGTTTGGGCAGACCGGTTTCGATAGCCTTGGCCATACCGCCGAGTTTCTCGATTTCCTGGATATGCTCCCATGCGCGGTGTGCGATCTCATTTGTGAGCGCTTCAATGTAGTAAGATCCGGCCCAGGGGTCGACCTGCTTGGTGATCATTGTCTCTTCCTGAATATAAATCTGAGTATTGCGGGCAATACGTGCCGAGAAATCAGTGGGGAGAGCGATAGCCTCATCAAGCGCGTTTGTGTGAAGCGACTGAGTGTGGCCCAGAGCGGCTCCCATCGCTTCGATACATGTACGGCCTACGTTGTTGAACGGATCCTGTTCAGTAAGAGACCAGCCGGAGGTCTGAGAGTGAGTGCGCAGGGCGAGAGATTTCGGATTTTTGGGATTGAACTGCTTCACGATCTTGGCCCAGAGCATACGAGCGGCACGCATCTTGGCGATCTCCATGAAGAAGTTCATGCCGATAGCCCAGAAAAATGACAAGCGCGGTGCGAAAGAGTCNATATCCATTCCGGCATTAACACCGGCGCGAAGATATTCCAGACCGTCGGCCAGAGTATAGGCAAGCTCGATATCGCAAGTAGCACCGGCCTCCTGCATGTGATAGCCCGAGATCGAGATGCTGTTGAACTTGGGCATGTTTTGCGAGGTGTATTCGAAGATATCAGCGATAATACGCATAGAGAATTCCGGCGGATAAATATAAGTGTTGCGCACCATGAACTCCTTGAGGATATCATTCTGGATCGTTCCGGCCATCTCTTCAAGCTTAGCGCCCTGTTCGAGTCCTGCATTGATATAGAAAGCAAGCACGGGGAGAACGGCACCATTCATGGTCATCGAAACAGACATCTTATTTAGAGGAATACCGTCGAAAAGCACCTTCATATCGTCAAGCGAGCAGATAGAAACGCCGGCCTTACCGACGTCACCCACCACGCGCTCGTGGTCAGCGTCGTAGCCTCGGTGAGTAGCAAGGTCGAAAGCCACCGACAGGCCCTTCTGGCCCGAAGCAAGATTTCGGCGATAGAACGCATTTGATTCAGCTGCTGTGGAGAATCCCGCATACTGACGGATGGTCCAGGGACGAAGAGGATACATCGCGCTATACGGACCGCGGAGGAATGGAGGCAGACCGGAAACGTAGTTGAGGTGTTCCAGACCTTCAAGATCCTCTTTGGTATATATATTCTTGACGGGGATAAGCTCCGGGGTGAGCCATTCTTCACCCGTAGCCACGGGAGCCTGCTGCTGTGAGAAGGCATCCTTTACAATGTCGATTGTTTTAAAATCGGGTCTCATATTATAATATGTATATTGAGTTGGGTGAATATGGTTTACTTCAAAAGTCGGTCATTAAAATCTCTCAAAGTGTCAAGCACATTGCAGCGAACATGAACGAAATCCTTGATACCGACAGCCTTCAGTTCGTCGGCACATGCGGGAGCGCCGGCCACAACAAATTCGGCACGTCCGTTGAGATATTTAAACGCTTCGGGTGCGAGAGTGGCATATTCATCATCGCTTGAGCAAAGCACAATGACATCTGCACCTGCTTCGAGAGCAGCATCCACACCCTGCGCCACTGTGTCGAAGCCAAGATTGTCAATAATCTCATAGCCTGCACAGCCGAAGAAATTGGTAGAGAACTGGGCGCGAGCCAGACGCATAGCGAGATTACCGATTGTGAGCATAAAAACTTTCGGACGATTCGAAGCCGCTTCTGTAGCCAGACGAAGAGCTTCAAAATCGCTTGCCGCACGCGAAACCGGAAGAGTCTTGCCTTCTACATTTTCCGTGGCGCATCCACATCCACAGGCTGATGTTTTCTTAATTTTATCGGCAGCCTTTTCATTGATATTGGGATACTGGTTTGTTCCGAGAAGTATTTCTTTTCTACGAGCCACGTCGGTGTGACGCTTTTCAGACGACTCGGTGACAGTCTTCTGCACCAGACCTTCGTTGACAGCTGCGAGGAAACCGCCTTTATCTTCAACATCGAGGAAAAGTTTCCAAGCCTCGGTAGCGAGAGCCACGGTCAGTGTCTCCACATAGTAGCTGCCACCTGCGGGGTCAACCACCTTGTCGAGATGACTCTCTTCCTTGAGGAGGAACTGCTGATTGCGCGCAATTCTTTCAGAGAAATCGTCGGGTGTCTGATAGGGATCATCAAACGGCACCACAGTGATCGAATCAACACCGGCAAGCGCTGCCGACATAGTTTCGGTCTGACTGCGAAGCAGGTTGACATGAGCATCATAGATCGTCTGGTTGAAACGCGAAGTAGTAGCATGAACAGCCTGCTTGGCCGCATCATCGCTCACACCATACTGCTTGGCGATCTGTGCCCAAAGCATACGGGCGGCGCGGAATTTGGCCAGCTCCATAAAATAGTTGCTCGATATGCCCATGTTGAACTTGATGCGGCGAGCAGCCTCATCGGCATCAACTCCGGCCTCAGCGAGAAGCGAAAGCCATTCTGCACCCCACGACATAGCGTAGCCGAGTTCCTGATAGATATAGGCACCGGCATTTGAAAGCATTTCGGAATTGACTGAGAGAACTTTCAGTCCGGGGATATCCTTAACAGTTTCCACGATCTCTTTGCCCATTGCGGCAATATCACCGGGAAACTCAACGCCATGCTTAAGTGCCTTTTTAAACGGGTTGAAGTCAATAGATCCTTTAAAGGTCTTTTCGGCACCAACCGATTTAAGATATTCTGCCACAACCTTGGCAAGCTGCAATGCCTTGCGAGGGCAGCATACGAAGTTCACTTCCACTTTTTCGAGATCGACACCGTTGAGAAGCGTCTTCACTTCTTCTTCGGTAGCCTCTTTCACCTTGAATCCAAGAGAGTTGATTCCTTTTGTCAACACGTCGAGAGCTTTTGCATTAGCTTCTTCGGCTGTTTCTGCAATGATTTCCTGGCGGGAAAGCCAGTCATTGTTGGTTTTAGTTCCGCGAACGTAGGGATATTGACCGGGCAGAGAATCAGTCGTTTTCAGATCAACGATATCTTCAGCACGATACATGGGTTGCACATTGAAACCCTCATTGGTTCGCCAAACAAGTTTTTTGTCGAAAGGTGCGCCTTTAAGGTCGGCCTCAACCTTTGCTTTCCATTGCTCGGTCGAAACCGCGGGGAATTGATCGAACAACAGCTCTTTGTTTTTTTCTGTCATGATATTAATATAATGTATATTACTAAGTATATTTACAAGTAACTGATTGCAAAGATAGCTTTTTATTTAAATAACTTGAAAAAGAATCGTCAGGAATTGAATTTCTTTCTATTGAACATAAACCCGCGACCAAGATATTTCTCTCTCACCGTAGGATTTTCGGCAAGTTCTTCCGAAGTTCCCTGAAATAAAATCTTGCCATCGAAAAGCAGATACGCACGATCAGTAATATTGAGCGTTTCGTTGGCATTATGGTCCGTGATCAATATCCCGATATTTTTCTCTTTCAGCTTGTAGACCACGCTTTGAATATCCTCTACGGCAATCGGGTCAACCCCGGCAAACGGTTCGTCAAGCATGATAAATTTAGGACTGATAGCCAGACAGCGAGCTATTTCGGTTCGTCGGCGTTCGCCACCGGAGAGTCTGTCGCCATAATTCTTCCGTCGGTCGGTCAGGTTAAATTCTTCAAGAAGAGTCTCCAGCTTTTCTTTCTGTTCCGCTTTTGACAGCCCGGTCATCTGAAGCACTGATCGTATATTATCCTCAACGGTCATTTTTCGGAACACCGAGGGTTCCTGAGCAAGATAACCGATGCCAAGGCGTGCGCGCTTATACACGGGATACTTCGTGATATTCTTGTCTCCGAGATATATTCTGCCATCATTGGGCGTAATCAGACCAACGGTCATATAAAACGTAGTGGTCTTACCCGCCCCGTTAGGTCCGAGCAATCCCACGATCTCACCCTGAGTCACATTGATCGACACATGGTTGACCACCGTACGCTGACCGTATTTCTTGATAAGATCCTCCGTGCGGAGAATCATCTTGCCGTCGTCGGCCGTCTGAGCGTCATTTTCCGCAGCCTGCATCTCCTCATCCAAAAACACCTCATAATCCTCGCGGGTTTCGGTAGTTTCGGCAGGATCAGTCATCGGATCGTTGATTATTTCGTCCATGATATGATGATCGGTTATTCTTTAGCGTCGCATTTACAGCCGCCTCCCGAGAGCTTAGCCTTGCGCAGACGGGCCTCAATATAATCAGTGAGGAGATTCACGGCCACCTTATTGTTGCCACCCTGCGGCACGATAAGATCGGCATAACGTTTCGACGGCTCGATATACATTGAATGCATCGGCTTGAGCACATCCTGATAGCGGTTGATCACAGTCATAGGAGTGCGGCCACGCTCTACACAATCGCGCGCAATGACTCGTATCAGCCGATCGTCGGCATCCGCATCGACAAACACTTTCACATCCATCATCTCGCGCAAAGTCGGATCGTTAAGCACTAAAATACCCTCCACGATCACGACATCACGGGGCTCTACCTCCACGGTTGCTTCCTGCCGCGTACAGGTCAGATAAGAATACGTGGGCACCTGAATGGTCTTTCCGGCCTTAAGTTGACGCAACTGATCGACAAGCAGAGTCCACTCAATGGCGGCCGGCTCGTCGAAATTGATTTTGCTTCGCTCTTCCGGCGGGATGTGGCTCGAATCCTTATAGTAGGAGTCCTGGGGCAACACCGCAACTTCTCCGGGCGGAAGACTATTTATTATTTTATTGACCACCGTGGTCTTTCCGGAACCAGTACCTCCGGCAATGCCAATTATAAGCATAATTACAACGCATTATTATATTACATCGCAAAGATAAAAACTTTTCGTCATTTTTCATATCCGAACCGCGGAAAAGTTGAGGATTATTAGTAGATTTGTGGAAAATTTCCAATAATCATCGATTCTATGAAATATGTAGGAGCCCACGTTTCAGTGGCCGGAGGAGTCAGCAACGCTCCACTCAACGCCCATAACATCGGCGCAAAATCTTTCGCTTTATTCACCCGAAATCCATCGCGGTGGCAGTCAAAGCCCATCTCTGATAAAGAGGCTGAACTGTTTCGCTCACGCTGCGCGGAGCTTGGATATTCCCCCGATGTAATCCTACCCCACGACAGCTATCTGATCAACCTCGGATCGCCCGAAAGCGAAGGTCTTGAAAAGTCGCGTGCGGCCTTTCTCGACGAGATGAATCGCTGTGAGCAACTCGGCCTGACGCTGCTCAACTTTCACCCCGGCAGTCATCTCAACAAGATAGACATCGACGCTTGTCTCGACCGTATTGCCGAATCGATCAACATGGCTCTCGATCGCACACAATCCGTTAAGGCCGTGATCGAAAACACTGCCGGTCAGGGATCAAATCTCGGTTTTACATTTGATCAGATAGCTCGAATTATCGATGGCGTTGAGGACAAGACACGCGTAGGCGTTTGCATCGACACTTGCCATGCTTTTGCCGCCGGCTACGACCTCTCCTCTCCCGAAGGCTACCGCCGCGCCTGGGATGATTTTGCCGAAAAAGTCGGATGGCAATACTTCAGCGCCATGCACATCAACGATGCCAAAAAGGGGCTCGGATCTAAAGTGGACCGCCACGCTCCCCTACGCCAAGGCCTGATCGGCAACGCCTTCTTTGAAACAATGATGAACGACCCCCACATGGACAACATCCCCCTGATCCTTGAGACGCCCGACGAATCTCTCTGGGCCGAAGAGATCAGCTGGCTCTACAGTCTTCAGAAACCCTGACCTCCTTTCTCCTGACGCAATACTTATCCAGAACTATAAAAAGCAATCGTAATCTTTCCATCCATCAGATCAATAGAATCAGACTCTATAAAAATCAACTCGTAATTTTTTAACAGCTTCTAATGACCGGCTCAAAATTCTTACATCTATGCTGACAACACTTCTGATCATTTTCGTTGTGGGATATATCGCCATATCTCTCGAACACCCTCTCAAACTCGACAAAACGGCCACCGCACTGCTGCTGGGCATGACAATGTGGGTCATTTATGCCCTCGGAGCAGATACTCTTGTCGCGGCAGGAGCCGGAGATAAATTCGCCACTTACCTTAGCGAGAACCCTTCTCTCGCGTCCGAATCGCTTCACGACAAGGCGCTATCCTACATTCTCAACGTGGACATCATCGAACACCTCGGAGATATTTGCCAGACAATCCTGTTTCTCATCGGAGCCATGACCATAGTCGAACTGATCGACGTTCATGGAGGCTTCCGCATCATCACCGACCGCATCACAACCAAGAGAAAAGTCAAACTATTGTGGATCATCGCATTCACCACATTCTTCATGTCGGCAATCCTCGACAATCTGACTACCACCATCGTAATGATCATGCTGCTGCGCAAACTGATAGCCAACAAAAAAGAGCGCTGGCTCTATGCGGCAACCATCATAATTGCCGCAAACAGCGGCGGTGCCTGGTCGCCGATCGGCGATGTTACCACCATCATGCTCTGGGTGGGAGGAAACGTCACCACCAATTCTCTGATCAGCTACATCCTTCTGCCAAGCCTCGTGTCGATGATTGTACCCGTATTGATCGTGGCCCGATCTCTTAAAGGAGAGATCACTCCGATGCGCAACGCCGTCAAAGAAGATTCCCACATTTCGTCAGGCGAGCGCAACACAATATTCTTTCTCGGCGTTAGCGCACTGCTTTTTGTCCCGGTGTTTAAATCCATCACTCATCTTCCACCGTTTATCGGGATGCTCTTCGTATTGGGCGCACTTTGGGTTTTCACCGAACTGTTCTACAACGGCAAACGACTCGACAAAGCCCGCGAACAGCGCCTGCCCAAAGTGATCTCGCGCGTCGACATGCCCTCTATCCTCTTCTTCCTCGGCATTCTCATGGCTGTGGCCGTGCTTCAGTCAACAGGCGTTCTGAGCTGGCTTGCCACGATGCTCGACACCCATGTCCACAATGTCTACATAATTGATACGCTACTCGGCATACTGTCGTCTATCGTCGACAATGTCCCGCTGGTTGCCGCTTCGATGGGCATGTATCCCATCGCCGATCCCACAGCCACAGGATATGCCGCCAACTTTGTGGTCGACGGCACCTTCTGGGAACTCCTCTCCTACTGCGCCGGAGTCGGCGGATCGATCATGATCATCGGTTCAGCCAGCGGTGTAATCGCCATGGGCCTTGAGAAGATCAGCTTCGGATGGTATCTCCGCAATTTCAGTGGCCTTGCACTTCTGGGATATCTTTGTGGTATCGGCGTATATATCTTGGAAAAGCTTATATTTTGACACACTACGTTGCAAAAAAATGCTTTTTTGATTAATTTTGTCCGAAAAATAATATCAATATGGCACAGAAACCATCTATCCCTAAGGGGACACGCGACTTCGGCCCTATCGAAATGGCCCGCCGAAACTATATATTCGACACTATCCGCAGCGTTTTCCGCTTGTTCGGATATGCCCCGATCGAAACTCCTTCTATGGAAAACCTTTCGACCCTTATGGGCAAATATGGCGATGAGGGAGATAAACTCCTTTTCAAGATACTCAACTCCGGCGACTATCTGCGCGGTGTAGATCCAACGCTGCTTGCCGATGGTGGAGATGCGCTTCATCTCACTCCCAAAATAGCTGAAAAAGGTTTGCGCTATGATCTGACCGTTCCGTTTGCACGCTTCGTGGTGCAGCACCGCAACGAGCTCCAGATGCCCTTCAAACGCTTCCAGATCCAGCCCGTATGGCGTGCCGACCGTCCGCAGAAAGGGCGCTACCGTGAGTTCTACCAGTGTGACGCCGACGTTGTTGGATCTGATTCCCTGATCAACGAGATCGAACTCCTTCAGCTCATCGACGAAGTGTTCCGTCGGCTGTCTGTGCGCATCATCATCAAGCTCAACAACCGCAAAGTGCTTTCCGGAATAGCCGAAATCATCGGACAGCCGGAAAAAATCACCGACATCACCGTAGCTATCGACAAAATCGACAAGATCGGACTCGATGCAGTCAAAGCCGAACTGCTCGAACGTGGGATCCCCGCTGAATCGATTGAACGCCTCAGCCCCATTATCACGATGACAGGATCGACCGAACAGCGTCTCGAAAGCCTCGCGCAAGCACTCGCCCAGAGCCCAACAGGAATGAAAGGCATCGAAGAGTTGCGCGAAGTCATTAACGCTACCGAAGCGCTCGGACTGGTTGCCGGACTCGAACTCGATGTTTCGCTTGCCCGCGGCCTGAACTACTACACCGGCACTATCATCGAAGTGAAATCGCGCGATGTCGAAATCGGATCCATCACCGGTGGCGGACGCTACGACAACCTGACGGGTGTATTCGGAATGCCCGGTCTATCAGGTGTAGGCATATCGTTTGGTGCCGACCGTATTTATGATGTCCTCAATGCGCTCGACCTCTACCCCAAGGAAGCAACCACAGGCACGCAGGTGATGTTTACCAACTTCGGTGCCACCGAAGCAGCCGCTTCAATGAAGATGCTTAAGCAGATGCGCGATGCCGGAATTCGAGGCGAGATCTATCCCGACAGCGCAAAAATGAAAAAACAGATGTCGCGTGCCGATGCACTTGCCATCCCCTACGTTGCCATTGTAGGCGAAAACGAGTTGGCTCAAGGAAAACTGATGCTCAAAAACATGGCCACCGGCGAGCAGCAATTGCTTTCGGTCAGCGAGGCCATAGACGCAATCAAAGCCTGAATCCAATCCCCCGCTTAATGGACCGCAATATTACCATACAGGGGATAAACGGATGCTTTCACGACGCAGCCGCACGTGAGTACTTTGCCAAGCATCATCCCGACGATTCCGTAAGTGTGATCCCATGCGCCACGTTCGATGATCTGTTCGCCCAACTTGCCGACGACAGTACGCTTATCGGCATAGTAGCAATCGAAAATACCATTGCCGGCGCGCTTCTGCCCAACCACGAACTGCTCCGCAAAAGCCGGCTTAAGATCGTTGGCGAGCACAAGATGCGCATATCCCACGTGCTGTGTGCGCTCCCCGGCACACCGATTGAAAGCATCACCGAAGTCAACTCCCACCCCATGGCCCTTATGCAGTGTGAACAGTTTCTCCACGGTCATCCGTCGATGAAAAAAGCTGAAACATTCGACACTGCCGGCAGCGCCCGCATGATCGCTACCGAACGACTTGCGGGCCACGCAGCCATCTGCGGTGAATATGCCGCGCGTCTTTACGGTCTTGAAATCCTTGAAAGCGGTATCGAAACGAATCGCCGCAACTTCACGCGCTTCCTGATCTTAGCCGATCCCGATCGCTCGACCTCCCTGCTTCCCGATCGGAAAAGATGCGATAAGGCCTCGATAGTATTCACCCTGCCCCACACTCAGGGCGCGCTGTCGAAAGTGCTCACCATTCTCTCGTTCTACGACATGAATCTCTCTAAAATACAATCAATGCCCATCATAGGGCGCGAATGGGAATATCGCTTCTATATCGACCTCACATTCGACTCCTACTCGCGCTACTCACAGGCCATTGATGCCATACGCCCGCTGCTCAGCGATTTCCGCTCGCTCGGTGAATATCAAAGTTGCAAAAATGAAATCTGATATAATAGTTCCGGCCCATCGCGTTGAAGAAATAGAGGAATATTATTTCTCAAGAAAATTACGCGAGGTGGCGATGCTCAAGGAGAGCGGCCACGACATAATATCCCTGGCCATAGGGGGCCCTGATCTCCCGCCCGACCCTGCCGTGATCGACAATCTTTGCCGCTCCGCACATCTCCCCTACAATCATTCGTATCAGCCCATGACCGGCATAAAGCAGCTCCGCGTTGCCTATGCCGACTTCTATCAACGCACTTATGGCGTCACTCTCGATCCCGACACCGAAATCCAGCCTCTGATCGGAAGCAAGGAAGCCATTCTGCAGCTATCGCTCACCTTTCTTAATCCATCCGACGGCGTCCTCGTGCCAAATCCCGGCTACCCCACCTACACTTCAGCATCCCGCATTGTAGGTGCAGAAATCTTCAACTATGACCTGACCGAAGAAAACGGCTGGTTGCCCGACTTCAACCAGCTTGAATCTATGCCGCTCCACCGCATCCGAATGATGTGGGTCAACTATCCGAATATGCCCACCGGAACTCCCGCCTCCATCCAACTCTTTGAGCGTCTCGTTGAGTTCGGCCACCGTCATGGCATACTGATTGTCAATGACAATCCCTACTCAATGATCCTCAACCCGGAGCCCATGAGCATCCTGTCGGTCGAAGGGGCCCGCGATATTGCCATTGAACTCAACTCTCTTTCAAAATCACACAATATGGCCGGATGGCGCATGGCAATGATGGCAGCCCGACCGCAATTCATCGAGTGGCTGCGACGCATCAAATCCAACATCGATTCCGGCCAGTTCAAACCGATGATGCTTGCAGCTGTTGAAGCGCTAAACCTGCCCCAATCGTTCTCCGACGAACTCAACGCCACATATACTCGTCGCCGAGCAGTCGCCGAGCAGATTATGGCAGCTCTCGGATGCCACTTCGATCCGTCGCAAAGAGGCCTTTTCCTATGGGGGCGCATCCCCGATTGTTGGAGCGATTCCTACCGGTTCGCTGACCACATTCTGAGCAAATATGAAATTTTCATCACTCCAGGAGCCATATTCGGCAGCCGTGGTGAGAGATACATCCGTATTTCGCTATGCGCTCCGGTCGAGACCCTCAACAAAGCACTAAACAGAATAAATCCATTAACATGACCGAACTCGAACCACTTTCGTTTCCGGGCATCGACCCGAATAAACCCCTTATAATAGCCGGACCTTGCAGCGCCGAAACGCCTGAACAGGTCCTCACAACCGCCCGCGAGCTCGCCGACGACGGCATCCACATTTTTCGCGCAGGCATCTGGAAACCGCGCACCAAACCGGGCGGCTTCGAAGGAATCGGATCACCCGGTCTGCAATGGATGCAGCAGGTCACTCGTCAGACCGGTATGCTGACAGCTACCGAAGTGGCCAACCACGCCCATGCCCTTCAAGCCATAGAAGCCGGCATTGACATTATATGGATCGGCGCTCGCACTTCGGCCAATCCTTTCGCCATGCAGGAGATTGCCGACACCATTGCAGCCACCGGGAAAGCATCTCAACTGACCGTTTTGGTTAAAAACCCCGTTAACCCCGACATCGAACTGTGGATCGGTGCGCTTCAACGTATCTACAATGCCGGAGTGCGTCGTCTCGGAGCAATCCACCGCGGATTCACTGCCTATGGCCCTTCACCCTATCGCAACACTCCGCAGTGGAGCATCCCGATCGAGTTGCGTCTGCGCCTTCCCGAACTCCCTATCATCGTCGACCCGTCGCATATCGGTGGCCGACGCGAACTGATTGCCCCGATCTCGCAGCAGGCACTCGACATGGGCTTCAACGGACTGATCATTGAATCTCACTGTGATCCCGACAACGCCTGGAGTGATGCCGCTCAGCAGGTCACTCCGCAAAGCCTCAACCTCATCCTGAATTCGCTCGTGGTGCGCGACCATCGTCAGACCACCGAAAATCTCAACATCCTCCGCGGACAGATAGACCGCATCGACAATGAACTGCTTGAGATCCTCGCCCGGCGCATGGATGTAAGCCGCCAGATTGGCCTCTATAAAAAGGACCATTCGATGACCGTGGTGCAAGCCGGACGCTACAACAACATCCTCGACTCCCGGATCAACGCCGGATCAAAAATGGGAATGAGCTCTGAATTTCTGAAAACAATCCTGCTGGCAATCCACGATGAATCCGTACGCCAACAGATCGAAATCATCAACAAGTCTGAAAACAAATGAAAATCCTCATTCTCGGTGCCGGTAAAATGGGCACATTTTTCGCCGATATTCTCTCTGCATCCGACTATGATGTAGCAATCTACGATACCAACCCCGATCGACTGCGCTTCACCTATGGAGTTGAGCGATTCGACCGAATCGACCGGATAGAACGATTCGCGCCCGACCTCGTAATTAATGCCGTCACCATACGCTACACCATCGATGCCTTCCGATCGATACTCCCCGTGATTCCGGCTCACACCATTCTCACCGACATTGCTTCCGTCAAGACCGGCCTTCCGGAATTCTACGCCGAATGTAATCACCCCTACGCCTCCTCCCACCCCATGTTTGGGCCCACATTCGCCAATCTTTCCAACCTCTCCTCTGAAAATGCCATCATCATTTCCGAAGGCGATCAGCGCGGCCGTGATTTTTTCCGCGATCTCTACTCCAAGCTCCATCTCAACATCGTTGACTACACTTTCGTGGAACACGACCTGACAATAGCCTACTCCCTCTCCATTCCCTTTGCATCAACACTTGTGTTCGCATCCGTGATGCAACCGCAGGAAGCACCGGGCACCACGTTCAAACGCCATCTCGACATAGCCCGGGGTCTGATGAGCGAGGACGACTATCTCCTCCAGGAAATCCTTTTCAACCCCAACACGCCCCTGCAGCTCCAGCGCATCCGCACCCAGCTCGCCACCCTTCAGGAGATCATAGAGCGACGCGACCCCGCCGCCATGAAATCCTTCATCCACAGTATCCGCCGAAACCTCGCCTGACCCCGCCGATCATTTCGTCCCGATTATCCCCCATTTCGTACAATAAATCCGCCATTTAATCACACAATCAGCATTTTGCGCATTCAACCCCAATCATAATCCGCCATAAATAGCTATCTTTGTATGTCCGTACTTACCATTTTTCCGACATACAATGACTCGCCATATACTCCTTGCCCTATCCCTGACAATTGCATTATTTGCTTCAGCAACCATCCCTCAATCCAAGATCGATGCCGCTGAAAGCGGCAACGCTGATGCTCAATGCGAATTAGGGCTGCTCTATTATCAGGCGGAGGACTATGACAATGCTTTCCAATGGTTTTCAAAGGCAGCTAAAGCAGCCAACGCTTCGGCCATGTATAACCTTGCCATCTGCTATGAAAATGGCCATGGGACAGCGAAAGATATTCTTGAGGCAGTGATACTCTATCGTCATGCTGCCGAAAAAGATTTGCCTGAAGCGCAATACATGCTTGCCGGATGTTACGCTGATGGCGTTGGGACTCAACGCAATAGCGACCTGGCTAAAAAATGGTATCAGCGGGCTTCGGATCAAGGCTATCCATTGGCGCAATATCAGTATGCCATACAATATCTCGAAAAAAACGATCCTGACTACGCCAAACTTCTAAAGAACGCCTATTCAAAAGATATAAAAAAAGCGGCTTATCCCTTAGCCGTGTACTTTATCGAAGGACCCGAACCCGATGATATCTACGCAATTGCTCTACTTAAGAAAGGTGTAGATGCAGGCGACGACAAAGCCATGTATTATCTTGCCACGCTCTATCGCGATGGTAAAATTGTGGCTAAAGATTCAGCAATGGCATTCGAACTTTTCCAAAAAGCCGCCGATAAAGGAAACACCGATAGCTCGCTTGCCTTAGCCGATTGTTATGAACGCGGGATCGGCACATCTACAAACGAAAGCAACGCTATCGAAGTATATCGATCGATCGCAAACATCAGCTCTATTGCAAGTGAAAAAGTTAAGAAATATGATGAGGATAAATTTACTTCATACCGAAATAGAATCTTACGAGGACTAATTTCCAGGCTCAAATATGTAAGCTTTCACCATAGAAAGAATTATACTATATACTTAGGGGCACATGGAAACAATAATAAGATAAAACGATCTTCGTATGGATCCTATTATATATTGTCCTCTCCTATAAGTGAGCAAGAATATTACGCTATTGTCGAAAATCGAGAGTTTGGTTCTACTAATCCAACCTACTTGAAAGCTGATGAAGCAAAAAGATTTTTAAATGCCTTAAATCAATTTCTACCTGAAAAATTATATTATATAGCCTCTGAACCTGAAATAATTGACGCATACGATAGCGGGATTATCGGTTTATTACGTTATCGAAAATGTTGGTGCAGCGGAATGGATATAATCTATCACACAGGTTCCCAATTTAGAAAAGAAACAGGTAGTAGGAATGATTCTGCTTTCCTTTATTTATGTTTATCTAATTATCACTAGCTTAAACAATGACTGAACAAGTGACACCGGAACTGAATCCGAAGGCGATTGTCAGATCGCCTTCCGGTACGCTTTATTTCATTACTGGCGTGTTGGGCGCCGGTGGATTCGGTATCACTTACAGCGCCGTCACTTACACCTCCGGTGCACAAAACAACACCACCCATAATGTTGCACTGAAAGAACACTTCATTAGAGATCTTTGCGGAAGAAACGCAACCACCAACCATGTTGATGTTCACTCTCACAACACCGGCACATATCGGCGTGCGCTTCGTGACTTCATAGGCGAAGCTAAACGCCTGAAATCCATTGCAAATCATCCTTCAATTGTTACCGTCAGCGAGGTATTTGAAGCCAACAGTACCGCTTACTATGCCATGGAGCTGATCAATGGGATGTCGCTTGCTGAAATGATTGACCGCCGCGGTCCTCTATCCGAACAGGAAATGATCGATCTGATGCTCCCCGTCATTGATGCGGTGGCGCTACTCCATAGGCAGCGGATCACGCATCTCGACATCAAACCGGCCAACATAATGATCGAGCGCGATTCCAATCGTCCTATATTGATCGACTTCGGCCTGTCGAAACACTACAACGAGGACGGTACTCCCACATCTACCATCAATACCCAAGGCCTCTCGGCAGGCTACGCTCCCCCCGAACAATATGCCGGCATCACATCTTTCTCCCCCGCAAGCGATATCTACGCATTGGCGGCCACCATCTATTTTTGCCTAACCGGAAAAAATCCCCCTCCATCTATTAATATTCGTCCTCAGGATCTTCATTCGCTGCTTTCG
>JAAVEX010000047.1 GCA_014801065.1 Barnesiella sp.
AATCAAGAGATTGACTGAATTTCGGTGGAATGACATACCATCGCCCATCACCTAAACCTGTTTGGAGCAGCGCTGACAGCAAACTTCCAATCACACCGACACTTATTCCTAAGTTTCTTCCAAAGCGGAACGCTAAAATCAGATGCAGCCCATACATCATAACATTACTTACCCAGAGTACAATCGGAATTAAAACAAAGAATCTTACCGGAAGTTTAGTTCCTGTCATATATGAAAACGGAAGCCCAAATAAAACAATGATAAGTGCAGCAGAAAACAAACCCGCTAAAAGCAGGATGGTAAGTTTTGATTTCATCGTCATAGTTTTATCTGTTAATTGTTTATGTGATGTATTCTTTGCAATAATTGTTATGTATTAGACATCGGACGCATGTAGAAGTTTAATCATATCGGATGCCTATTTTACAAATATAGGAATTATATTGCAATCTTCATTTTGTTTGCGAAGATATAACGGTGAATTTATGACATATTAACAATGTAACAAATATAGCGACTGTGTCATTAAGTGGTAACGACACAGTCGCTGTTGTTTTATTTCAGGTTGACAGACTATTTGTTGTCATCTATTTCAAGGGGACGCATGTCGAGGGCAACCATTGAGAGCGTTGCTCCCCAATAAACGAAGGCTACAGCAACGAGGATGCTTACCATTTCCGCTTCCTGAGTATATCCTGATTCGATGAGCAGGAATGAAATGGCAAGAAGTAAGATGCCGTTGATCAGATAGATCCACCAGTAGCGGCGCTCGCGCTGACTGACGGAGCTGAATATCGCACCAATACCCCACATGGCGCATACGAGGGCTATGAAATAGGGGAATACGATTTCAGAAAGAACAATGCTTCTTACAAGCATGAAGCCTACAAACATATTGATTACACCGCAGATGAGCCACCAGCCCCATCCGGCAGGACGATTTTTGCCGGCAGATACACAAAGCGATACGATCCCGGCAAGCACCATGATCCATCCGAAGATCTGTGATGCAACAGGATAGCCGATGGTCGGCCATATAAAGTAAGCACAGCCTGCCAAAACAAGGCATAGTCCAACGAGTAATACGATCCACCAATTGCGGGTGGTGCCCCAGAAATTCAAATTAGCAGTTTTCANAATTGTGTAATATTAGTTGAAATTTAAATTATTTTGCTTTATTTACTTATGTAACACTCGCTATAGCTATCCTGTTCGGTGTTTATTACTTAAATATTTCGCTCATGATAGTGGAGCGNTATGGTTCGAATAAAAATTTGTATTAATTTTGTATAGCAGAATTTCTATTAACCGGATATGATNTACCCTGATAATTTTGAGACTAAGATAGGATTTGTTAATGTGCGTGGTTCGATAGCTGATCTTTGCATGTCGCATTCGGCTAAAGAAAAATGCATATCAATGAATTATTCTTCGGACTATGATGTCGTTAGAGCGCGGCTTGAGGAGGTGGATGAGCTAATGGATATTATTGAGTCGGGAGATGATATCCCGTTGCATAATTTTAGGGATGTCGACGGTCTGCTGCGCCAATTGATCGTTGATGGTTCATTCCTCACCGAGGATGAGCTGTCGTCGCTCAGGAAGACTTTGACCTCAATAAATGAGATCTCGATCTTTTTTTCAAAACGAACCGCNGACGGAGTNTCAACGTGCCCGCAGCTGAACGAAATTGCATCGCGGCTAATCACCTTTAATTCTCTGATAAAAGAGATTGACGCCGTGATTGATCCGTTTGGCTCTGTCCGCGACAATGCATCGCCCGAGCTTGCTCGCATACGGGCATCGCTGGTTTCATTGTCGGGAACGATTAATTCCGTGATGCGTAGGGTAATATCCAAGGCTGTCAGCGACGGAGTGATTGACAGCGACACGGCTCCCGCTATGCGCGATGGGCGTCTGGTTATACCGGTGCAGCCGATGCATAAGCGTAAAATCAATGGTATTGTTCATGACGAATCTGCGTCAGGAAAAACCATTTTTATTGAACCGGCGGAGGTGGTTGAAGTGAACAATCGCGTCCGGGAGCTACAGATGGATGAGCGTAGGGAAATCAAACGAATATTGATAGAGACCGCATCGTTGATCAGGCCTCTGTCGGAAGATATTCTTAGCAGTGCCGATCTTGTGGCTATGTTTGATTTCATACATGCCAAGGCGATGTATGCTATTCAGACAGATGCTAAGATGCCACATCTTGAGCGCGATACTCAAATGGAGCTTTACCACGCGTGTCACCCTGTGCTGAAACAATCGCTTGAAAAAAGTGGCCGCGAAATTGTTCCGCTTAATATAACGCTTGACCGGGATCGACGTTTGTTGCTTATCTCCGGTCCAAACGCCGGCGGTAAGTCGGTATGTCTCAAAACGGTTGGCATATTGCAATATATGTTGCAGTGTGGTGTGATTCCGACAGTATTCGAAAATTCCCACATGGGCATATTCGATGATATCTTCATGGATATAGGGGATAATCAGTCGATAGAAGATGATCTCAGTACGTATAGCTCCCATCTTCGCAACATGAAGATGATCATCCGCAATGCTAATGATCGCTCAATAGTGTTGATCGACGAATTCGGCGGAGGAACAGAGCCGCAGATCGGGGGTGCGATAGCGCAGGCCATTCTGAAGAATATCAATAGTAAGGGTGTGTGGGGAATTATCACCACCCATTATCAGAATCTCAAACATTTTGCCGAGGAGACTCCCGGATTGATAAATGGTTCGATGCTATATGATCGGCAGCAGATGAAACCATTATTCCAGCTGTCAATCGGACACCCCGGTAGCTCCTTTGCTATTGAAATTGCACGCAAAACGGGGTTGCCTGCTGAAATTTTGAAGGAGGCTGAAGAAATTGTCGGGAGTGATTATATCAATATGGACAAGTATCTTCTTGATATTGCGCGCGATCGCCGATATTGGGAGAATAAGCGTCATGAGATCAGGCAGAAAGAAAAGAAACTTGAACAAACGCTCGAACGATATGAATCTGATGCCAATGAACTTCGCCAGCAACGAAGAGAGATAATTTCCGAGGCTAAGGCTGAGGCAAAAGCTATTCTCGATCAGAGCAACAAGATGATTGAGCGGACCATAAGCGATATTCGCAGAACCCAGGCTGAGAAGACGCGAACGCTTGAGGCCCGAAAACGTTTGTCGGAGCAGAAAGAAGAACTGCTGTCGGATGAGTCAGTGCGCGACTCAAAATTATTGCGTAAAGCTCCAAAAACGAAACGTAAACAAAAAACGGAGATTGTCGCCTCTGAAAAGACGCATAGACCTATCTCTGTCGGCGACGTGGTAAAACTCGACGGTAATGGCGTGGCAGGGAAGGTGGTTGAGATCAATGGATCACAAGCCACGGTGATTTTCGGACAATTGAAAACCAATGTTGCTGTCAGCAGGCTTAAACATACGATGTCGAAAATATCAAGCGGTGTCACCCGTCAGGCCTCGATTGTCAGTGATTCGACATCGGCAGAGAGCCGTAAACGACAGCTCGACTTCTCCCAGCAAATCGACCTGCGCGGCATGAGGGCCGATGAAGCGATTCAGGCAGTCACCTATTATATAGATGATGCCATTCAGTTCAACATTCATCGTGTCAGAATTCTTCATGGAACAGGGACAGGAGCTTTGCGTCAAGCTATCAGATCATATCTTGATACTGTGCCCGGGGTTAAATCCTTCCGTGACGAGCATGTTCAGTTTGGCGGTGCNGGGATAACGGTAGTNGACCTTGATTAAAGTCGTTGATCCGTTTTCGAGATATTTGATGATCTTTCAGGCGATTTTNGCCGANTTTTATNGGTCACGATGCNCNCATCGCNCCCTCTTCAANTTTGAAAATCACTCCAAAAACTCTCTTGGNGNTATGGCCATTTAAAANCCAAACACACTTTAAGAGAGCGTTTGTTNGTTTGAATTCAAATCTAAAAGATTAGAGCCAGCCTATAGACTGCGAAGGCAACCAACCATGCAACCGCAGTATTNTAGATGACAGTGAATGCTCCGTAGCGCCANCTGCCTGTTTCGCGTATTATAGCAATCACCGTAGCCGTACAGGGGCAATANAGCAGGATGAATACCATAAAGCCCAACGCAACNGCCGGAGTGAAGTCCGGCTCACCNGTCTCNGGATTTANAGANGTCAGTCGTTCGGAGAGTGTAGTCTCATCGGTAGCTTCATTTCCGGTATATAGTACGCCGAGNGTTGATACTACGATTTCTTTTGCCGGTACGCCGGCGAGAGCAGCAACGGTTGCCTTCCAGTTGAGTCCTATAGGTTCCATTGCCGGGGCTATTGTTTTGCCCATCATCTCAAGGTAGGAATCGCTTTTCGGTTGCCCGTCCTTTGAATGACTGCTCGTTGGAAAATAATTAAGAGCCCATACGATAAGGCTGGCCACAAGAATCACACCTCCCATTTTCTTTATGTATTGCTCTCCTTTATTCCACATGTGGCGTAGGGAGGTTTTAAGAGTTGGAACCCTGTAGGGCGGTAGTTCCATTACAAATGGGGTTTCGTCGGCCTTGAAATATAATTTACGAAGCAATATGGCTGTAGCCATGGCTACGATTATGCCTATAAGGTATATGGAGAGAAAAACGAGTGCAGCGTGCCGGTCAAAGAACGTACCCACAAGCAGAACATATATTGGCAGGCGTGCCGAACATGACATAAAGGGATTGATCAGAATCGTTATTATTCGGCTGCTTCGGCTTTCAATGCTTCTGCTCGACATTATGGCCGGGACATTGCATCCGAATCCCATCACCAGTGGGATAAAAGATTTGCCGTGGAGTCCTATGCGGTGCATCAGTTTGTCCATGATAAATGCAGCTCTTGCCATATATCCTGAATCTTCCATCCACGATATGCAGAAGTATAATATCAGTATATTGGGCAGAAAGACGATGACTCCTCCTACGCCCCCGACTATTCCATCAGTAATCATGTCCTTTAAGATGCCGTCGGGCATATATTGTCCGATCATCAGGCTTATGTGGTCAACGATAGTCTGGATCCATTCCATTGGGTAGGATCCGATCTCAAATGTGGCCCAGAACACGCCGAACATTATTAATATAAATATCGGAAATCCGATCACTTTATTGGTGACGAAGGCATCAATAACATGGGTTTCCTCTAAAGAATCCCCTTCGCCTCTGACGAGTGTTTCGGCCAGGGCACCGGCAATAAATCCGTACTTTTCACCGGCTATTGCCGAAGTGATATCTTCATCCCGCATTTTTTCAAGGCGCTTCACCTCTTCATCGCGCAATTGGAGGATCTCTTCTTGATTTGGCGTGGTTTGGATGAAACGTTCGACTTCCTTATCGTGTTCAAGTAATTTAATTGCCAGGTAGCGTGGTGAAAAATGACGCTGGATATTGTTGTCTTTTTTCAATTGATCTTTGATTCTCGAAAGGCTTTCCTCAATGTCGTGTCCAAGATTGACGTGGATGTGTCGAACGGATTTGTGCCTGTCCTCATACACGTCAACGACAGTCTGCCATAGCGAGTCAACTCCCTGTCCGGTTCGTGACACTGTTGGAACGACCGGAACACCAATCATTTCGCCAAGCAATTTAGAATCAAGTTTATCTCCCGACTTCTCCAGCTCGTCGTACATGTTCAGGGCGATAACCATTCGTCGGTCCATGTCGATTAACTCGGATGTGAGATACAGGTTGCGTTCAAGGTTGGATGCCACGACCACGTTTACTATAACATCCGGTGTCTCATCCTTTAGATAGCGGCGTACATATAGTTCTTCGGGAGAATAACTGTCAAGTGAATATGTTCCGGGCAGATCAACTATGTTTATTGTATAGTCTTTATATTTAAAGTGGCCTTTCTTTGCGTCGACAGTGACACCGCTATAGTTCCCGACATGTTCATTGGCTCCGGACGCAAAATTGAACAGAGATGTCTTTCCGCAATTAGGATTGCCTATAAGGGCAACGTTGATTGTGTGACTCTCTTCATTAAACAATTTCGTTCGGTCGAAATCACAATCAGCGATCTCGTGGCGTGCGCTTTTTTTTCCTAATCCAACTTCTTTTTCATCGGTTGGAATAACTTCTACCAGATCTGCTTCAGTTTTACGTAGAGACACCTCATAGTCCAGAATCCGATATTTTATGGGGTCGCGCAAAGGGGCATGTTGAAGAACGTCGATCACACGTCCTTTGATAAACCCCATTTCTATCAGTCTTTTGCGAAATGCACCATGGCCAAGGATTTTGACAACCTTAGCTTTTTGACCTGTTGATAGTTCACTTAAACGCATACTTTCAGATAATTTAATGCAAATTTCCGAATTTATGTTGTAATGACAAAGTAAACCGACATGTTTTATTATTTCTTGTTTTCATATTTTCATATTTGTGATTCCATCTGATTGGGAAACAAGCTACATAAAAAAACAGCGCCGATACTATGAATAGATCGACGCTGATAATGCGATTAGTTAACCGACAACAATTTTTTTAACCCACGCTTCGCAGCGCACTACATAGCAACCTTTCGCTACATCAATGCTTGTTTTTGAGTCGCAAAGCTGAACACGTTTAATTAGTTGCCCTGTGATTGAATAGATCTGGAATGTGTAGGTTTTGCCATCGGAGGGACAGGCGATATCAATTACGCCTCGTCGCGCTGCAAGGGCCGGCTCTGAGGCCGCAACCTCCTGACGCACAACAGGCGCTCCGTGAACGAGATCGGTTGTTGCGATCCCGAACGACATGAGTAGTGTTAGAGCAATCAGTATTTTCCTTGTCATTTTGGTTACTTTTATTTGCAAATATAATGATAAGAATATAATAAACCAAATCTATTTACGTTTATTTGCTCTCAAATAATGTTAAATTTGTTTAGAGCAAATATGCAAATTCTGTGCAAATTCTGTGCAATCAAAAATAATAGAATGGTTAAAAAGAAAAACCAATCGCATAAGCGATTGGNTTCCTTAGTGTTATGCTTGAGCCGCGAGTGGGACTCGAACCCACGACCTTTTCGTTACGAATGAAATGCTCTACCGACTGAGCTATTGCGGCTGGTTGAGATTTAATCTCACTGCAAANTTACTAATTTTTTATGGATTGTTTGCTATATGTGAGCTTAATTTTTGCTTTATCGAGTGATAATTTACACATAGCCGGACCGGAGACGTAGGGATTTATTCCGGTGATATATGTAGATCCGGATTGATAGTATGAGCCCGACGATGTTTCGGTGATTACGTTGACCGGTGTGATGGTAAATGTATAGTCATCGGCTGTCAACGATTCTTTTGCAAGCATATTAAGTATATACTGTCTCATTTCGGTGAAGTCATNCGTTTGGTCTTCTTCGTTGTATGTNGCAAGGAANGATGTTACATTGTCTGAGATTTTGTTGTCTTCNAAGAAGCTTTTTTTGTCNTTCGAAAGNACGAGCAAGACGTTGGTGGGGGGATTGATGTTGTAAGAATTGCTGATGTTTTCTACGGGGATCGATAGAGTCAGAGTGTTGATTACTGACATTTCACCGGCATTAGCCCGATATGAGCTGATTATCTCACGAGTGGGGAAAGTCATCTCGATATCATAGGCGGCCGGAGCTACTATCAATGGTTCGCCCGCCTGAATGCGGTCGGTCAACGCAGAGCTGATCTGCATATCGATAATGTTGTTTGACACCACTTCCGGCGTNACAGCCATGTAGGTGGAAATAACATTATATACGGTGTCGCGCTCTACNCCGTCTTTTGTCACTTTAGCGTGACGCTTATAGTATAAGTTGATGCGTGTCTGATTGAAATTAATTACTCTGCCGGAGCCGAATGTGTTTTTGACATACAGGCCTTTAAAGAATTGGGTAAATGCTTGTGGGGTTTCAAAAACGGAAGGATTATTGATGTATTCCCGGTAGAAGTTGTGAGCAAACTCCAGGGGGAGCTTTACAGCAATGGATCGACTGCCGGAAGTTGAGAGTGAATCATTGTATAGTGCGTTGCCGGTGTAGATGTGTGTGTTTTTCGTCCAGCAATCGTTTTCATCGTAGTAATCTTTCGGATCGAAATCGCTGTAGATCGGTGAGGGGAGTTCTTTTTTTAGCGGATAGACTTTAAGTCCCATGGGGACAATTGAGTCGCCGGTGAAGTTGCCTGCCGTGTAAAACATCATCAGACGAATAGAATCAATATCCGTTATCTTGGTGCCGGCGGTGTCAAGTTTGAGTGCCGGCATAAACTGAGCCACGAAATCGGAAGAAAAATGGCCGTATTCTTTGGCGGTCAAATCTCCGAGTATTTGTGATGAAGTGCGTGATTGGATGTCGTCGTTTAGTTTGGATCGCCCGGAGAGAGTAAATGACGAGTCGATTACCACCGAGGTGTTGTCCTCGATAAGCGATGAGCCTAAAGTGGTAACTGTGTCGTCGCACGAGGTCATTGCAACGGCCGTTGCCAGACACGCCGATATAAGAATGTATAGTAGTTTCATTTGGCTGATGATGGAGTGGGGAAAGATGTTATCATTCAGACTCTTCGAGCAGCGTGCTGTAGAAGTTTTTGTAATCTTCCGTAAACTGCTTACTGTCGGGATTGAAGTTCAGGAATGGTTTTCCGCTTTGGAGCGCATAGTCAATCAGTTCTTGGGGGACTGACTCGGTTGATTGCACGATAGCGTCGGAATAATCGATGGCCAATTTGTTGAGTGCTATAAAATCCACACTGTCGGAATCGATATCTTTAAGGTCATCGCCTGAAAATTCATACATCTTCATCTTTTCGATAAAGCGGCTGTCAAGAGAGCCTTCAAAATCTTCGTTGCGCAGGGCAAAAACGATTTTTGAATTGGCAAATGTGGGATCGTCCGGATAAAGCTTGCGCAGGAAGAGAGGCACTAATGCTGAGGTCCATCCCATGCAGTGTATCACGGCCGGATTCCATCGCAGTTTTCTTGCGGTTTCAATGACACCTCTGGCAAAAAACATGATTCGTTCATCGTTGTCTTCGGGCGAAGATACGATTTCGAGTCTTTTGTCGGGCGAAAACTGAAAGTAGTCATCGTTGTCAATAAAATATACCTGCATCCTGGATGGTTGTAGGGTAGCCACCTTAATAATAAGGGGATGGTCAGTATCGTCGATAACCACATTCATGCCCGACAGACGAATCACTTCGTGCAATTGGTTGCGCCGTTCGTTGATGCAACCGAATTTAGGCATAAATGTTCTGACTTCATATCCCATTTCCTGAGTGCTTTGCGGTAGGTCGCGTCCAACAATCGCCATCGGCGACTCGGGGAGATATGGTGCAATTTCTTGAGAGATGTATAGAACTTTTTTGCGTTCTTTCATTCGCTTTACTTCTTAATTTGTAAAATTATCTGCAAAGGTAAGCATTTTTTTTCAATTAATTGCGTTAATTGTGTGAAACTGTTTGAAATTTAAGCATGAAATATCTTATTTGACACTCTCGGTATCGTAATGGCTTATGTCGTCCGGGAAACGTCAAGATGTAGGCATAATAGTTTTATTAAATGGTAAAAATATACAAAACGATATTTGTTAAGGAAGAATTTACTAATTTTGCAGAGAAAAAATAAAATGATTATGAAAAATAATATTAGAATACTGGCGATTTTAATCGCTACCTTTTTTTGCATTACAGCATCGGCACAGATGCAGTCAGGCTCTAATCCCGTGAAATGGCGAGTAAATGTAAAGATGATTTCATCCAATGAGGGTGAGGTTATCATGACGGCTACGATCGACGACGGTTGGCACCTTTATGGCATGAATATGCCAAAGGGCGGNCCGAAATCTACCGAAATTGATTTTACGGGTTCAAAGGGTGTTAAATTTGAAGGTGGATTATCGCAGAGTGTTGCTCCTACGGTCTACCACGACTCGATGTTCGAAATGAAGTTATCGTGCTGGGAGAAAAAAGTCACTTTCCGAAGAAAATTTAAAGTAACTGACAGGGCAAATGCTTTAATAGCCGGATCAATTTCGTTTATGTCATGTAATAATATAAACTGTTCGGCACCGGTAACCGAGAAGTTTTCAAAAAAAGTTCCATTAAAGTAATTNATTTGTTATTAGGATGAAAAATATAACATGTTGGCTGACATGCCTATTCTGTACACTCGGCTCTCTCATAGCTAAGGCAGATTCTCCGGTTACTTGGAACAGTGAGATCCAGATGACATCTGCCACTGAGGGTAATATAATATTTACAGCCAAAATCANCGACGGATGGCACATGTATTCAATGGATATTCCCAAAGGTGGTCCGACACCTACGTCGATTGATTTTTCAGANGTGACGGGTGCAGATCTTGTAGGCACTATCGTCCCTTCATCTCCTGCTACGGAAGTCATGGACAAGATGTTTGACATGAAACTCGGATATTGGGAGGGTAGCGTTAGATTCACGCAGGCTTTTCATCTGCATGAAGGNAGCAATGGCTGCTTGTTCAAGGGTGTGATTCGAAATATGGCATGTAACGATGTGAGNTGCAGTACTCCTCAGAANGTGCCGTTTGAACTTACAAGTGGAACGGTTGNTGTTGAAGAAACTCCGGCTCAGAAAACTGATGAAATTGAGAAGTCAGAAACAAAACCTGCAAAAGTACAAGAAGAGACATCCGTTTCCACAATAGATGATTCAAAATGGTGGGCCCCGGTTNACTTAGTTACGTCAACAGACGTTAAAGCAGACTGGTGGCATATATTTATTTGGGGATTCGTTGGCGGTCTGCTCGCTTTGCTCACACCATGTGTGTGGCCCATGATCCCACTGACTGTAAGCTTCTTCTTGAAGAGAAGTTCATCGCGTCGAAAATCNATACTTGACGCTATGCTTTATGGCTTGTCAATTATTGTGATATATCTTTCGCTTGGACTAATTGTCACATTGATGTTTGGAGCCGGTAAATTAAATGAATTGGCCACCAACGCTGTGTTCAATATAATTTTCTTTGCTATCCTTGTTGTCTTCGCAATTTCATTCTTTGGCGCATTCGACATTAAGCTGCCCTCGAAATGGAGCAATTCCGTTGACAGCAAAGCAGAGCGTACATCCGGTATCATAAGTATGTTTTTCATGGCATTCACATTGGTNCTCGTGTCATTCTCTTGCACCGGACCATTGATCGGNACTCTTCTTGTCGAGGCTGCCACNCANGGCAACTATGTAGGCCCGGCAGTTGGTATGGGGGCTTTTGCATTTGCTTTGGCTATTCCCTTCACGCTGTTTGCCATATTCCCTTCGCTNTTAAAGGAGATGCCGAAATCAGGCGGATGGCTTAATTCAGTCAAGGTTGTTCTCGGATTCCTTGAGCTTGCCTTGTCATTAAAGTTCCTTTCAGTTGTCGATCTTGCTTACGGATGGGGAATACTTGACCGTGAGATCTTCATCTCATTATGGATCGTACTGTTTGTGATGCTTGGACTCTACTTGATCGGAAAGATTCGATTTAGTCATGATGCACCATTGCAGTATGTGNCTATTCCCAGATTTTTCCTCTCTTTAGNGTCATTCAGTTTTGCAATTTATCTTGTTCCCGGTCTTTGGGGCGCACCCCTCAAAGGAGTCAGTGCTTTCCTGCCGCCATTGTACACACAGGATTTCAGCCTATATGAATCCGGTGTAAACAAGCACTTTGACAATTATGACGAGGCTATGNCTTATGNTGCGGAACATTCCATGCCCGTACTTGTGGATTTCTCCGGCTACGGATGTGTCAANTGCCGAAAGATGGAAGGTGCGGTCATTGATCAGCCGGCTGTAAAAGAGGTGATTAACAATGACTTTGTTTTTGTNACTTTGATGGTTGATGATCGCACGCCTCTGTCCGAACCGAGAGTGGTTGAAGAGGGCGGAAAGAAGCTCGAACTCGAAACCGTGGGTGAGTTGTGGGGCTACTTACAGCAGCATAAATTTAAAGCCTCTGTTCAGCCCTTCTATGTGATCCTTGACAATGAGGGCACTCCTTTGACCGGAAGTCAGGGCTTCACCGAGAATCCCGATGAGTTTCTGGAATGGCTGAATTCCGGGCTAAAGAATTACAATAAGTAGAATTTTGAANATAGNTATGTCACATACACGAGAAGAAAANNTTGAGGCTCTTGGACGAATAATAGACACNCTTGATATTTTAAGGGTAGAATGCCCATGGGATAGAAAACAGACGAATGAGTCATTGCGGCCGAACACCATTGAGGAGGTCTATGAATTATGCGACGCTCTTCTCAATGATGATGCTGCAAACATTAAAAAAGAGCTTGGCGACGTTTTGCTTCACATTTTGTTCTATTCTAAGATTGGCGAGGAAAAAGGACAGTTTGATATATGTGATGTGGCAGATTCTTTGAATTCTAAACTCATATTTCGTCATCCGCATGTCTTTGGAGATGTTAACGTTGCCGATGCTCATGATGTTGAGCTCAATTGGGAACAAATCAAACTTAAAGAACGCGGTGGAAACAAGACAGTTTTGGCCGGAGTACCTAAAGCTTTACCGGCTCTGATCAAGGCCTATCGTATCCAGGAAAAGGCGGCCAACGTCGGATTTGATTGGGAAGATGGATCTCAGGTTTGGGAAAAGGTTAAAGAGGAAATGGCTGAATTCGAGCAGGAGGCATCTGCAATGAGTCGTGACGCGATGGAAGCTGAGATGGGCGATCTTCTCTTCAGTATAATCAACTGTGCGCGTCTGTATCATATCAATCCGGAGAATGCACTGGAGCGAACGAATGCCAAATTCATTCGGCGGTTCAATTATCTGGAGTCAAAGGCCGGAGATCTTGGGAAAAATCTTAAAGATATGCCTCTTGACGAGATGGATAAATTGTGGAATGAGGCGAAGGAATCAGGACTATGATTAAAAATAATAGTTTAGTTCGCGTGGCTGTCGGACTGGTATTGTTTTCGGCACCGGTGCTTCCGGTTGGCGCGTCAGATCTACCATCGAGTGATCATGCAATCAGCATGAAAAAGCGATGCGAACCCGTGATTCGCTCCGTTGATTTCCGTAAGGATCTGACACGCGTATATGCTACGCTGAATGGCATACCCCATACGGCTTTTCGTATCGACAGAGTCGTTATGGTCACACCATCCGGTAAATCCTATCTTTTCACTGATATAGATGGCATTGATGCCAAACGATATTTTCAGTGGGAAGATGATGGAAAGATAGATATTGAGATTGATTTTCCGGCAATGAAAGCTATAAGCGACTTCCGTCTTGAATTCTATGGCCCGGACAATGAGAAAATAATCTCAATATATAAGAAATCGCAATATAAGAAATCGCATAAACGTAAGTGAAACTTTGTATCACTGAGAAACCGAGTGTGGCCCGTGATATCGCTCAGATAATCGGAGCAAATGTGCGTCATGACGGCTTTTTCGAAGGGAACGGTTATAATGTGACCTGGACCTTCGGCCATTTGTGTACGCTCAAAGAGCCTGCCGATTACACTCCGATGTGGCGAAGATGGTCATTAGCCTCTCTACCGATGATTCCGCCCCGTTTCGGAATCAAATTAATTGATCAGAAGAGTATAAAACATCAGTTTGAGGTCATTGAGTCATTGATATCCAAGGCCGACGAGGTGATTAATTGCGGCGATGCCGGTCAGGAGGGTGAGCTTATCCAGCGATGGGTCATGCAAAAGGCAAAGATCGGATGCAGTGTCAAGAGATTGTGGATTTCGTCGCTGACCGACGATGCTATCAGAGATGGTTTTCGCAATCTCCGTCCTCAGGTGGATTTCGACAATCTATATTATGCCGGACTTTCAAGAGCTGTAGGCGACTGGATTCTTGGCATGAATGCAACGCGTTTGTATACGCTTAAGTATTCTGAGCCGGGCAAGGTGTTGTCCGTTGGACGTGTTCAGACTCCTACGCTTGCACTCGTGGTTAAACGTCAGCTTGAGATTGACAACTTTGTTCCGGAAGATTTCTGGGAGCTGAAGACCATCTATCGGGATGCAACATTTAATGCAACTGCCGGGCGATTCAAGTCGGAGGCTGAGGCACAGGACGCTATTGCAGCGATCATGAATAGCCCTCTCTTGATCACTGACATTCAAGAGAAGAAAGGTAAAGAATCGCCTCCAAGGTTGTTTGATCTAACTTCGCTACAGGTTGAATGTAATAAACGATGGGGATGGTCGGCCGACGAGTCGTTACGACTGATCCAATCGCTGTATGAGAAAAAGGTGACCACTTATCCACGTGTCGACACCACTTATTTGTCGGATGATATATATCCCAAAATCCCCGACATTTTAAGGCGTATGACGCCATACGCAATGCTGACGGCTCCTCTTCTTGAAAAGAAGCTGCCAAAGAGCAAGAAAGTGTTTGACAGCTCTAAAGTGACAGACCACCATGCCATAATCCCGACCGGTCAGCTGCCTAACACACTGGAAGGAAATGAGCGAAAGATGTATCATCTGATCGCACGACGCTTCATTGGAGCTTTTTATCCGGATTGTACGTTTATGACAACGACGGTTTTGGCTAAGGCGGTCGACTGTGGATTTAAAGCATCCGGGAAGGTGATCGTTGATCCGGGATGGAGATCGATTTACATGAGCGAATCTTCTGATCAGAAAGAAAACGATTCGGATGGTATTCTTCCTCATTTTGAAGTGGGGGAGAGCGGTCCTCATAATCCTTCTGTGGTAAAAAAAGTAACGCAGCCTCCCAAATATTATACTGAGGGCACGCTGTTGCGCGCCATGGAGACGGCCGGACGTACAGTGGACGATGAAGCGCTTCGTGAGGCAATGAAGGAGAATGGCATCGGACGTCCGTCGACACGCGCCAATATTCTTGAGACCCTTTTTAAACGAGGGTATATGGAGCGCAGCGGTAAATCCATCAAGGCAACTAATGCCGGCATAGAACTTATAGCGACGATTCATGAAGAGTTGCTGAAAAGTGCAAAACTGACCGGCCTGTGGGAGAATAAGCTGCGTAGGATAGAGCGCGGCGAATATTCGGCAAAGGAGTTTATAGATGAGCTTAAGGTATTGATCGATGGTATTGTCATGAATGTCCTGAAAGACAACTCAAGTCGTCGAATCGTCGTTGAAACAGCGTCGGAAGATACACTCTCAAAGAGTCGTAAAGGTTCAAAAGAGAAGGGCGCATCCGATACAAAACCTAAAAAACGCAAGCCAGCTATCAGAAAACTTGAGCAAATCGTTTGTCCCGCTTGTGGCAAAGGTCATATAATCAAGGGTAAGACTGCTTATGGATGCAGCTGCTACAAAGATGGATGCAGATTCCTTGTGCCATTCAGCGAACTGCCGGCTGATCAGACACCCGGAAAGGTCAATACATTTATTTCAAAGAAATATGGACAACAAAAATGAACGCTTGCCTCTCGTTGATATTGAAGGAAATATTATAGGAAGTGAAAGTCGGGGAGTGTGTCATGACGGGAAGTCTTTTCTACTGCATCCCGTGGTCCATCTTCACTTGTTTGATTCGTCAGACAGATTGCTTTTGCAAAAACGATCTTCAAGCAAGACTGTTCAGCCCGGAAAATGGGACACTGCCGTTGGTGGACATGTGGATTTCGGAGAAGATATTCCCTCGGCCCTACGTCGAGAGGTTTGGGAGGAAATAGGATTGGATATAAAGCAATGTCGGGATCTTAGAATGATTGACCGATACGTTTTCTCGAGTCCGGTGGAGAAAGAACTTATCCACTGTTTTGTTGCCACATGTCCTGTTGATTTTGTCCCGGTTATATCTGAACCTGAAGACATAGAGGTCTTGGAATTTTGGGATATCGAAACATTGAAACAAAATCTCGAATATGACGGGAAGGCATTTACTCCAAATTTCAGAGATGAGTTTATCAATATCGTGTTGCCCGGATATCAGGATGGGAGAATGTGATTTTTATAATGTATTTATTTGAGAGTGTAATCCTATGACGTTAAATGATCTTCTTCAATGGGGAGCAGTAGCAATTGTCCTGATAATAGCCATTGTTTGGCTGATCCGTCGTGTTTTAGATCGCGGAAAAGCCTCTCCACAACAAGAATGTGGGGATTGTCCGCTCATTTCATCTTGCAAGACTTCGTCACGCAAGAAATGTCGATAAGACTCTATTTTGACATTCTCTTTAATAGGCTATAAGAGGATGCTACCCCAAGCTGTCCGGCTTTACTGAGATCCTGGGTACCTCCGGTTCTATCGCCAAGATGAAGCTTGGCATATCCTCTGTTGAAGTAGGCTTCGCCAAACTGAGGTTGAAGTTCAATCGCTTTTGAAAATGCTTCCATTGCGCCCTGATAGTCAGATGTTGCCAGCTTCATGCAACCGATATTGAACAGGGCCGGAGCCATAGAGGGCGAAAGTCGAAGCGCCGTTTCGAAACACTCGGTGATCTCTGTCAAACGAGCCATCCGTATGCGATTATCGTTAGAGTTCAATCTGCTTCCGGACATGAGATTGCGATAAAGCGCTACTCCCTTCATGAAAGCGGCAAGAGCGAAATCGGGTGAGAGTTGAAGTGCTCTTTCAAAGTCGGATGCGGCTGCTTCGTAATTGTGGAGCGTAAGTTGATTCATACCTCTACCGAAATAGTCGATTGCGCGAGGATTGTGTGTGGCAAGATATGAGTTGTAGTAGTCAATCGATTGAATATGTCTGTCAATCTCAACGCTATCAGTCAGGAAGTATTCTCGATTGGTCAGCTGAAGCACATAGCTGAGAGCATGAGTGCGGTTGACTTGATCTATTTCCCTAAGATAATCGGCCGATGGTTTCAGCTCTGTCGGTGATGAATAGTAGGTGACCACAAATATAGGTTCCGGCTCGATTGATATTTCACGATCCTGTATTCGACCGCGAATGTTCGAATTGTTGAACTGCTGCTTTAATTCGGGTGTAGTCGAGGAGGATGTGAGCAATTGCGTAAATTGCTTGGCCACATATTCCTGCGATTCTGTGTCTGTCTCCAGCGGTTCGTTTTTTACATCGCTAAGCACCTCTACCATTGAGGGGTTGTTGCCCAGCTTTCTGATCCGTTTCTTGCCCAGAGCAATCGATTTGTCAAGATCGGACTGAGCCGTACGGTCACCCATCCGACGCTTTATGTCATAGCGAATGAAGTAGGCTGCTGAAAGATCCGGGAATACCGTTATCAATCGGTTGATATCACGCAATGCTCCACGATAATTCTGAAGCTCGGCAAGGACCATAGCTCTATTGTATAAAGCCCTCAGATCATCAGGATTCATTGATAGTATGGCGTCAAGGTCGGATATTGCATTGTTGAAATCCCTGACCTCCATGCGGAGCATAGATCGATTGAACAGAGCGATCTGATTCATTGGGTCGAGAGAGATCGCAATATCGAAATCTGACATGGCTCCGGAATAGTCGTCGCGCTGATATCGAATGAACGCGCGATTGATATATAGGCCGGGTTCTTTGGGCATTAGCTTGATCACGTGGCTTAAATCCTCCTCCGCTCCGACAAGGTCAGAGTTGTGCGACATTCGGATATTCGCGCGGATAATATAGGCGTTAGCTGCACTTTTAGGATTTAGTTCAATCGCTTTTGAGGCATCGGCAAGGGCCGCTGCGGTATCCTTTTTCTCCAGAAGGATTTTAGATCGTCCGATGTATGCGCCGTCAAATGAAGGATATTTCTCAATAAGCCCATTGAAGCTTTCGAGCGCACTGTCATAGTCTTTAAGAGCCTCTTGTGCAAGAGCTTTGTTGTATATAAGCAGTTTGTTTCCCGGTAAAAGTGTCAGTGCATGATCATAGTCAGCTATGGCAAGTTCATATTTGCCAAGATTCAATCGCGCCGCACCGCGCAATTCGTAAGCGTCGGAGATGAAAGGGTTACGTTCGATAGCTTTGCTAACATCCTCTTCCGCCCCGTTCAGATCATCAAGGTTCATTTTTGCCCAACCTCTGAAAAAATATGGGCGCGCAAGGTGGGGCTTTGCCGCAATAACCTGGTTGAAGTATTGGATTGCAACGATATAATCCTCAAAATAAAGGGCATTACATCCCGTTTGCAACATCTGATCAGTGTTGATCTGAGCTGTCGCGCTAAATGATGCAAAAATGGATAATATAGTGGTGGATATGAAATGTCTGAGTCGCATAATAATAGTATGCAAATTTAGTCTTTTGCAGTGAGATATAAAAGTATAAGTAAGTGAAAAATAATTAAGAGCTTGCTTTAAACCATATTGCGTGGAAATGCGTTTAATTTCCACAGGACAATATAATGAGTAAATGTTTAAATTAAACTTATATGTGGCTCTGTTTTAGCAAATATCGGTGGAACAGGCTCTAAAAATATATACTTATGGACGATAGAAAGCATATAGTCGTGATTGGTGGCGGATTTGCCGGACTGAACCTGCTAAAGCGAATTGATAAGAAGAAGTTTAGGATCACATTGGTTGATCGTAACAACTTTCATAGTTTTCCGCCATTGTTTTATCAAGTGGCATCAAGCGGTCTCGAACCGGACAGCATCTGTTTCCCGTTCCGGCGAGAGCTGATGAAAGGAAAGGCGCATGGCGCAGAATTTCATTTAGGTGAAGTCAGCGGAATTAACACTGCAGATAAGACGATTACCACACAATATGAAACTATTACCTACGATTATCTTGTCATAGCCGCAGGAACAACCAATAATTTTTTCGGCAATGATAAATTGCTTGAGACTGCCTATACTATCAAAAGCACTGCTCAGGCCATGAGAGCTCGCGATGAGATCCTCGATCGTCTGGAGCGTGCAAGTATATGCAACGATCCGGAAACACGTAGAAAAATGTTGAGCTTCACCGTTGTCGGTGGTGGCGCTTCGGGTGTTGAAATCGCGGGCGCTCTTGGCGAAATGAAAAAATATGTGTTGCAGCGCAACTATCCCTCCATCCCGAAAGAAGATGTGACGATAACCCTTCTTGAAGGGTCTGATGCTCTCCTGGGCACTATGAGTAAGAAATCTCAGGAGGATGCTCTGACCTATTTGCAGCAATTGCTCGTCGACGTTCGCCTGGGAAGAATAGTGAAGACATACAGGGACGAAATGGTGACCATGGCCGATGGCGAAAAACTGATTACCGGGATGCTAATATGGACTGCCGGTGTGACCAGTGTCAACATCCCGTTTGAAGGCACTGCACCGACAACCGGACGCGGCGGTAGGATGCAGGTCGATTCGTTTAATAGAGTGAAAGGTCTTGAGGATTCTGTGTTTGCTTTGGGTGACATCTGTATAATGTCGACTGATGACTATCCCAACGGACACCCACAGCTGGCTCAGGTGGCTATACAGCAGGGTAAGAATTTGGCCGCTAATCTCAATAACGGTGAGTTCCGCTCGGAATTTAAATATAAAGACAAAGGCACGATGGCAACTATAGGTCGAAATCGTGCGGTGGCCGATATCGGCAATCGTCATTTGCGCGGATTTTTTGCGTGGCTTGCGTGGATGTTTGTCCATCTGATCTCTATTATCGGAATGAGAAACAAGATCAGCATCCTAATCGACTGGACTTGGGGCTATTTCAACTATGGCACATCGCTGCGATTGCTTCTGTCGCCATCGAAATATCCTCTCAAATGGCGNTGGGGCGAAAAATAAAATGAAATTTAAAAAGCCACTCTTCCGATCTTTTTCATTAAATTTGCACTTTCAAGCGCAGACGGGCATTTCGTCGCTCATTGCAGTTGAAGCAATGTGAGGAAAGTCCGGGCAACATAGAGCACCAAACTTCCTAACGGGAAGCTGTCGGCAACGGTAGAGTAGCGTGACAGAAAATAACCGCCCNCGCGNNCAANGCGCNGCGCAGGNAAGGGTGAAAAGGTGGGGTAAGAGCCCACCGGGGCCGANGGCAGNNATGTNGCGTGCCGCACGCCTTATGGGTTGCAAGGNCAAGTATACCGGCATTTAAGGGTTGCTCGCCCATTGCCGGGGGGTAGGCTGCTAAAGCCGCGATGGTGACATCCGGTTCAGATAAATGACGAAACGTTGTCGAGGTAACCCTCTCAAGAAAGGTAGTCCCGACAGCCGACATAACCCGGCTTATCGTCCGTCTGCGCTTTTTTTCACAAAAACAAATTTGAAGCTTATGATAATCAATTCGGCTCGTTTCGTAATTAGCAACTCTGATGTTGCAAAGTGTCCTGACCATAAGATGCATGAATATGCCTTTATNGGTCGATCAAACGTTGGAAAGTCGTCGTTGATCAATATGCTGACCGGCCGTAGCTCGTTGGCAATGACATCTTCAACTCCGGGCAAGACTATGCTTGTCAATCATTTTCTCGTCAATGACAGCTGGTATATTGTNGATCTTCCCGGCTATGGGTTCGCTNTGAGAAACAAGACCGCCCGGGAGGGCCTGAAAAAGCTGATTGAGGGATACATTCTTAACCGTGAGCAGATGACCAACCTTTTTGTGTTGATCGATTCACGTCATTCACCGCAGAAAATCGACATGGAATTTTTCAATTTTCTTGGCGAAAANGGAGTCCCTTTCAGTATNGTATTTACGAAAGTGGATAANCTTAGCAAGTCTGCGGCTAAGAAGAATATCGAGTCCTACTGCTCTGAATTGCTTGAAAGCTGGGAAGAGCTGCCCCCCGTGTTCATTACATCGAGCGAAACAGGGCAGGGNAGAGAGCAGCTCCTTGACTATATAGAGCAGCTCAATTCACTCCCTGTCTGAACATTCGTCCAAGATGCGGCGTTTAAGGTATAGAAAACAACTTAAAATGATTACTATGAATACCAAATGTAACGCAAGAAAAAAAGAGATGGGCGAAGGTATAAATCCTGCCGATCTCCCCGGAGTAAGTATTGACAAAGCTGACGATGAGACTGTAGACAAAAGTCTTGTCAAGGAACGTACTGAAACATTGAATAATAATCCTCGAGACACGGATAATATCGACATGTGATTGTCTGTTGNAAATAGTGAACCCGAATAATTCGGATCGGANGGCCATAGCCTTTCGATCCGAAATTTGTTATAATAAGATTTAATAGGTAAATTTGCAACAGACATCATTCTTTAANGTTTATGGCACAGAAAACCGTATTAAATAATATNCCATTGGCTTTCCGCGAGTTTATTCACGCGGCGGAATCGTTGCTCACGGCNGAAGATGTCGATTCGCTGCGCGAATATATCCGTCGTCCTGTTGATGATGCCGTTGCCGAGGAGTCCGGAATAAATCCGCTNTGGAGAAGTCTGGTCACTGCTGCGGAACTCTGTAGGAGTGTCGCTCCGGATCGAAACATGGTGGAAGCGATCATGTTATTTCCGCTTTCAGAAAAGTCGATNATTTCTTTGCAGGANATCAGGGATAACTATGGTGATGACGTGGCTACACTTGTTGATGGACTTTGTAAAGTGCAGGAGCTATACCAGCGTCATGGGGCGGTGGCATCCGAAAACTTCCGGAATTTGATGCTCACACTCGCCCGCGATATCCGGGTGGTGATCATCATGATCATTGACCGCCTGGTCGTTATGCGTGCCATAAATCATCATCCCGATGAAGAGATGGTGCGTCAAACGGCAATGGAAGCAAGCTATCTATATGCTCCATTGGCCCATCGTCTCGGTCTGTATAAGGTTAAAGGTGAACTCGAAGACATGTCGCTAAAATACACAAACCGCGATATGTACACGCGCATCGCCAAAAAGCTCAATGCCACAAAGCAGACACGCGATGCCTATATAAAGTCATTTATCGAGCCCGTCAGAAAGGCGCTCGAACAGCAGGGGCTTAAATTCGAAATCAAGGGACGCACCAAATCAATTTATTCCATTTGGAATAAAATGATGAAGCAACATAATGATGTTGAGCAGATCTATGATCTGTTTGCCATCAGAATCATACTCGATGTGGAGCCTAAGCGCGAGCGCGCTGAGTGTTGGATGGCATATTCTGTGGTCACCGATATGTATCAGCCCAATCCGTCGCGTCTGAAAGATTGGCTCAGTGTCCCGAAATCAAATGGCTATGAATCGTTGCATATCACCGTGCTCGGACCGCAGGGCAAGTGGGTGGAAGTGCAGATTCGCTCGCGCCGCATGGATGAAATTGCAGAAAAAGGTGTGGCTGCCCATTGGAAATACAAGGGGATCAAAAGTGAAGCAAATCTTGATACATGGATGACACATGTGAGAGAGATTCTCGAGGACGCTCATTCCACGCCCACTGCTCTCATGCAGAATCTTAACATGGATCTCTACAGCAAGGAGGTTTTTGTTTTCACCCCCAAAGGCGATCTCTACAAGCTCCCTCTCGGAGCCACTATACTTGACTTTGCCTTCATGATCCATTCCAATCTCGGATGTAGCTGTGTGGGTGGCCGTGTCGATGGTCGCACATGTAAACTCGGCTACAAGCTTCGTAGCGGTGACACCGTAGAGATTCTGACATCCTCCACGCAGCAGCCTAAACTTGATTGGCTTTCGATGGTTGTTACGTCAAAGGCTCGCAATAAGATCCGTCAGGCGGTCAATGAGCTTAATAACCAGCGTGCGGAGCTCGCCAAGGAGCTGTTGCAGCGTCGTTTTAAAAATCGCAAGATCGATCCTGACGAATCCATTATGATGCGTCTGATAAAAAAGACCGGCCATAAGACAGTCACTGAGTTTTATAATGCAATCGCCGACGAGTTGCTTGACCCGGCCGATGTTATAGATCAGTATTTGAAGCTCTCCACTTCGGCCGACTCACCCGCCACGCCGCAGAGATCCGCAGAAGAGTTCACGCTGCAAGCTTCGGGTGTCGACACTCCGGGAATGACCGGCGATAATGATGGCAGCGCTTCCGACGTGCTCGTCATCGGGGAGGGCATAAAGGGCGTGAACTATAAATTGGCAAAATGTTGCAATCCCATTTATGGCGATGATGTGTTCGGCTTTATCTCCTCGGAAGGTGCCATTAAAATACATCGGAAGAACTGCCCCAACGCGCCGCATATATTCGAACGATATCCTTATAGGATCATTAAGACGAGGTGGTCCGGTCGATCCGGAAATCATTTTATTGCCACACTGAGTGTGGTTGGCACGGATGATATCGGTATCGTTACAAACATATCGTCGATTATAAATCGAGACCGATCGTCATCACTGCGCTCCATCTCCATCGATTCGCAGGGCGGCTTGTTTCATGGCTATCTCACAGTTTGTGTAGAATCAACCTCTGTGCTTGATCGATTGATTAAAAAAATATCCACGGTTAAAGGTGTAAAAAATGTTCAACGCAATAATTAGATCCGCTGTTTTAATAAGTGTGCTCTCGCTTTTTGGGGGATGTGGTAATTCAACAGGCGATACAGACAGTGAAAGAGCAGACTCACTTTTATTGCAGGCAAAACAGTTTTTCTCGGTCGGAAACGACAGCATGTCGCTTGTGATGCTCGATTCATTGGACCACTCTGCGGCAAAAGCGATCAATCAGAGGAAGGAAGCCCGATTATTGAGACCACAGGTTGTGGAGCGTATGGCCATGACTCGATTGTCGGAGGCCGACAGTATGATGGTGGTCAATCAAATTAAGGGCGAACATCTTCGAAATGAACTTGAATTTGTTTCAGGAACCGGTGTTGAAGGCTACTATGTCGGACGCGGAACGCGCAGTGTTGATGTACGGTCTGTGGCAGGTCTTCATAGCCGAGTTTCGCCTGATTATCATTTTTATTTGATCGCATCCTCGCCGCAACCGATTGGATCGGTGTCAGTAGAGCTAATAAGCGGCAACGAGAGCGTAAGAAGCGTTCCGGTTGGATTTGATGGCGAACGCAACACTCGCAATTCTGCTTGCGAAACAATCACTTTCACCGAAGCTGAATCTCATCCCATAGGTGAATTTGTGGCTCGTCATGCCAATGACCCCATAAAAATTATATTTATAGGAGAGTCCGGACGGAATGCGTCCATGGATCTGAACGATATTCAGAAAAAGGCGATCCTATCGACATTTGGATTGATAGACGCTGTTAACGCCGATAGATATTATCGTCTTGAAAAAGATCGGCTCACACGCCAGGTGGAAATTGCGCGCAAACAGTTGGCCAATGTAGCCGCCAAAGAATAACTGCCCTTAAATACTGTTTAAATTTAAACAGCTTCTTAGATATTAGAATCGTTACACCGGCATCTGACCATGTTGTCGTCAACTTTGCTTGGCATACTTGCTGTTTTTGGTGGAGCAGCGTCAGAGCGGTTGACGATTCGCTGGCTGACAGGACTTGGTGCGTTATCGTTATTTCTGTCTCTTCTGAGCGGAATTTATTGCATCTGGCAATATTATCGAATTCACGATAGATCAGTGAAGTTACAGGCGAGGCGCTATCTGGAGGAAGGAGCGATTGGGGTTGAATTAGTACGGTTCCAAAAGCTCTACGAAGCATCTGCCAGATTTTGCCCGGCCATTTTTTGCGTCGGGGTTCTGTTTTTACTGGCAGGAGTAATTTTGCGGTTATCACTTTTTCAGTCATAAATTTTGCTGATTAGAAAAATGGTTGTAATTTTGCGGCATGGGAGATAAAACCATTGAAAGCGTCCTGCGACGACGCAGACCCTGAGACCGTTTTTTACGGTCTCTTGTATTTTAATAGGGTCCCATCTATAAGCCAGAAAATGAAGTCATGTTGATAAACTCCATTTTTCCATAAATTTTTGTTAACCTCAAGGATCTCTGCCTCATCTACTTCTGCTCTATGATTTGTAAGGCATGCGCATGAGAATTGCTCACGTGATGCATGGTTTGCATTTCGCCCCCAATTATGCATCGCTTTCGGCGATTTTACATCAATATAACCATAGCTTTCGGTGGTCAAATCAGGGTTACATCTGGAATCGGATGGCAAATTCTTATAATACGAAGCTCGGAACGGCGAATCGGATCGGATTACCGGATTAATCCAACAATTACCCTCTGAATCAGCATATGCTTTTGCAACATCCAGAACAAACGAGTTATCACTTCCGGCAGTACAGTGAAGCAGATGCTGATAGACTTTTCCCTTTTTACCTTCATACTCGACTGTAAATTGTTCATCAAAGGGTAATTCCAAAATCGCATCTTTATCTTCGGGGGGAATCTTATTGCCTTTCTTGGTTTCACTGTTCACAAATCCACATTTGCGCAACCAACGGCAAGCACTGCAGGCCTCGTTTTGAGGAATATCGGACTTTGCGAGCTCAGACTTACCTTTAGCCACCGGGCACGAGCGGCAGGCCGAGATGGTGTAGGGATTATAATCGGGGACGGTTTTCTGTTGCGCGCCCGGATTGAAGCGGAACATGCCGCGGGTGTCGCGCTGGAGCGCCTGTTCGCCGCGTCGGCGCGCGTCGGCGGCATCGGTGACGGGATATTTCGACTTGCGCACCTGGACCACCGAGCAGCGGCAGTTCCAGCCATTAGGGGGCAGGAACTCCTCCCAGAACGGGTCAGAGAACGGCAGAGTCACCCCATCGAGCGCCCGGTGCTCCTCCCGGACGCGATTATCGCCGGCCGTTCGATACTGCAGATTATAGTCATCGCCATCGGCCGCGAACTCCTCCCATCGCGCCGCCATCTGCGCCGACGCATGGACGAAATTATATTCAGCGCGGAGGTAATGGCGATTGTAGCGATCGTGGATAGAAGACACCTCCTTATAAAACTGTTCGAACGGCTTTATATTACCGTCAGAACCGACCAGAGCCGGGAACGCCTCATTCAATAATTTAGACCCCGTTCCCTTATATCTATTAATACCGGGGGAACGGGGTCAAAATATCAGCAGTTCAGACCTAAACCATGGCGTTATATTTCTTGTGGGTGGGGTCTTAAAAACTGTTTAAATTTATACGAAATCATTTATATGTTCTGATTTTGAAGATATTTCAGGCGATTTTTACCAAGTTTTCTCGGCCTTGATGCTCGCATCGCATCCTCTTCAACTTACATGATTCGTCCTGTAATATCCTATAAATCATTCGCTTATAAATCCCATTCTTTAATATTTAATTTGGTTTAAATTCAAACACTCTCTTAATCAGTAGCGTAAGAGACGATTCATGATCTGTTCGCGTTGACATTGCAGGTCGATTAGATTTTCTGCAGCTTCCAGAAAGTAATTCATCTCTGTAAGATATTGTATCAACGTTATATGACGGGCAGAAAGGGCGATACCGAGCAGGCGTGGATTGTCGTTGGTTGTAAGAGCTTCTATAAATGATGCTATGTCGCCATCCAGCCGACTCACCATACGGCAGTCGGTTTTTATACCGGATTCTATCTCAGTCTGTTTGGCTGACAATTCGCTTTTAATCAGTTCTTTCTGCGCTATAATCACTTCCTTTTTATGTCGATTGGAGAAGAATGGGAGTGTCATTCCCAGTTTAATGCCATTGAAGTGTTCGCCAAGCTCATACTCATGCATATAACCGACATTGAATCCCGGGAGATTTGATTTTTGGTTCACATCAAGAGCCTCATCAGCTGCCTTGTCCTGTGCCATTGCGAGATGCATATAAGGAGAAGAGTCGGCTGCTCGTGATAGGTAGACAGAAGTGGGAAGTAATGATTCGGTTGGATATTCTCCGTTGCCATCTATATCCGGGATCTTCTTACCTCCCGATAGTGTCAACAGTTTCGTCATCGCATCTTCGTAGGCCAAATTGGCATCGGTCAGCCGTGATGCGATGCGAATACGTTCGATCTTGAGCTTGTTGACATCAAGCATTGACACCTCTCCCTTTGAAGCGCCCTTTTCGTAAATTTTTTGGAGCGAGTCAATTATGTTCAGCTGGTGGGTCTGCAACATGACCTTTTTTCGGGCGAAGAATGCGTCAGTTACTCCACAACGAGCTTCATAGATCACCTCGCTGCGTTTCACCTCATATTCTTTCTCAAAAACAGTTCGGTTTGCAGCATTGGCTCTCTTGCGGGCTGCATACAATCCGGGCCAGTCAAAAGACTGCGATGCATCGATGCCCCATTTAGTGCCGATCCCATTCTGACCCCACTGGTGGGTGAACTCAATTTCCGGATCAGCGAGGTTATTTTCCGGTTCAAGAGAGGACGATTCAAGCGAATTGCGTGATCTAACCACAGCAAGTTCCGGATTTCCGCCTATTATCTGATTTATTATATGGTCGAAATTATTTTGAGCTGCTATGCTCATTGAGCCGGCAGTGAGGATAAATATACTGATCAATGATTTCATTTTTCGTTGTTTTTAGTAATATAGCGATACAAAATCGGGACAATGAACAGATTTAGAATGGTCGACGAAAGTAGCCCACCAAGAATAACGAGTGCCATAGGCGATTGAATCTCATTGCCCGGTTCGCCTCCACGCAAGGCCAACGGAATGAGAGCCAGCGCAGAAGTCAAAGCTGTCATTACAATCGCATTAAGTCTGTCGGACGAGCCGCGGCGTATGCGTTCATCAAGACCGAGTCCTTCATCTTTAAGCGTATTATAACGCGAGATCAGCAACATGCCGCCTCGTGTTGCAATACCCATAAGGGATATAAAGCCGATTATAGCCGGTATATTCAATTCGCCGTCAGTAAACCATAAGATCAACACTCCACCGATAAGAGCCAGAGGCATATTGACCAATACTATCAAAGCCTGTTTCCAATTATGATACTGCTGCATCAGCAAGAGGAATATTATCAGAAGCGCTCCGATTGATGCGAAAGCGAGTGTACGCGATGCTTCAGCCTCGCTTTCAAATTGCCCTCCATATTGGATATAATAGCCTTCCGGCAGTTTTATATGGTCGTTCACGGCCTCTTGAATATCAGTGACCACACCTCTTAGATCACGATCATCGACATTGGCAGAAATCACGATTCTTCGATTCACGTTTTCACGATTGATCGTATTTGGTCCTGTGGTAGATACAATTTCCGCTACATAACTCAGGGGGATTTTACCTTCGTTGGAGTCAATCAAAAGATCTGAAATCAAAGCTATTGAGTCGCGGTATTTCGGATCAACCTTCAGCGTTACATCAAACGGCATTCCATCGGAATAAACCTGCGATACTTGTTCGCCTCCAACCATTGTAGCTACAAAATTGGCAAACTGTTCGTTGGTTATACCATAACGGGCAAGCATATCACGCCGTGGGCGTATGTCGAGTTGCGGTCGTCCGATCTGCTGCTCTACGTTCACATCGACTACGCCGTCCACATTTCCGATAGCCTTTTTGATCTTGGTAGCTATAGAGTGAAGATTTCCAAGGTCGCTGCCAAACACTTTAATTGCAATCTGAGCTTCGGTTCCTGAAAGCATAGCGTCGATACGGTGTGATATCGGCTGACCGATTTCAATGTTGGTGCCCGGAAGATGCGATAATTTTTCACGCAATTCTGCAATCATTGCGCGTCTCGGGCGCACGGCGAGAGTGTAGGGGGCTTCCAGTTCCGATGTGTTCACCCCGAGCGAATGTTCGTCAAGCTCGGCACGTCCTGTTTTTCGTGCAACGGTTTTGATCTCAGGTATCGACATTATAATGTTTTCAGCCTGACGACCGATCCGGTCACTTTCTTCGAGAGAGATACCCGGAAGCGTGCTCACATTGATAGTCAGTGATCCTTCGTTGAAAGAGGGAAGGAATCCGCGACCAAGCTGGGTCGCTCCAAAAATGGCAAGGGCGAGTAGGGCGACAGTGAAGATCATTATCGGTTTGCCATGCTTCATGGTTCGATTAAGTGAAGCGGAATATAGTCGACTGACTGTTCGTGTGACCCACGGTTCGCGTTCGTCGTCTGCTGCTGCTGAGGCTTTTTTGCCTGCAAGCAGATAACTGCAAAGCACAGGGGTTACGGTGAGTGCTACTATCGTTGATGCCACCAGGGCGGTAATGAACGATATGCCCAGGGGTATAAGCAGGCGTCCGCCGATGCCGTCGAGGAAAAACAAGGGCAGAAAACTTGCCACGATTATCAGCGTTGAATTAAGGATCGGCAACCGAACTTCTTTGGATGCTTCAAACACCACTTTGATTGTCGATTCCCTTTCACTATCCGGACGGCGACGGTTTTCGCGCAGACGGCGATACACGTTTTCCACATCGACAATGGCATCATCAACAAGCGACCCGATGGCAATTGCCATGCCTCCAAGACTCATCGTGTTGATTGTCAGATCAAACCAGTGAAGAATCAATACGGTGACTATTATCGACAGCGGTAATGCGATAAGCGATATCAGCGTGGTGCGGAAGTTCATCAGAAAGAAGAACAATACGATTATGACGAATATTGATCCTTCAAGCAGCGAGTCGCGCAAATTGCTGATAGAGTTAGCGATGAAGTCGCTCTGCCGGAATATGTCGGTGGAAATATTGACATCGGCCGGAAGACTTTTCTTTAGATTTTCAAGCGTTTCATCAATCTGATCCGTCAATGTGATGGTGGACGATTTCGGCTGTTTTGTCACCGTAAGCAGTACTGCCTTTTCCCCTTTCTCTGATGCAAGTCCGAGACGTGGTGTCTGTGGTCCTTGCTCCACAATGGCGATATCGCTTAGTGTGACCACTCCGCGCTGATCACTTCTCACCACGGCCTTACCGATCTCTTCAACATTGCCTGAGTGAATGTCGGCTTTTACAAGGTATTCGTTGCCATAATCATATATCACTCCACCGGATCGGTTGAGATTGAGATTCTGGGCGGCGGTGCGCACTTCGTCGAGCGTCACATCATAATGCTTCATGGCCTCAGGAAGCAATCGGATCTGATATTCCGACACGTCGCCACCGAGCACGGAGACTTGCGACACCCCTCCAAGCGCAAGAAGACGGGGCGAAATGATGCGGTCGGCTATGGTGCGGAGCGTGGTCATATCGGTCACGGAATCAGCCGTAAGACTGATGATCATCATTTCTCCAAGAATTGATGATTGCGGACCCAAAGTCGGTGTCCCAACCCCCGGAGGCAGATTGCCTTCGATTGCAGTAAGTTTTTCAGTGACGATCTGGCGAGCGAGATATGGGTCGGCATCCCAATCAAATTCTATGGTAACTACTGAAAATCCCGTTGCCGAAGATGATCTGACACGTCTCACGTTTGTTGCACCATTGACCACCGTCTCGATTGGATATGATACGAGTCGTTCCACTTCCTCCGGTGCCATCCCGGGGGCCTCTGTCATGACTACGACCGTGGGCGCATTCAGATCCGGAAAAATATCTATATCGGAGCGCAGCAAAGTGATGCATCCCCATATCAGGATTGCAGCTGTCAAAAACATGACAACTACACGGTTTTTCAATGAAAACCGTATGATATTGTTAAGCATTGTTTTCTACAATTAATGGTTATGAGTGTGACCTTCAGGAACGGTTCCACTGCTTTCTGCTATCTTAACCATAATGGCGCCTTTTACCACTACCTGCTCTCCGGACTTTAAGCCGGAAACTACCTTGCGGCGTCCGCCCGAAGATTCTCCAAGCTCAATGCGGCGCTTTTCGTAAGAGTGGTCGCCGGATTTAATATAAGCGAAATAATTACCCTGCTGCTCTACAATAGCATCTGCCGGAAGAGATATAGCCGGAGCGGATCCTTCGCCAAGCAGATTGACATCTACGTATGTGCCATTTGTGAGCGATCCATCATTTTTAATAGTAAAATAGACAGGGATAAATCCGGCTTTCGCAATGGCGTCGGCCGGAGCGACTTGTGTTAGCTTTCCACCCAATGAATCGATTGAAATCCATTCATTGGAATACGACGGACGGAAAAGTGCTGTCTTGATCTGACCAACCATCTGTCGGTTTTTCTCAGGAAGATCGGCGCGAATCACCAGTGTCGAATTTCGAGCCACGCTGGCAATCGGAGTGCCCACCTCGACATATTGGCCTGACGATACAAATAGTTGTGTGATGACACCGGCAATTGGTGATATAACAGTCCCGGATGATGCCGATGGACTGTAGGCGGCTTTTGCAGCCTCATATTCTGCCAATGCGGCGTCGTATTCGCGTTGAGTTACAATCCCTTCACGTAGCAGCGGCTCTAGACGATCGAGCTGACGCTTTGCCGAAGCAATGGCAACACGGGCGGCATTGTTGGGATCACCGCCACTTATGTTTTGAGCTGTTATTGTGCCGATGGTGGTGTGGGCTTTTACTTCGCTTCCGATAAGGATATTTCCTTTCAAGGTCAAGATGCCGGGAGTAGTTGCCGCTATCACGGCCTCATTGGATGAAGAGCCTATTATTTGTCCTGTGACGGATATGACATCGTTAAAAGGCTGTTCGACTATTGATTCTACTTTTATGCCAAATTTCTCGGCATCCGATGGTTCTATTACGATTTCGTCATCCCCGTGGTCATGTTTTTCATGGTCATGATCATGGTCGTCGTGATCTTCGCCATCGTGATCATGCATCTCATGATCATGGTCATGGTCGTGATGCTTGTCGGCCGATGAACATCCCGACATCATTCCTATATAAGATATTGCAATAAAAGTTAGAGCGATTGTTTTGAGTTTGTTCATACTGATTTGATTTGTTGATTAATAATTGGTTTCGCAATTATTCAACAAATCGGAGGACCA
>JAAVEX010000048.1 GCA_014801065.1 Barnesiella sp.
TGCAAGTTGAAGAGGGAGCGATGCGGGCATCGTGACCGATAAAACTTGGCAAAAATCGCCTGAAAGATCAACAAAATCAGAGTATATAAAAATTATTCACATAAATTTAAACAGTTTCTAAGTAAGTGTTCGAATTTAATTTATACTATATGCGAACTTATTTTTTAGTCAATTTCAGTGCGGAGTGAAGGAACTTAGCGAGCTAAGTAACTGAACAACAAGCTGAAAGTGGCAAAAAAGAAGTCGCAGAGAGTATAAAATATGTTGTTTATCACCTACTATAGGTTAAATTTGAATACTTACTTATGTGCAATTTGCGGCACAATAAATGTTAACGCACGCCCTTACTGTTTTCATTTGTCGAAAAATCAATTATATTTGCGAAAGGATAGTGCGCCAACCCTTCGCCGCACACTCCACCATCTCACATACAACAACCATTGAACAGATATATTAAAATATGGCAAAAGTAATCGGAGCTGTTGAAATCAACGTCGAACGCTGCAAAGGATGTGATCTATGCGTAGTGGCCTGTCCCACCGACGTTCTTTCGCTGCAACCCAAAGAAGTGAACAATCGCGGATATCACTACGCATACACTGCCGATCCTGAAAAATGTATCGGTTGCGCATCATGCGCTCTCGTTTGTCCCGACGGATGCATCGAAGTCTATCGCGTGGTTGAAAAATAACAACAACATGAATATGAAAGAAGAAATAAAACTGATGAAGGGTAATGAAGCGATAGCTCATGCTGCCGTGCGCTATGGTGTCGACGGCTATTTCGGCTATCCCATCACCCCTCAGAGCGAAGTGCTTGAAACCCTCGAAGCCCTTATGCCCTGGGAAACCACCGGAATGGTTGTACTGCAGGCCGAAAGCGAAGTCGCTTCGATCAACATGGTCTATGGAGGTGCATCCACCGGTAAAGCCGTCATGACATCATCATCAAGCCCCGGCATATCGCTGATGCAGGAAGGGCTGTCGTATATCGCCGCCGGCGAACTCCCGGCGCTGATCGTCAACGTCATGCGCGGTGGTCCCGGCCTCGGCACCATCCAACCCTCCCAGAGCGACTATTTCCAAGCCGTTAAAGGCGGTGGTCATGGTGACTACCACTATATTGTCCTCGCACCCTCGACCGTTCAGGAAATGGCCGACTTTGTAGGACTTGGTTTCGATCTCGCCTTCAAATATCGCACCCCCGCCATGCTCCTTGCCGACGGTATTGTCGGACAGATGATGGAAAAAGTAGTGCTCCCCGCCCCTCGTCCGCGACGCACTCCCCAACAGATTGCCCAACAATACCCTTGGGCCGTCACCGGACACCCCGATGGTCGCAAACCCAACGTGCTGACCACACTCGAACTCGATTCGGCAAAAATGGAAGTGAACAACAACCGTTATCAGGAAACCTACCGCCGCATCGAAGAAAACGAAGTGCGCTACCAGGAATATTTCACCGATGATGCCGAAGTGATCTTCGTGGCCTTCGGATCAATTGCCCGAATCTGCCTCAAAGCCATCGAAGATGCTCGCGCCGAAGGTGTCAAAGTAGGTCTGATCCGCCCCATAACGCTCTGGCCATTCCCCACCAAACGCCTGCGTCAACTTGCCGACAAAGTCAAAGGAATGATGGTGGTCGAACTCAACGCCGGTCAGATGATCGAAGATGTGCGCCTCGCAACCGAAGGACGGATCCCCGTCTATCACTACGGCCGCATGGGAGGCATCGTTCCCAACCCTCAGGAAGTGATGGATGCAACCCTCACCCACTTCCCCGATCTGAAAAAATAAACACTTCCACGAATCTCCCAACAGAATTAGATCCAAATGAATATCCAAGATATAAAGCGAAGCGAAAACAAGGTCTACTCCAAGCCCGAGCTTCTTAACGACACTCCGATGCACTACTGCCCCGGCTGTAGCCACGGCGTGGTCCATAAACTCGTGGCCGAAGTGATCAAAGAGATGGGTGTTGAAAACAGTTGTATCGGTGTTGCTCCCGTAGGTTGCGCCGTTTTTGCCTACTCATATATTGACATCGACTGGATTGAAGCAGCCCACGGACGCGCTCCGGCCGTGGCAACAGGCGCCAAACGTCTCAACCCCGAAAACCTCGTGTTCACCTATCAGGGCGACGGCGACCTCGCCGCCATCGGTACTGCCGAAACCATCCACGCAGCCAACCGTGGCGAAAACATCGCCATAATCTTCATCAACAATGCCATCTATGGCATGACAGGCGGACAGATGGCACCAACCACTCTCGAAGGACAGAAAACAGCCACCACCCCCTACGGTCGTCGCGTCGACCTCAACGGCTATCCTCTCAAAATCAGCAACCTGCTCGCGCAGCTCGAAGGAACATGCTATGTGACCCGACAGGCCGTCCACACCCCCGCAGCCGTGAGAAAAGCCAAAGCCGCCATACGCAAAGCCTTCGAAAACTCCATTGCTGGTCGAGGAACATCAGTGGTCGAAGTGGTCAGCACATGCAACAGCGGCTGGAAAATGTCGCCCGCAAAAGCCAACGAATGGATGGTTGAAAATATGTTCCCCGCCTATCCTCTGGGCGACCTTAAAAACGAATAAAACAAATGAAACAGGAAATTATAGCAGCAGGATTTGGCGGCCAGGGAGTCCTGTCAATGGGAAAAATTCTGGCCTACGCCGGATTGATCGACGATCTTGAAGTGACCTGGATGCCATCCTACGGTCCGGAACAGCGCGGCGGAACAGCCAACGTCACCGTTGTCCTATCCGATCAGCCGATCAGCTCACCGGTTCTTGACAGCTACGACACAGCTGTGATCCTCAATCAGCAGAGCCTCGACAAATTCGAATCTAAAGTCAAACCCGGAGGCACATTGATCTACGACCCCTACGGAATCCATCGTCCCCCCACTCGCACCGACATCAACATCTACCCCGTCGAAGCGATGGAAGCAGCCATGGAACTTAAAAGCGCCAAAAGCTACAACATGATCATTCTCGGTGCGCTACTTAAAGTCAACCCCGTGGTCAGCATCGACTCCGTAATGACCGGCCTGAAAAAAACCCTCCCCGAACGCCATCACCACCTCCTCCCGGCCAACCGCGAGGCCATAGCCCGCGGCATGGAGCTGATCGAAAAACAAAACTGATCATCAATCAAATAGAATCCAAACAAGGAGACGGTCGCTCAACCGTCTCCTTTTTCTATGCCTATCCCTAATTTCTATGCCCATCCCTAAAAAAGTAGCAGCAGAGATAGAGTTAATCCGTTATCTCCTGGGGAAACGTTCGAAATTATCAAGCGCCCATTTTATCAATTCGGAGAGAATGGAAAAAACGCTTTGACCCATCTACGACCGCAACATCAAATGCACATCTCCCGAACCATGACCTACATCTGCATTCAGGCCAAAGAAGGCTCCCTCGGCGGCTACACCATGATCGACGCCGAAATAACCGAACGCCCCCACCTTATACAATCATTAAATTCCACATTCCGGGTGGCAAATATAAAGAAAGACAAAGAGCGCGAGAAAAAACAAAATTTTACACTAACAAGAGTTGGATTTTCAGAAAAATTACTACATTTGCAGTGTAAATCGTTTTTATATTCGTAACTAACCTAAGAAAATTATTATGGCTTACGTAATTACTGACAAATGTGTCGCTTGCGGAACTTGTCTTCCCGTCTGCCCCGTTGAGGCTATCTCTGAAGGTGATATCTACCACATCGATCCCGACACTTGCATCGAGTGCGGTTCATGTGCTGAAGTTTGCCCCAGCGAAGCTATCATTCCGGGCTAAGTAGCAGACATTGAAAAAAAATAAGCGGAGCGTCCATTTTCTGGCGCTCCGCTTTTTTTATTAATACCCAATCTAAAAACATTTTGCATAAATCAACTTAAATTTCTAAATTTGTCACAGCTGTGCTAAACTTCTTATAAGAGTATAAGAGAAGCACCGATATTATAATGTAGATGAGCGTTTTTTGCTTTATCCACCCCCGAAATCGCCAAATTTCATTACTACACGGATAAAAGCAGTCTAAAAACGCTCCATGTTTGCGTTTATAGCCGTTTGCCGCCCATGAGTGACAAATGTCTATATAATCGCTTGCGTGGGGTGGGCTGTTATCGTGTAAGGGCGTTTGGCGATGCCCGGGAGTGAATAACAGAACATTGTCCCACGCTTGTCGTCAAATAACCATTCATTTAATCGCGTACCGGGGATAAATCGCGACATTAACAACTAATCATTATCATCTATGGAAAAAAGAATGACCACATTGGTAATTCTGGCGTTATTACTCCTACCGTTGTCGCTGCAAACCTTCGGGGCCAAGAAAATCACAGTAAAAACAATTCCGGAAAACGCAACGATCTTTGTTGACGGACAACCCGTCGGGGAAGGGGTATACACTGTAAAATTTGAAAAAGGCAATGACTTTTACATCATTACCGCATTTGCCCCGGGATATATCGGAAAACGCTATCGACTTCTAAAATCCAACCCGGACAAAACTGTTGTGATCCGACTCAACGAAGATGAAGCACTATTAGCCTCGACCGGGAGTGAAAACGGTGCCGAGCTGGCTAACACATGGATGGACATCACATGTCGTAAAGGAATGACCGAAGATCAGGTGTGGAAACGGCTGATGAACATCGCAACAAGCTATTTTTCCAACATTGAGGTCCGTGACAAAGCTGCCGGATGAATAAAAACAAACTGGAAACCCACGAAATGCACATATCAGACCGTCCGCACTCGACTTGAAATCCGTATGTCGTTCACAGGTGATGATGTGATCACCTACCGTGCACGCATCGTATCGGAAATCAAAGACAATGATTGCAACAGCAAAAATTGCTATGAATCCTACGATAGGGTTCTCAAAATCTTTGAACCGATGATCGAGGAACTGCAAACATCAGTTGGCGGCGGTGAATAAAAATCTTTAATGTTAAATCAACCTTTTATAAAAGAAATGAATAAGCTCATCTTCATATTGGCACTCAGCTGCCTTATTGCTATTGACGGATCCGCCCAGTTTAGTGTTTATAGCGGACCTGCCCAGACTTTTATTGAATCCGCGATCAAGGATATATACAAAGATCAGGCAGAAGAAATTTTAAGAACAACAAAAACATATAACTGTAATGATCCCGAGTTTGACTGGCAGCAATATAACGACAAAACCGGAAAAGCTCTTGTTTCGAAGAACTTTCTTGAGCTCGAATCAAAAAAAGATGATTTATATTGCATGTCGTTTTGTGAACTGCCTATCGATATGAGATCCGATGATTTTTCTGTCAAGCTCATGATGACCCCTGTCAAATTTTCCGACAATAACCCGATAGGCATTGTTTATGATGTTGAAAGTGAATCTAACTATAGGATGCTGCTTTTAATGAAAAAGAGCTTTCAGTTGGTCAATGTTTCGGATGGAAAGATGTCTATTGTGAAAAAGGGTCTCTACAAAATGCCTGATAAGTCAAAATTAATTCTTTTGGATATTACCAGACAGAAAGGGAAATTGATTTTTTCCATTAACGGGCTCGAAATGATCAGGACATCAAGTCCGGAGATGAAGAACCCCAATTTCGGTTTCGCTGTCGGACCAAAAGCAAAGCTATTGGGCTTTGGCATAGGATATGAAAAAGTCTCTCCCGACCTCGATGAGGAAGGACAATTGTAACAGCCATAAAGCGGAGCACACTGTCAGTAATCGGTTGCTCCGCTTTTTTCGTTCATATGCTTTGTTTGTCCGAAAATGTATTGCTAAATTTGTGGATAAATAGTGACGACAGATGAAAATAATCATCTGAAATAATCGTTATATGAATATGAAAAAACTTCTGCTCATAATCTCTCTTATCCTTACGCTGACTCTGGCCGGATGCCGCGGTCCGAAGATCGCCACGGCCGATGCGCAGATGCAGCGAGGAGAATATTTTGATGCGTCCAAGACGTATCGTAAGATATACAACACGCTTAAACCGGCCGAACGCTCCAAACGTGGGGAGGTGGCGTATAAGATGGGCAACGCCCACCGCAAACTTTCGCAATACGGGCGTGCGGCCGCAGCATATCAAAACGCAATTCGCTACGGCTATCCCGAAGAGGACGCTCAGCTATATCTCGCGCAGATGCTTCATGCCGACGGCAAATATGCCCAGGCGGCTCGCGCCTATGAGGAATACCTGATGCTTCATCCCGAATCGGCCGAGGCAAGCCGTGGTCTCGATGGCGCGGTGCTCGCTCAGCGTCTTAAGGAAAACCCCACGCGATATGTGGTCAACAACGCTCGTCTCTTCAACTCCCACCGATCGGATTTCGCCCCGCAATTCAATGGCGACATACTTTACTTCACCACCACCAACGAAAAAGTCAAGGGAACACAGCGCAGCGAGATCACTGGTATGAAGCGAAGCGACGTTTGGATGGTGCGGAAAAATGAACAGGGACAGTGGTTGCGACCCGAACCCGTTGAGGGCGATCTCAACACGGAGATGGACGAGGGCATTGTTGCCTTCAGTCCCGACGGAAACACGATGTATCTAACCAAAGCCCGGAGATCAGAAACGAGCAACACAGCCGTGGAGCTATTCACCTCAACCCGCAGCGATGCCAAATGGTCAGCCGCCGTGAAATTTGATGTCACCACCGACACCATTTCAAGTTTCGGACACCCCGCCGTTGACCCATCCGGCGAATATCTCTACTTCGCCAGCGATATGCCCGGACAAGGAGGAAAAGATATCTGGCGCATAAACCTGAAAGAGCGTGCCGGATCCCTGGAAAATCTTGGCGATCAGATCAACACATCGGGCGACGAGCAATTCCCCTATATGCTCACAGACAGCATCATGTATTATTCATCCGACGGACACCCCGGACTCGGCGGACTCGACATATTCAGGGCCGAGTTGCAAAAGGACGGCACATGGAATGTGGAAAATATCGGAGTGCCCATCAACTCGGCAGGCGACGATTTTGCTATGACGTTTGACCGCAAGGCAAACCACCCGATGGGATATTTCAGCTCCAACCGTGGCGATGCCCGAGGCTATGACCACCTCTATTCGTTTGAACTTCCGGATCTGAAAATTGTGCTTGAGGGATGGGTCACCGATCATGACGATGAGCCGATCAATGGTGCCGTGGTGAGAATCGTTGGCACCGACGGATCAAACCAGCGCACCGCCACACGGCCCGACGGATCTTTCTCATTCAATCTCACCCGCGGCACGAGTTACGCCATGCTGGCAGGAGCCCGTGGCTATCTCAATGCCCGACAGGAATTTACCACCGACAGCGCCGAAGCGGATGCCGAATACGGAATCGACTTCATGCTGGCTTCGCTGTCAAAACCGAATATCGTTGAAAACATTTTCTACGACTACGACCGAGCCACCCTGCGCCCCGAATCAAAACAAGCGCTCGACGAACTGGCCACCCTACTCCGGGACAACCCCAACATCACGATCGAAATGAGATCGCACACCGACCGTCACGGTTCGGTCGACTACAATATCGACCTCTCCAATCGGCGCGCCAAAGCGGTTGTGGACTATCTGATTGCAGCAGGCATTTCTGCCGACCGTCTTAAATATCAAGGCTATGGAAAGTCCACTCCGAAAACCGTGACCAAACGCGTGGCCAAGCAATTCCCCCAGTTCAACGAAGGCGATGTTCTGACTGAAGAATTTATCCTCGCTCTTCCGGAAGAAGCTGACCGTCAGGCAGCCGATCAAGTTAACCGGCGAACGGAATTCAACGTTGAATCCGTTGACTATAAAATGAACTGACCTTTCACCACTCCCATCGACTATGAATTTCAGGACCATAGTTACTCCACCCCGGAGCGAAAGCAAGATCACACACCACAAGGGAGTGGTGATGATCGGATCATGTTTCGCCGAGTCGATGGCACAAAGAATGAAACGCCAGCTGTTCAGAGTGAACAGCAATCCGTTTGGTCCGCTCTACAATCCCGCCAGCATCGAGCACATGATCGACCGTGCGGTCAATGAAATCCCGTTTGACGAATCGGAGATGATTGAACGCGATGGATCCTGGTACTCTCTCTACTGTCATACACTGCTCTCCGCACCATCCGCAGCATCTCTCGCAACCATACTCAACCAGCGATTGAAGACGCTGAAAAATGACATCGCCGCGGCGAGCCACATATTCATCACATTCGGCACAGCCTACACCTTTCGCTACCGACCGACAGGCAACATCGTGGGCAACTGCCAAAAACTGCCCGCCTCCGATTTTGAACGCGAATTGATGAGCGTCGATCAAACCACCGAAGCTGTCAGCCACACCGTCGGGCTCCTGCGACAGATCAACTCCGACATCAAGATATGGCTAACAGTCAGTCCCATCCGACATACGGCAGATGGCGCTCACGGCAACCTTATCAGTAAATCGACTTTGCTGCTCGCATGCCATCGCGCCGGCGACGCCTCCGGGATCGACTACTTTCCGTCCTACGAAATCATGACCGACGACCTGCGAGATTACCGATTCTACGCCCCGGACATGGTGCATCCCTCCGACCAAGCGGCAGACTATATCTACGAGCGTTTCGGCGAGACATTTTTTTCGCCGGCCACACTCAACGATGCCCGAAGATATGAAAAAATCACCCGCCGATTGTCACACCGGCCCTTATCGTCCGATAGACAACTAATCGACCGTTTCAAAGCCACAACCACTGAAATAATCACCCGACTCGAAGCCGAGCATCCCTATCTGAGCGAGGCTATAAGTCAATTGAATATAGAAAAATGACTTACACCACCACTGAAATAACCCGACTGCTTAATATCGACGCTCCAAAAATCGAACGTCAGGTCAGCCAACTGCTCATCGACAGCCGTTCGCTGATCTATCCGGAAGAAACAATGTTTTTTGCCATAACCACTGCCACCGGCGATGGTCATCGTTACATTTCGGAACTCTACGAAAAAGGCGTGCGCACTTTTGTAGTGACCCACATACCTGACGAAATGAAATATAAAGCGCCCGATGCAGCCTTTCTGGTGGTTGACGACGTGACTCGCGCCCTGCAGACCCTTGCGGAATACCATCGCCATCGCTTCACATGTCCGATAATAGGGATCACAGGCAGCCGCGGCAAGACTACCGTCAAGGAATGGATCTATCAGCTTCTCGGACAGACCACCAATATAGTGAGAAGTCCGCGCAGCTTCAATTCGCAGATCGGCGTGCCGCTCTCGCTGTGGGAAATCAATGACCGTACCGAGCTCGCCGTGATCGAAGCCGGCATATCGCGCAAAGGGGAGATGGCCCGACTTCAGGCGATGATCCGCCCCGATATAGGAATAATCACCAACGTCAACTCCGAACATGCCGAAGGATTCCGCTCGCTGCGCCACAAGGCTGAAGAGAAAGCCTTGCTCGTGAGCGACTGCCCGACGTTGATCTACTGCAAGGATGATGTGGTGATCGCCGATGCTGTCAGCAAAGTGTGCCATCCCGAAAACTCACTCGGATGGTCGCGCACCGATTCGGAAGCGGCTCTATATATAGCCGAAACTAAAACCATCGGCAAATCCACCCACATTTCGTATTTCTATGCCGGCATCAATGATGAAATAGAAATTCCATTCAGCTCAGGAGCCGACATTCAGAATGCCATTCATTGCCTGGCGCTTCTGCTCTATCTCGGAATCGACCGTCGGGAGATAGCCTCTCGAATGGCCGGGCTGTCGGCCGTGGGCACCCGTCTCAACGTGATCGAGGGTGTGGGCGACTGCATGCTGATCTATGATTCATACACTTCCGATCTTCACTCGCTCGCTCCGGCTCTCGACTTCATGGCCCGCCGGCACACCGGCAATCGGTCAACCACTGTGATCCTGAGCGACGTGATGCACGAGACAATGCCTCCCAACAAGCTGTATCAGGCCGTGGCACAACTGCTTCGACAGCGCAAAATAGATCGAGTGATCGGCATCGGCGATGAATTCATGAAAAATTCGCGCTATTTTGATTCGTCAGCACTCTTTTTCAATTCCACTGCCGATTTCATTTCATCTACATCGCCATCGGATTTTGACAATGAGCTGATACTGATAAAAGGCGCACCTCAATTTCATTTTGAAATGATTGCCGACATGCTTGAGGCCCGACAGCATGAAACGGTGCTTGAGGTGAATCTCGATGCCATGATTCATAATTTCAACACCTTCCGGTCCATGGTGCGCCCCACCACCGGCATAGTCTGCATGGTGAAGGCTTCGGGCTACGGAGCCGGTTCCTACGAGCTGGCCAAAACGCTCCAATCGCAAGGGGCAGCCTATCTGGCCGTTGCGGTCATGGATGAGGGAGTGGACCTGCGTCGCGCCGGTATCACCATGCCGATAATGGTGCTCAACCCCAAGGTGGTCAACTATCGCACACTCTTCGCCTACAATCTTGAACCCGAGATCTTCAGTCTTGATATTCTGCGCGAACTGATACGCGAAGGCGAACGCTATGGGATCACCGACTATCCTGTTCATATCAAGCTTGACACCGGCATGCACCGTTTGGGATTTATAGAAAAGGATCTTGACGAACTGGTGGAAATTCTCCGGAATCAGAAAGTGGTTCGTCCGGCATCAATGTTCAGTCATCTTGCCGCAGCCGACTGTCCGGACATGGACGACTATACTATGCAGCAGTTTGAACTGTTTGACCGTTACTGCAACCGGATCCAGAGCGGCTTCCGCCACCATATCATGCGCCACATCCTCAACTCCACCGGAATCAGCCGCTTCCCGCAATATCAATTTGATCTCGTTCGCCTCGGAATATGTCTGTATGGCATACCGACAATGAACGACGGATCGCAGGACGATCTGCGTCAGGTGTCTACGCTGACCACCACGGTGATCTCCATAAAGGAATGGCCGGCAGGAACCACCATTGGCTACAGCCGCAAAGGAGTCTGCAAACGCGATTCGAAGATAGCAACCATACCGGTGGGCTATGCCGACGGCATCAATCGCCATCTCGGCAATGGTGGCATGCGCGTCATGGTCAACGGAGTAAGATGCCCGTCGATAGGCAACATCTGCATGGATGCATGCATGATCGACGTGACCGATGCCGACTGCAAGGTGGGCGATCGCGTGGAGATCTTCGGCCCCAACATCAAAGTGGATGAAATAGCAAACACCCTCGATACGATACCGTATGAAGTACTCACTTCGATATCGACGAGGGTGAAAAGAGTCTACTATCGGGAATAGGATCAGCGCAGGCGATCGTAGCTTCGAAGCAGGCGCTGGTCGGCCGAGATGCGGCGATAGGCATAGATCAGCGCTATCAGCGCACCGATCAACAGCAATCCGCCGCCGCCGAATGAGGGGGCCACACTGATAGCGGGGTTGGGCTCAACAAAACCGCGGGTCATGATATAGACCACCACGCATGCCATCGCCGTCACAATGATAGCCGAAAGAGCCACGAGTCCTTTCTGCAATGGCATCTTTTTGAAGCAGAAAATCGATATAAACATCACGGCAAGAGCCACAATCGCCGGAACGAGAAGGGCGGGCTGGGCACTTGCTTTCAATTCGATCAGATCGACAGAAGTCTTCTGAAGATCCACATCCCAATAGCCGAACGGGATGACAAGAAACGTGGCCACGCACGCTATGGCCAGCAAAATCATAAGTGTTTGGATTCGTTGGATCACCATAGAATATAGATTTTATATTAATTTTACACAAAGATAAACAATCCGAACGTCAAATTGATCATGCGACATATATTTTTTACAAAAAGCCTCCGGCTTAAACAAAACCGCTTAAACAAAACTCTATAACGACTGAACCATGACTGAAAAGAAACCTTTGATAATGTTGACCAACGACGACGGCATTGAAGCGCCGGGCCTTAAGGCACTCGTCGACTTTCTGAAAGATCTCGGCGAAATAGTGGTAGTAGCTCCGGAATCCGCTCAGTCGGGCAAATCCTCGGCTATAACGGTCGACGCGCCGCTGCGACTCACTCAGGTAGCCGACTACGATGGCATAAAAATGATGAAAGTAAACGGTACGCCTGTAGATTGTGTGAAGCTCGGACTTCATGCCGCTCTATCACGCAAACCGGATCTTGTGGTTTCCGGGATAAACCATGGATCCAATTCGGGCAACAGCGTGATCTATTCCGGGACGATGGGAGCCGCTATGGAAGCATGTATAGTCGGGATTCCAGCCATAGGGTTTTCGCTTCTGCACCACTCCCTGGATGCCGACTTCACCCACTGCAAACCGATAGTAAGAGAAATCACAGNCAAAATTCTTGACAACGGGCTTCCGAATGAAATCTGCCTTAACGTTAACATTCCTGCCGGATGCATTCCAAAAGGGATAAAGGTGACGGAGGCTTCGCGCGGACATTGGACTGAGGAATATGCTGAATATATTGATCCGAATGGGAAACCATTCTACTGGCTAACCGGTCAATTTATCGACGACGACCCCGACTGCGATCTTACCGATAACTATTGGCTCTCAAGACAGTGGGCCACCATAGTGCCTGTCCGTCCCGATCAGACNGCAGCCGGCGATTTCCTCAAAACAATGTTTTAGAAACTGTTTAAATCTATGCGAAAATTTTTATATACTCTGATTTTGATGCTCTTTCAGGCGATTTTTGCCAAGTCTTATCGGTCACGATGCCCGCATCGCTCCCTCTTCAACTTGCAAAACTCATCCTGAAATATCCTCAAAATCATTCGCACATAAATTTATACAGTTTCTTAGGAGGCAAAATTATAACAAAACCGGGCGGTGTGTCAATGACACATCGCCCGATTTGTAGGTTAATAATAGGAGGGGAATATGTTATTCCTCGTATTTTTTTACGATTACAGTGGCGTTGTGGCCGCCGAAACCAAAGGCATTAGAGAGAGCGGCACGAACGGTGCGCTTCTGAGCCTTATTGAAGGTGAAATTGAGAGAATAGTCGATATTCTCATCTTCGTCACCCTCTTCATGGTTGATGGTGGGGGGCACGATATCGTTTTCAACAGCCTTGATAGAGAACATGGCTTCAAGAGCTCCTGTTGCACCGAGAAGGTGGCCTGTCATTGACTTGGTTGAGCTGATGTTGAGTTTGTAAGCGGCATCGCCAAAGAGTTCGACGATGGCTTTCACTTCTGAAACGTCGCCAACGGGGGTCGATGTGCCGTGAACGTTGATATAATCGATATCTTCGGGCTTCATGCCAGCATCTTCAAGAGCCATCTGCATGGAAAGCTTTGCGCCGAGACCATCGGGATGAGTGGCAGTGAGGTGGTAAGCATCAGCACTCATGCCACCGCCGACAACTTCTGCATAGATCTTCGCACCACGAGCCTTAGCGTGTTCGAGCTCTTCAAGGATGAGAACAGCAGAACCTTCACCCATAACGAAACCGTCGCGTGACTTGGAGAAAGGACGAGATGCGGTTTCGGGGCTATCGTTGCGTGTTGAGAGGGCGTGCATGGAATTGAAGCCACCGACACCTGCGGGGAAAATAGCAGCTTCAGCGCCACCGGTCACAAACGCATCGGCTTTGCCGAGACGAATATAGTTGAAAGCGTCGATTATGGCATTGTTGGAAGAAGCGCAAGCAGACACAACGCCATAGTTAGGACCATGATAACCATACTCCATCGAAATATGGCCGGACGCGATGTCGGCAATCATTTTAGGGATGAAGAAAGGATTATATTTAGGACCATTTTCCTTGTTCATGGCATAGTAGCCGGCTTCTTCTTCAAATGTGTGCAGACCGCCGATACCGGCAGCTACGATAACACCGATGCGGTTGCGGTTGAGGCCTTCTGTTTCTTCGAGGCCGCTGTCTTTCACAGCTTCTTTAGCCGCTACGAGTGCATACTGGGCATAAAGGTCGAGCTGACGCTGTTTGCGACGATCAGGAATATGCTCTGCCACATTGAAATTTTTCACCTCGCAGGCAAACTGAGTTTTAAAAAGCGAGGCGTCGAAATGAGTGATAGGACCTGCACCACTCTTACCTGCAACGGCAGCTTCCCAAGTGGACTGCACGTCGTTGCCAAGCGGAGTGATAGCACCAAGGCCTGTTACAACTACTCTTTTTAATTCCATTATAATATCTGTGGGATAGGATAGACTGGTTAATGAGGAGAGAAGGAGCTTTGGGGCTATTAAGCCTTAGCAGCTTCAATGAAAGCAACAGCGTCGCCTACAGTAGCGATGCTTTCTGCTTTATCATCAGGAATAGTGATGCCGAATTCTTTTTCAAACTCCATGATGAGTTCTACAGTGTCAAGGCTGTCAGCGCCGAGATCGGTAGTGAAAGATGCAGTTTCAGTTACTTCTTTTTCGTCCACACCAAGTTTGTCAACGATGATAGCTTTAACGCGATTTGCAATTTCTGACATAATCTTAAGATTTTAATTAATAAATACAATTTGCGGTACAAAGTTAGAAATTATTGCAGAATAATTCAAGTTTTTAAGCCACAAACTTCTGCTTCATTCACAATTTTTACAAAAAAGCCGCCGATAATAAGATAGTGTTTGAATTTAAACCAAATTAATGGGCCACAATTCTTGATTTTATCTCAAAGGATCTTTTAGGTGACATTTGCCAAGTTTTATGGGTCACGATGCCGGTAGAACTTGTTTTTTCAGCTTGCAATACACATTTTAAATAAATGTAATTGTCGATAAGTTTTATTCGATTGATTTGTTGATGGTTGGCAGAGG
>JAAVEX010000049.1 GCA_014801065.1 Barnesiella sp.
CACAACTAAAATACGTTGGAGAAAGAATGCCGCCTGAATAATCTGATTCTTGCACAAAAAAAAGAGACTGCCTAACTTCGGTTGTTAGACAGCCTCTCCCACCCATCTCCCATCCACCCGGAGCGACGAACTTTAGCCGTCAGCTAATCATCAATAATACAACAACTTAATGCTACAAATTACCCCTTCCATATTACCCCCTAATGATCAATCAAAGCCACCCCTCTGACGGTCATTAATGAACTCTCTAAAAAAAACATCTAAAAAACTTTGATGTAATATTTGGTGAATAGAAAAAAGTGTGCTATCTTTGCAAACGCAAACGGCAAGAGAGCCGTTGAAGCTCTAACTTGGTGTGGTAGTTCAGCTGGTTAGAATACCTGCCTGTCACGCAGGGGGTCGCGGGTTCGAGTCCCGTCCATACCGCCGAGGAGAGAGGAGAATGAGTAATATTAAAAACATTATGTTTTTGAATTACTCATTCTTTTTTTATATCAGTGTGTATATTCGCGTAAATATGCATATGAGGAGTGCGGGTGAGCCGATAGGATCATCCCAGTTCGGTTGCAGCGAGTGTGAAGATTGAGATTGTTGTATCCGGAAAATGGTTGTGGATCGTCTCGCAACAGGCAGAGAGTGTTGAGCCGGTTGTGATCACATCATCAACAATGAGAATGTGCTTTCCGCTTAGATCGGCTGAAGGATCTATGGTGTAGATATTGCGCGAGTTTTTCCAGCGCTCGAGTGCGTTTTTGCGTGTTTGTGTGTCGTGTGATCTGGATGCTATTAGAAGTGGCCGGGTGGGGATTGCGGTGATGTCTGTGATTGCATCGGCAATTATTTCGGCCTGATTATAGCCTCGGCTGCGTTTTTTGCGGATATGCATCGGGACCGGGATGATCAGATCTATGCCGTCGAAGAAGCTGTCGGCTGACATTTCGTTGGCGAACAGCGTTGCAAGATATTGAGCCAGGCGCGGTCTGTTGCGATATTTTGCTGATTGGATAAGATTAGTGAAGCGGTTGCCTCGTATGTAGTAGAATCCGGCCGTAGCCCGCTCTATTGGGACATGGCGCATGAGACGCTTGTGGATCGTGTTGAATGTATAGTCGTCAAATTTGCATCGTGGCATCGTGGCTGTGCAATGAAGACAAATGTGGAGCTCGCCGTGGACCAGGCGCGAACCGCACACTTCGCAAAGCGGCGGGAAAAGTATTGAAAGCAGATCGTCGGCCCAACTGCGGATGGTGTTTATTGCTCCCATAGTTTGCGACTTTCAAGAATTTTAATGATAAGGGATGTTTCGTAGCCGCGTGAAATACCAAAGCGCATGAGTCGCTGTCGCTTTTCGAAGGATTGGAGTTGGTCGGAAAGCGATCGCAATTTGGCGATGATCACTTTGAAAGCTATCTGTGCGTATTCCCGATTGTCGATCGAGGCGAGGGCGCTGTCGATCAATGAACGGTCGATCCGTTTGGCATAAAGACCGTTGGCGATCTTTTTTCTTCCCCATCGGGCAAAGATATATTTATCCCGAGTGTAGGCCAGGGCAAACCGTCGGTCGTCGATGTATCGCGTCGCCACAAGGCTATCGATTATTTTTGCTGCTGCGTCAGCAGGGATTCCCCATTTGAAAAGTTTCTGCTTCACATCGTAGGAGCACTGCTCTGAGCGAGAACATAGCTCCTCAAGTTTTACGAGTGCTTGGTGGGGAGTGAGGGTGCGTTTCATTTTTCCGGACAAATAGCTGAAAGGAAACGAACGGCCGATTGCATGTCACGATAAAGGCTGACCTCTTGCCAACCATCGGCAGACATCTGAGAGGCAAGCCTGTCGGCATACAGCGGGTTAAGCTCAAAATATATTCTTCCGCCGGAGCTGAGAGCCGTCTTTGCATAGCTGCATATCGCAGTATAGAAAATCAGCGGATCGGAGTCGGGGACAAACAGCGCCATCGAAGGTTCATGGTCAATGACATTTGAATCCATAGTCGAGCGTTCGCTGTCAGCAATGTAGGGAGGATTGCTCACTATGACGTCAAATGAATCAGGTGAGGGTTTCAGATGGAGAGCATCGGCCTGAATGGTTTTGACGTTGGTTCGCGTGGCCGCAATGTTGTCATTTGCAATCTCAAGAGCTTCCGGGCTCAGATCAATAGCCTCGACAATGGGAAATCTAAGATTGCGGGCCAGAGCAATGGCAATGCATCCTGATCCGGTGCAAACGTCGAGCACCCGCAGATCGGGTCGATCAGCTGCATCTTTTACTATCATATCGACAAGTTCCTCCGTTTCCGGACGTGGAATCAGAACATCAGGCGTCACCTTAAGGCGCAATCCATAGAATGTGGTTTCGCCGAAAATGTATTGGATCGGTTCGTGGGTCAGAAGGCGATCAATGATCGAACTGATTTTCGAGGAAATGAAATCACTGACCGGTTCGTCGGACTTGATGGCCATATCGACCTGACTATAGCCAAGCAGATGTTCGAATATCATGCGCACCATCCAGGAGGCCTCTGCGTCCGGAAACTCCGAACGCAGACGGCCGATAGATGATATTTTACATTGTTCAAGCGTCATACTTTAGAAACAGTCTCTGAGAAATAACGCCAAAAAGTCGCGGATTAGTATTCATTCCAGGATATGATCTCTACTTTTTCCATGGGGAGCTCGGTGAAGGCTCTGATGAACGTCGCGGCAAGTCGGGCATTGGTGAGTAGTGATATGTTCAGGTCGATCGCTGCACGACGAATGGCGTGACCATTGCCAAGTTCGGCCGAAGTGAGATTCTTGGGAATGTTGACAACGAGGTCTACCTGATGGTCGCGTAGCAAGTCGAGGGCCTGCGGATGGGCTGTTGGCTGATCGGGCCAATATACTTCGGTGGCCGGCACTCCGTTGTCGTTAAGGAAGCGCGCTGTGCCGGGAGTGGCATAGATCGGCAGTCCGTAGTCGCGTAGAGTTCGGGCTGATTCGAGCATTGCGGCTTTCTGCCGTGGGCCACCTGTGGAAAGCAATACTCCCTTGCGAGGCACACGCAATCCGACGGACAACATTGATTTTAAGATAGCATCATTAGTGTCCGAACCGATGCAGCCCACTTCACCGGTGGACATCATGTCGACACCAAGTACAGGATCGGCACCCTGAAGACGCGAAAAGCTGAATTGTGAAGCCTTGATACCAACGTAGTCGAGGTCGAAAGCATTTTTTGCCGGGCGCTCCACGTCGAGTCCGAGCATGATCTGAGTGGCGATATCAATAAGATTTATTTTCAGAACCTTGCTGACAAATGGGAATGATCTTGACGCGCGCAGGTTGCATTCGATCACCTTTATGTCATTGTTTTTGGCCAGAAACTGGATGTTGAACGGTCCGGAAATGTTGAGCGCACGTGCTATCTGCTGTCCGATCTTCTTGATACGTCGCATCGTTTCGACATATAGTTTCTGGGGCGGGAACTGGATAGTGGCATCGCCCGAGTGAACGCCGGCAAATTCGATGTGCTCCGAGATGGCATACACTTTTATCTCACCGCCGGCTGCCACGGCATCCATTTCGATTTCCTTGGCATGTTGAATGAATTCTGACACTACGACCGGATGATCTTTCGACACATTGGCGGCAAGTTGGAGGAACCGATGAAGTTCATCCTCGTTAGAACAAACATTCATGGCCGCACCCGAAAGCACATAGCTCGGTCGCACCAACACCGGAAATCCCACCTCGTCGATAAAGCGGTTGATATCATCGAAACTCGTCAGTTCGCGCCATCTCGGTTGATCAATGCCAAGAGCGTCGAGCATGGCTGAAAATTTATTGCGATCCTCCGCGTTGTCGATGCTTTGGGCCGATGTGCCGAGAATGTTGATACCTTCGCGGGCCAGTTTCATCGCAAGATTGTTAGGGATCTGACCGCCCACGCTTAATATCGTGCCGTGGGGTTGTTCGATCTCCATAATATCCATCACACGCTCAAACGTAAGCTCGTCGAAGTAAAGGCGATCGCACATATCATAGTCGGTCGACACGGTTTCAGGGTTGTAGTTTATCATCACCGATCGCCATCCGCGCGCCTTGACCGTTTGAAGTGCATTTACCGAACACCAGTCGAATTCCACCGACGATCCGATTCGGTAGGCTCCCGAGCCGAGCACCACGATCGATCGATGATCCTCCTCCGGCTTTATGTCGGATTGGGATCCGTTGTAGGTGAGATATAGGTAGTTGGTCATAGCTGGATATTCGGCGGCCAAGGTGTCTATTTGCTTAACCACCGGGATGATCCCTTTTTGTTTACGTAGCCGTCTCACATCCATAGCCTTGTCGGCGAGTGGTCGGCTGTCATCTCCTTTGCTGGTCAGTTTGGCGATCTGAAAGTCGGAGAAACCCTGTTGTTTGGCCAGTCGCAACAGGTCATAGGGGATTTTTTCGACGGAATCTGCCGAAGCGAGTTCGCGCGAAGTTTCGATGATATTTTGCAGACGATAGAGAAACCATGGATCGATCTTAGTCAATTCGTGTATGCGATCAACGCTGTAACCTGTCTCCATAGCCTTGGCAATGGCGAAGATACGTCGGTCGGTCGGTTCGGTCAGCTCCCTGTCGAGATCTTCAAAATCGATCTTACCGTTGGCTGTAAATCCGTGCATCCCTTGTCCGATCATTCTAAGTCCCTTTTGCAGAGCCTCTTCGAATGTGCGTCCCACCGACATTACTTCTCCCACCGACTTCATCGAAGATCCGATCTGACGCTCCACGCCATGAAACTTTCCAAGATCCCAGCGGGGAATCTTGCACACTACATAATCGAGTGCCGGTTCGAAGAAGGCGGAGGTTACTTTGGTCACGCTGTTTTTGAGGTCGAAAAGACCATAGCCCAGCGAAAGTTTTGCGGCCACAAATGCGAGAGGATAGCCGGTGGCTTTGGATGCAAGTGCCGACGAGCGGCTCAGGCGTGCGTTGACTTCAATAACGCGATAGTCCATCGATTCTGTGTCAAAAGCATATTGCACATTACATTCGCCCACGATCCCTACGTGGCGAATGATTTTGATGGCCAGTTTTCGCAGGTAGTGATAGTCCTCATTGCTCAATGTCTGCGACGGGGCCACTACGATCGACTCGCCGGTGTGAATGCCCAGCGGGTCGAAATTTTCCATATTGCACACCGTGATACAATTGTCAAATCGGTCGCGCACAACTTCATATTCCACCTCTTTCCATCCCTTGAGCGACTTCTCCACAAGCACCTGGGGAGAGAACGCAAACGCCTTTTCGGTCAGCGCAACGAGTTGCTCCTCGTTGTCGCAGAATCCGCTTCCAAGTCCGCCGAGTGCGTAAGCGGCGCGAACTATCACCGGATAACCAAGTCGATCGGCAGCCTCACACGCGTCGGCCACCGTTTCGACCGCTTCGCTTTTGATTGTTTTCACTCCGATCTCGTCAAGCTTCTTGACGAACAGTTCGCGGTCCTCCGTTTCCATGATCGAGCGCACCGGAGTGCCGAGCACTCTCACTCCATATCGGTCAAGCACGCCGCTCTCGGCCAGTTCCACGCCGCAATTGAGTGCGGTCTGTCCGCCAAACGAAAGCAGGATGCCATCGGGCCGTTCTTTCGCAATCACTTTTTCAACGAAAAAGGGCGTGACCGGAAGAAAATAAATCTTGTCGGCAACGCCCTCCGAAGTCTGGACCGTGGCAATATTGGGATTGATGAGCACTGTTGATATGCCCTCTTCCTTGAGGGCCTTTAGCGCTTGCGAACCGGAATAGTCAAACTCGCCGGCTTCGCCGATCTTAAGAGCGCCGCTGCCGAGCAGCAACACTTTTTTTATGGTCTTGTCGATATTGGATGTGGTCATTACAGTAGGTTTATGAAGTCGTCGAAAAGAAATTCAGTGTCCTTAGGGCCACTGCTGGCCTCGGGATGAAATTGTGCCGAAAAATAGGGGAGTGTCTTGTGTCTGATACCCTCGTTGCTGCCATCGTTCATGTTGACGAACAGTGGCTCCCAATCGGCAGGTAATGTCGCAGTGTCAACGGCAAATCCATGATTTTGCGAGGTGATGAAACATTTGTCGGTGCCGCATTTCCTCACCGGCTGATTGTGGCTGCGATGGCCATATTTAAGTTTGTAGGTCGATGCTCCGGCGGCTTTGGCAAGAAGCTGATTGCCCATGCAGATGCCGCATATCGGTTTGCCACGCTCCAGCGCTTTCCGTAGGTTTTCTACGGTTGTGGTCACCATATCCGGGTTGCCCGGGCCGTTTGAAATGAAAAGTCCGTCGTAGTCTATCGTGTTGAAATCATAGTCCCAGGGCACGCGGATCACTTTCACTCCGCGCCGGGTCAGACAGCGTATGATGTTGTGTTTCACGCCGCAATCCACCAACACCACTGTGCGATCCCCCTCTCCATGGATTTCCACCTCGCGGCAGCTCACCTTGGCAACGAGATTCTCCTCATTCGGATCGTAAAATCCCGGATCTTCAGCGCCTTCCACAGTGATTTTTCCGGGCATTGAGCCGTGATCGCGCAGGTGGCGGGTCAGAGCGCGGGTGTCAACGCCATAGATACCGACAATTTTCTCTTCGCGTAGCCAGTCGGCCAGCGAGCGGTCGGCCTGCCAGTGGGAGTGGTTCCACGAATAGTCTTGTGCCACGATTGCGTTGCAGTGTATTCGTTCGCTTTCGTAATATTCGCTGACGTCGTTTTTCTCTCTCCTTGGCGGAACGCCGTAATTGCCCAGCATCGGGTAAGTCGTCACAAGGATTTGTCCTTCATAGGAGGGGTCGGTGAGGCTTTCGGGATACCCGGTCATGGCGGTGTTGAACACCACTTCGCCGTTGGCCGATCCATCGTAGCCAAACGAGAATCCCTCGAATCGTGTGCCGTCGCTAAGTGTCAGTACGGCTTTTTTAGGATTATGCATGCGATAGAAATTATGTTTTGCAGATTTGCAAATGAATTTTGCTGGCTTTCTATCGGAAAACCTTGCAAAATTACATAAAATCGATCGCCGGCGCAAATAAAAGTGAAAAATCGGCTCGACAAGGTGGAAGTTTGTCGAGCCGATCAGTATTATTTTTTGGGATCAAAGCCTTGCCGACGAAGCGCTGCGAGCATCTCATAGTTCATGGCTTCGCGGTAATAGCCCACGATGTGACTTATCCAGTCGTTGTCCGATTTTGTCCCTGCGCGAGAAGCATTATATGCTTGGATCACGCCATCATATTCGAGCAGATCTTTGTCGATCCCTTCAGTCGAATACCGATTGCTGTGAATGATAAGTTCCTTGGGCTGTTTCGGTTTCAGATCCGGCTCCTCACGCGGAACGCCGATACACAGTCCGCACACGATCATCACTCCCTTCGGCAGATTGAGCAGCTCGGCAAACTCCTTAGGGGCAGCCGTGCGTGCATATCCCACGCAGCACGACCCCAACCCCAGACTCTCTGCGGCCACCACGGCACTCATCATCGCTAGAGAAGCGTCGATCACACCAACGATTATCCCATCGGTAGTCTGTGTAAATTCAGGCATATCGATCTCTTTCAGCGACGCCCCGCGACCTATCTTATAATAATCGGCGCAGAANAGCATGAAATGGTTACACGTCTTGATCTGTTTCTGATTTGTCAGTTCATAGAGACGTTCCTTCAGAGTCTGATCAGTGATGTCGATCACGGAATACTGTTGTCCATTGTAGCTCGTAGGCGTATTGCGGATTGCGTCATAGATAAACTGCATCTGTTCGTCGGTGATCGGTTCTCGTTCATAGCGGCGAATACTACGCCGTCCGAGTAGGGTGGATTTAACTTCTTTCATATTTTATTTAGCTATTAGTATAATATTGAAGGCGACGACACTNAGAAAAACTGTTTGAAATNAAAAATTGAAANCCCATTAATATAANANTTAATTTGGTTTAAATTCAAACACTCACTAAAACAGTTCTAATCCTACAACGTTATTCCCTCCGCAGTGGTTCATAATGTGATNCCATTCTNTTCCGCTTCAAAATAAGAAACTGTTTAAATTTATGTGCAAATGATTTTGAGCTATTTCNGGAAGAGTTTTGCAAGTTGAAGAGGGNGCGATGCGGGCATCGTGACCGATAAAACTTGGNAAAAATNGNCTGAAAGATCATCTAAATCAGAGCATATAAAAAATTCTCGCATAAATTTAAACNGTTTNTAAAAACTGCGCCGAAATGTCGGTGAGACGTTTCGGCGCAGCCATTTATGTACAATTCAAATACTCTCTTATTTCTTGAAGAAACGGTTGTAAAGGCCCTGGAATCCCTGACCGTGACGAGCTTCGTCTTTAGCCATTTCGTGGACAGTGTCGTGGATTGCGTCAAGATTGAGTTCCTTGGCGCGACGGGCTATACGCATCTTATCGGCATTCGCACCCGCTTCAGCTGCCATACGCTTTTCGAGGTTGGTCTTGGTGTCCCACACGCATTCGCCGAGAAGTTCAGCGAACTTAGCAGCATGTTCAGCTTCTTCCCAGGCATAGCGCTTGAACGCTTCTGCGATTTCGGGATATCCTTCGCGGTCGGCCTGACGGGCCATTGCGAGATACATCCCGACCTCGCCACATTCGCCATTGAAGTGTGCGGTGAGATCCTTGATCATCTCTTCATCGGTATCTTTTGCCACACCGATTTCATGTTCGGTAACGAATTCGAGTTCGGCGCTTTCGTCAAGCTCTTTAAATTTGCTTGCNGGAGCATTGCAGATAGGGCACTTTTCGGGAGCTTCATCTCCTTCATGAACATAACCACAAACGGTGCAGATAAATTTCTTTTTCATACTGAACTTAGGTTAAAAAAAATTACGAAATTATTGATATATTATATATAATGTGTCGCGTTGTTTAATTATGCATTATCTTACGTATGCAAATTTAATGAACAAAATCAGCCTGTGCAACACTTTTTGNCCCCAACNCNCAAGAAAAAATCCTGATNTTAACGATTCGCACCTCCATCTTACACATCGTTTCAACGATATTGATCCCTTACCGGGATGCACCCAATCACCACGCTCCTGCCAGTGGCGGAAAAAANGCNTCGGGATAATGAGTCANCTTATAGTCAGTTTCCGGTGTGCCAATCACGGTGATAATGTCAAACTGGGGCTCTTGACGTATGTCATACGCCTGAATGAATCGATCGGCAGCCTTTGCCAGACGTGCTATCTTTTTCGAATCTACAGCATCGGCCGGATCTATGAAATCAGTCGATCGGGTTTTTACCTCCACAAATATTATCCGATTGCCCTTTATTGCTATAATATCGATCTCCTTATGACCTATGCGTTGGTTCTGCTCCATGATCGCATAGCCCTGNCNCACGAGATAATCACGAGCCATTTCTTCGCCCCAGCTTCCTAATTTATTATGTTGTCCCATTTTTTTTGTCCTTATTTTTTGCAATTGAACTGATCTAAACTTATTACAAATTAACAATTCGAGGTTGTTTTGGAGCTAATTTTGAGGTTTTTGAGGGAGCGATGGGGCTCCATCGTGACTGATAAAACCGAAGAAATTAGCCCAAAACAGGCCGAAGGGTTAATTTAAAGAATATTCCAGTTCTGATTTTTAACTATCTGTAATAAGTTTAGATCAGTTCATTGTTGGGTTATCCTTTTTCAAAGCAAAAATACATTGTTAGGATGATTTGTGCAATTACTTCGTGNAAAATCCGATTGTNTGATATATTATTTTTCTTTGATTATGTGANATGTAACNAATTTTAACACAAATTTCTTTCCGNTAAATTTGGAGGATAAAGAAAAAGGCTGTAATTTTGCACTCGCTTTTCGAAAGAGGGGCGGCTTCTGAGAGAGCTCAGAGGTTAAAACGAAAAAGGTTGTTAAAAAGTTCGGAAAAATTTTGGTGGTTCAAAAAATGTTTGTAACTTTGCAAAACATTTCGGCCTCGAAAAACCGAGCGACCTGAATCGAAAGAGAACATTGAAATATTTGCAATAGACAAGAAGTAGTACAAGAGTCATTTTTTTATAAGAAACGACCCGAGTCAATTTCTTTAAACGATACGATAAGTCAAGTCAACATTCCGGGCCAACAAAACCGATCCGCTCGCGCTTAGGTCTTGTGAAAGAACAAAACAAACAAACAAAGTTTTGTTCTCTGATTTTTGAAAAAAGAAGAACAAGATACAACAACGAAGAGTTTGATCCTGGCTCAGGATGAACGCTAGCGACAGGCTTAACACATGCAAGTCGAGGGGCAGCAGGGGAGAGACTTCGGTC
>JAAVEX010000050.1 GCA_014801065.1 Barnesiella sp.
AAATTTACTGAAAATCTATGACATGACAAAGGCTTTCGCGCTGAATTTCAGCATGAAAGCCTTAATTTTTTAGAGCTTAATTTATGAAAAAAGGCCGCCTAAACTTGTTAGACAGCCTCGTTATATGGATAAATAATCAAAAATCTTGTTGCCAAAGGATTGTTTCGCCGGTCGCGCGCCAATGGCCTACGTCGATGAGCCGTTGATTGCCGGATCCTCTGAACAGTAGCTTCGTGTCCCTATTGTGTATTTCAAATCGACCGTCGACTATCACATCCACATATTCAAGAATTGGCGAAAGTCGGGATGAATTAACTATACTCTCGAATGTGTAACCGGTGTAGCACCATAAAGATTTACCGAGCCGTTTAATTTCAACTGCCAGTTCTACGAGCGTATCGATCTGAAGGAGGGGATCGCCCCCGGAGAATGTGACGTTAAAATCATTTTCCTTGACAATTCCAATGAGCTCAGAAATTGTCATTAATTCTCCTGAATCGGGAGGCCATGTCGATTGATTGTGACAGCCAACGCAATGATGTTCGCAACCGCCAAAATAAATAGAGGTCCGGAATCCCGGACCATCTACAGTGGTTCCATCCTTGATATCAACAACGCGGAGAGATTTCATCAGTTTGGATCTTGTTTAACCTTTGTGAATATACAGTAAACCCTGTTATCGTAAATCTATTATATCTGCAGCCGGAGAGGTCGGAAGTGAGACATTAAGGTTTCACTCCCGACCTATGAGCGACCATGCATCTTTATTTATGAACCACGCGATCGTTTAGTTCGGCAAGCTTCGCATTGTTCCAGCGGTCTGTTGTACCAACGAGATACCCCGTGATACGCTGCAATTTATCAATTTTCTTGCCACCGCACTCAGGACAACATTCGAGCGATTCACTCGCATCCTCATAGCCGCAGTCCATGCATCGATTACGGTTATGATTCACTGAGCCGTAACCGATGTTGTATTTATCCATAAGATCAACTATATCAGATATAGCCTGTGGATTGTGGGTAGCATCTCCATCAATCTCAACATAGAAAATATGTCCACCTCCTGTCAACTCATGGTATGGAGCTTCTACAATTGCCTTATGTCGGGGCGAGCATTTATAGTAAACAGGGACATGATTTGAGTTGGTATAATATATTTTATCAGTGATCCCGGGCAAAATACCGAAGCTTTTGCGATCGCGCGATGTGAATTTTCCGGAAAGTCCCTCGGCCGGTGTGGCAAGGATCGAAAAGTTGTGTTTATATCGTTCGGAAAATTCATTGGCCCTGCTTCTCATGTGAGAAACGATTTTTAAACCGAGAGCCTGCGCTTCGTCGCTTTCGCCATGATGCTTACCCACAAGAGCAATAAGACATTCGGCAAGCCCTATAAAACCGATACCAAGAGTACCCTGATTGATTACACTTTCTATTGTCTGATTCTGATCAAGATTCTCGCTACCGGTCCATAGACGCGACATTACGAGAGGGAACTGCTTGGCAAGAGCCGTTTTCTGAAAATCAAATCGATCGCATAGCTGACGAGCAATAATTTCGAGTACCTGATCAAGCTTTGAAAAGAATCTTTCTATTCTTTCATTCTGATCCTTGATCATCATACATTCTATTGCAATCCTGACAATGTTGATTGTCGAAAAACTGATATTACCTCTGCCTACAGATGTTTTTTCGCCAAATCTGTTTTCAAACACCCTGGTTCTGCAACCCATCGTTGCGACCTCATACTTATATCTTTCAGGATCGTCAGCTTGCCATTTTTCATGCTGATTGAATGTGGCATCAAGATTTACAAAATTAGGGAAGAATCTGCGAGCAGCCACCTTGCAAGCAAGTTTAAACAGATCATAATTTCGATCAGACGGAAGATAGCTGACTCCACGCTTTTTCTTCCAAATCTGAATCGGGAAGATGGCCGTAGCTCCATTGCCAACACCTTCAAGCGTAGAATTTAACAATTCACGAATTACGCATCTACCTTCAGCAGAAGTGTCAGTGCCATAGTTAATCGAGCTAAACACCACCTGATTGCCACCACGCGAATGAATCGTATTCATGTTGTGGATAAATGCTTCCATTGACTGGTGAACACGCTCAACGGTCATGTTCATGGCATGTTGAAGTAGTCGGTCGGTCCCTGAAAGTCCATCAAGCGAACGCTTCTCATAGTCTTCAATCGGACTGTCGTAATACCCTGAAAAATCTTCTCCCGACACTTTCTCCATTTTTTGCAACTCTTCGATGTAGGATGATCTCACAAAAGGAGCGAGATAAAAGTCAAAAGCGGGGATTGCCTGACCGCCATGCATCTCATTTTGTGCCGTTTCCAGTGAAATACAGCTGATAATGCTGGCTGTTTCGATACGCTTTGCCGGACGCGATTCGCCATGACCGGCAATGAATCCATATTTAAGTATGTGGTCAAGCGGGTGTTGGACACATGTAAGCGATTTAGTAGGGTAATAATCTTTATCATGTATATGAATATACCCATTTCTCACGGCATCTCTCGCCTCTTGCGACAAAAGATAATCATCGACAAACGGTTTAGTGGTTTCGCTCGCAAATTTCATCATCATACCGGCAGGGGAGTCGGTATTCATATTTGCATTTTCACGCGTGACATCATTATTTTTAGCTTCTATTATCTCAAGAAACATATCGCGCGTTTTAGCTCTGCGGGCAATGCTTCTTTGATCCCGATAGGCTATGTAGCGTTTCGCCACTTCTTTTCGAGGACTCTGCATAAGTTCGAGTTCCACTCTATCCTGAATATCTTCAACGGTCATCCGCTCATCGCCGGAAACTCCGATGCGGTCTACGATCTTCTGAATTAGTGTTTCATCTTCACCAACCTCAGTCTGCAACATCGCTTTACGAATTGCAGCTTTGATTTTCTCCTCGTTATATCCGACTATGCGTCCATCGCGTTTTACGACCGTCTGTATCATGATAATGTAAATTTTTAGTTCATTTTGGGATTGCAAAACTAATATTATAGTATGATATAACAAAGAAAAAATCGAATTTTAACTTATTAATAATTATTCATTTTAGACAACTTTGACACTCATACAAAATCACTAAGTATTTATACCACTGCATTATATAGTTTTATTTTGGACAACTTTACAGCAGATTAGAATTAAAAATATTTCTTTAAAAGAGAATTTTCAACCTTATACAAAACTTAGGTATCTCCGGTTTAAAAAAATTATGATATCTTGCTAAAGATAATTAGGATATTATGATTATATTTGCAGTATAACACATGAACTTACATTACGAATTAACCATATCATGAAACATTTCATATCAATCGCAGCCGCTCTTATTATCGCTTCGGGCTGTTATGCATCAGAGCGATCAGAAATACGTCTGAACAATGGCTGGAAATTTACACGCGAAGATTCACCCGAGTTCTCAAAACACGATTTTAAGGATAACAAATGGCAATCAGTCAGAGTGCCTCACGATTGGGCTATATATGGACCTTTCAGCTGGGATAACGACAGACAGAATGTAGCTATTACACAAGACGGTCAGAAGGAGGCAATGGAACATGCCGGTCGCACAGGCGGACTTCCGTTTGTTGGATCGGGATGGTATAGAACTGAGATCGAAGTGCCTGAGTTTACTGATGGTAAACGTGCCACACTGATGTTTGACGGAGCAATGAGCCATGCAAAAGTATATGTCAACGGAACTGAAGCCGGATACTGGCCCTACGGCTATAATTCATTCTATTTCGATATTACCGATCTATTAAAAAAGGGTGAGAAGAATTCAATAGCAGTTCGTCTGGAAAATTTGCCTGAATCATCAAGATGGTATCCCGGCGCAGGATTATATCGAAATGTTCATCTTATAGTGACTGATGCGGCCCACATCCCCGTGTGGGGCACCTACATAACAACGCCTGAGGTAAACCGCGATTGGGCAAAAGTGGTTGTGAAAACCAAGATAGCATTGCCTGATAATTCCGAAAAGTACACTCTGACCACTACTCTTTTTGACGATAAAGGAAACCGCGTTGCACAACAGCAATCCGAAATCAAGGATCTGGAATACTCAGACGATGAAATGACACAAACATTCATTGTCAACACTCCCCGGTTATGGTCGCCCGACAGCCCGGCGCTCTACCGATGTGAATCAACCATCTCTGATGGGGCAAAGATTACAGATGAATATAACACAACTTTCGGTATTCGCTCCATAGAAGTCAAACCAAACGATGGTTTCTATCTCAATGGTGAAAAGATTGTCTTCAAGGGAGTGTGTAATCACGCCGACCTTGGTCCGCTCGGAATGGCTGTTAATGATGCCGCTATCCGTCGTCAGATCCGCATGCTGAAAGAGATGGGGTGTAACGCGATACGCACATCTCACAATATGCCAGCACCGGAACTCGTAAAGGCCTGTGATGAAATGGGCATGATGCTTATGGCTGAAAGTTTTGATGAATGGAAAATGCCTAAAGTGAAAAATGGATACAATCTGCTGTTTGATGAATGGGCCGACAAAGATCTTACCAATCTAATCCGCCATTATCGAAACAATCCTTCGATCGTGATGTGGTGTATTGGAAACGAAGTCTCCGAGCAGTGGCATGAAGGAGGTGTTAAAACAGCTTATTATCTGCAGAACATCGCTCATCGTGAAGATCCGACACGCCCGGTCACTCAAGGTATGGATGGACCTGACGCTGTATTGAATAATAATTTCGCGGCTATAATGGATGTTGCCGGATTCAATTATAGGCCATTTAAATATCAGGAAGCATATTCCAAATTGCCACAACAGATTGTGCTTGGAAGCGAAACGGCCTCCACTGTTTCATCGCGCGGTGTCTATAAATTCCCTGTAGAGCGAAAAGCAATGGCTGTATATGATGATCATCAGAGTTCAAGCTACGATGTGGAACATTGCGGTTGGTCTAATCTTCCGGAAGACGATTTCATACAACACGAAGATTTGCCCTACTGTATCGGTGAATTTGTATGGACAGGCTTTGACTATCTCGGCGAACCAACCCCATATTATACGAATTGGCCGAGCCATAGTTCGCTGTTTGGAATAATAGACCTTGCCGGAATTCCTAAGGATCGCTATTATCTCTATCGCAGTCACTGGAACAAAGACTCAAACACACTTCACATTCTGCCCCATTGGACCTGGCCCGGACGAGAAGGCGAGACTACTCCGGTGTTTGTCTATACAAGCTATCCTGAGGCCGAGCTGTTTATTAATGGTGTGAGCCAAGGACGCAGAAAAAAAGATCTGTCAGTGGCAATTGACAGCAGCTATACTGATGAAGCCCGAAAAAATTTCGAGCGCCAGAAAAGATACCGACTCATGTGGATGGATACTAAATATGAACCGGGTAGCATAAAAGTCATTGCTTATGATGAAAATGGCAATCCGGCTGAAGAAAAAGAAATTCATACTGCCGGCAAGCCATATCGCATAGAATTGTATGCCGATCGAACCGAACTGACTGCCAACGGAGAGGATCTCTCGTTTATCAATATCAAAGTGGTGGATAAGGACGGGAATCTATGTCCTGATGCCTCGAACAAGATCACATTCAAGGTAAACGGAGCAGGATCTTATCATGCAGCCGCCAATGGCGATCCGTCGTCGCTGGAGTCATTTCAAGCAAACAAAATGAGCGCTTTCCACGGACAGTTGTCTGCAATAGTAAAAAGTTCGGAAAAAAGCGGAGAAATCTCATTTACCGCAACCTCACCCGGCCTTAAAAGCTCTACGATTAAACTTCAATCAAAATAATATCCCGACATATTATATCAATGGATTTAACAAACAATCTGCGAAAACAGATATTGTCGCTCAACGATACCAAACATCGTCGGGAGTTAAACATGTTTAAAGCAGAAGGTTCAAAGTGTGTATCAGACACCATCAGACATTTCGGATTGCGATATCTTTTGGCTACAAATAAATGGATTCATGAAAATCCGGAGTTCGCCAAAGTCCCTGAATTGATACCAGTGACGCCAAAAGATATGGATCGACTTTCAACGATGTCGACTGCGTCACAAGTAATTGCGGTTTACGATATTCCGGTGCGTGAGATGAATATCTGGAGCTTGAAAGATGAATTGATTTTGGCTCTGGACTGTGTACAGGATCCCGGTAACCTCGGCACGATCATACGTACAGCTGATTGGTTTGGTATACGAACTATTCTTGCATCGAACGACACTGTCGATGTGTATTCTCCCAAAGTGGTCCAGGCCACTATGGGTGCAATTTCGAGAGTGGCCGTTCACTACTGTGATCTCCCATCTATTCTCGAATCCATGAATAATCATAAGATTTACGGTACATTCCTTGATGGCGAAAACTTATACAAAGCTGATCTATCTCCAACCGGAGTAATCATTATGGGCAATGAGGGTAGGGGAATTTCAAAACAGACTGCTGCCAAAGTCAACCGACGGCTGCTGATCCCATCATACCCACCGGACAGTATCACCTCAGAATCGCTTAATGTAGCAACCGCTGCGGCAATTACCGTAGCAGAATTCAGAAGACAAAACGGATTAATCAATGGCAACTAAAATAAAATCAGTCTGGTTTTGCACTGAATGTGGTGCCGACTCTCCCAAATGGCAGGGACGCTGCCCCTCATGTGGAGCTTGGAACACTCTGATCGAGGAAAAAGTAAGTGCTAAGAAATCAAAAAGCGTAACGCTTTCACAACGTTCGCTATCACGACCACAAAAAGTGTCGGAGATCGAAGTGGTGGAAGAGCCGAGAATCAAGATGCCGAGCAAGGAACTAAACCGTGTGCTTGGCGGGGGGCTTGTTGCCGGATCGCTTGTGCTGATTGGAGGCGAACCGGGCATAGGCAAGTCGACGCTCGTGCTGCAAAACACATTGTCGATACGATCAAAACGAATATTATACATCTCCGGAGAGGAGAGCGCTGTGCAGTTAAAGATGAGAGCCGACCGCATAGGCAGGGTGTGTGACAATGTCCTTATAGCATGCGAAACATCTCTTGAAAATATAATGACGCATATTGAAAATACGCAACCGGAAATAGTAGTGGTTGATTCAATACAGACTATAGCATCCGACGAGATCGAGTCGGCAGCCGGAAGCGTGAGCCAGGTGCGTGAATGTTCAGCCAGATTGCTTAAATATGCCAAAGAGAGCGGTGTGCCGGTGATGCTTATCGGTCATATAAACAAGGAGGGGAGTCTGGCCGGTCCGAAAGTGCTTGAACATATTGTAGACACCGTTTTACAATTTGAGGGCGACCGCCACTATATGTATCGCATTCTTCGATCAATCAAAAACCGATTTGGAAGCACATCCGAACTCGGAATTTATGAAATGGGCCAAAAAGGGCTTAGAGAGGTGACTAATCCATCGGAAATGTTATTGTCTCATTCTGAAAACGATGAAGAACTGTCGGGAATGGCCATTGGCATAACCCTTGAAGGGATCCGCCCGTTTCTTATAGAAGCCCAAGCGCTGGTTAGCACAGCCGCCTACGGCACGCCGCAACGCGCAGTCACAGGCTTTGACTCAAAGCGAATGAATATGCTTTTGGCCGTTTTGGAGAAGCGTGTGGGATTTAAGCTCGCTCAGAAGGATGTATTCTTAAATATTGCCGGAGGACTAAAGGTAAACGACACGGCTCTTGACTTGCCGGTAATATGCGCCATTATGTCTTCAAATGTCGACATGGCCATCCCGAAGGGCACCTGCATGGCAGGTGAAGTTGGACTTTCCGGCGAAATACGTCAGGTCACCCGAATCGAGCAAAGAATTGGTGAAGCTGAAAAACTCGGCATGAAAACAATTATCATTCCCAAGTACAATCTCAAAGGAGTTGACAAAGATAGGTTTTCAATTCAAATCCGTGAGATATCAAAAGTAGAAGAAGCCTTTCGAATGCTTTTCGCATAAAAAGGCTTCTTCTATGACTTCTTAACGCCTATTCAGCGTGTCCGATGAATAGGCGTTACTTAATTGTGATTATCGGGGGTAAACCGTTACTTTCAGTTTTGCATAAGCACGTTCAGCTTTTTCCACTGCTTTTTCGGCAGTTTCTGCTGACGCGAGAATTACACCCATGCGTCTATGACCTTTTACTTCAGGCTTGCCGAAAATTCTTATCTGAACGTCGGGTTCGGAAAGAACCTCTTCCAAATTATCAAATTCCACCTTGTCGGTATCACCTTCAACTACGATAGCGCGGGAAGCCGAGGGGCCATAAAAACGGATGTCAGGAACAGGCAATCCCAGGAGCGCGCGAGCATGCAAACCAAACTCACTTAAATCCTGAGAAATCATTGTCACCATTCCGGTGTCGTGCGGGCGAGGGGAGACTTCACTAAATATTACTTCATCACCCTTGATAAAAAGTTCTACACCAAAGATACCATATCCCCCAAGGGCATCTGTCACCTTTTTAGCGATCTCCCTTGCGGAATTCAGTGCATTATCGGTCATGGCCTGAGGCTGCCAGGAATATCTGTAGTCGCCATCAACCTGAACATGGCCGATCGGTTGACAAAAAGTGGTGCCGGAAACGCTTCTTACCGTGAGCAACGTTATCTCATAATCAAACTGAACAAATCCTTCAACTATCACACGCCCGGCGCCCGCGCGTCCTCCTTCCTGTGCAATGGTCCACGATTTTTCTATATCAGCCTCTGACTTCACAACGCTTTGACCATGGCCTGAAGAGCTCATGATAGGTTTTACAACACATGGAATACCGATAGTCGCAACCGCTTCCTTAAATTCATCAAATGTTGAAGCGAACATATAAGGTGATGTCTTTACACCAAGTTCTTCAGCAGCAAGACGACGGATACCTTCACGATTCATGGTCAAAAAGGCAGCTTTAGCCGTAGGAGTAACGTTGTATCCTTCCTTTTCCAATTCAACCAGCATAGGAGTTGCTATTGCCTCTACCTCGGGAATGATATGATCAGGCTTTTCCTTCTCGACTATTGCTCTAAGAGCTTCGCCATCAAGCATATTGAACACATACGAACGATGCGCCACTTGCATGGCAGGTGCATTTTCATATCTATCACAAGCCACAACTTCCACGTTGTAGCGCTGAAGTTCCAATGCAACTTCTTTTCCAAGTTCACCACTACCGAGCAATAACGCTTTCTTTCCTACAGGGGTCTGAACAGATCCAATCTTAGCCATAAACAATAGGTTAATTAGTAATATATGCAAATTTAAGAAAATTTAATGAGATAATAATCATACTGAACAAAAACAACGGATTATCATTATATTTAAAGAACCCTTAGGTGCAAAACAATGAATAAAAAAACAATATATTCATGCTTCAAAGAAAATGTGTTGAAGCATCCTGATCAACCTGCGATTGTTGATGATGACCGAACGATAAGCTATTCTCAGCTTGACACAATGGTAGATGCTATCCTTGCAAAGTTTTATGATCAAAAACCATCATACGTCGGAATAGTCATGCGCCATGGAGCAGAGCAGATAGCAGCGATGCTTGCCGTGTTAAAAAGCGGAGCCGCTTATGTGCCTGCCGAGCCATTCCTGCCAAAAGATCGAATTGATTATATGATGAAGATGGCCGGTGTAACTCTGGTAATCACGGATGAATATTGTGATAATATCTCACCCGTAAAAGAAACATTCATAGACCGATCTACACCCGAAGGAGTTGCATACATCCCATATACCTCGGGCACTACAGGCCGACCTAAAGGTGTGATTCAAGAGAATCACTCTGTGGTAAACTATTGCGAGGCTTTCGAGAAGGAGATGCACATCGAACCGGGCGACGTTATGCTACAATATTCCGTATGCTCATTTGATATCTTCGTGGAAGAGGTGTTCGCCACTCTGCTGAATGGAGCTACTCTTGCAATTCCCGATGATAAGATTCACAACGGACCGCTCGAAGTGCTTATGGATTTCTGCAATCGCCACAAAGTAACGATCATAGATGGGTTCCCGTATCTGATCGCCGATATAAATAANGAGCCCCGGCTGCTTCCCAAGTCAGTTAACCTGATTATAAGCGGAGGCGATGTGATCCGAGCAAGCTATATTACTAATCTGAAGAATAGGGGAGTGAGAATCTACAATACCTATGGCCCATCGGAGACATGCGTATGTTCAAACTATTTCAGAGTCGATAATGCTCAACCATTAGAAGANGGGACGTTCTCTATCGNAAAGGCCATAAAGGGTGTGGAGGTAAAGATTCTCGATAAGAATCTTAAAGAGGTCNCTCAAGGCGAGGTAGGTGAGATATGTATATTTGGTGAGGGCGTTAACCGAGGCTATATTGGCAATCCACCCGAGCAAGCCAATTTTGTGACGCTATCTGACGGAACGCGACTCTATCGAAGCGGCGATCTCGGTTATGTGATGGCTGATGGCAATATGGTATTCCTTCATCGACGCGACGAGCAGGTGATGATTCTTGGAAGGCGTGTTGANCCTGAAGAGGTAGAGAACGTCCTAAACGAATATCCACAACTGGAGAGGGGTATAGTACGCGCGTTTATCGACGAGGCCGGATTGCACTATCTGGTGGCATATATCGTTGTTCGAAAAAACNTCTCACTACATGATCTCAAAACATATTTAAAATCGAAACTCGCTGATTTTATGATACCTGAATTCTTTGTNGAAATGGACGAACTTCCTCTTACCCATCGAGGTAAAATCNACATGAATGCCCTACCAAAGGTGTTGAAGGAGGGTAGCTACAATTAGAAAACCATCAAAATTACTCCCAATGGAAAGGAATAAAATAGAGGTGAGAGGAGCGCGCGTGCATAATCTGAAGAATATCAACGTTGATATCCCGCTCGGTAAGATTGTCGGAATAGCCGGAGTGTCCGGCTCAGGGAAATCGTCACTTGCTCTCGGAGTTCTATATGCCGAAGGCTCTCGGCGTTATCTNGAATCGCTTTCAACATACACCCGAAGGCGAATGACTCAGGCNACNAANGCAGATGTTGACGAGCTGCGTTATATCCCGTCAGCTATCGCCCTGCATCAGCGTCCCGGTGTGCCGGGGATTAGAAGTACATTTGGCACAGGTACAGAACTATTNAATAATCTTCGAATAATGTTCTCTCGCCTTGCGAGTCAACNATGTCCCAAATGTGGCACATACCATGAACCAACAATAAAAATAGCGGCCGACGAATCACTTNTTTGTCCNAACTGCGGCACTTCTTTTAGTCCGCTTGGAGCTGAACAACTTGCATTTAACAGCGAGGGTGCATGTGAGANGTGTGGTGGTACGGGGATTGCTATGACTATCGACCGTTCAACCCTCGTGCCNGATGAATCTCTTACAATTGACGAAGGAGCAGTAGCTCCATGGAAAACCCTCATGTGGTCACTAATGACCGATGTGGTTCGGGAGCTTGGCGTTCGCACGGATGTGCCCTTTAATCAGTTNANTGATAGAGAACGNGATATCATTTTCAATGGCCCGGCTGAGAAAGTNAANATTCTNTATAAGTCNAAAAAAACCGACACCGCGGCGAAACTCGATTTCACATACTACAATGCAGTCTACACAGTGGAAAACGCATTGTCGAAAGTGACCGATGAGAAAGGAATGAAACGTGTCGAAAAGTTTCTAAAGAGTGATGTGTGTCCATGTTGTCATGGAACGCGCCTTTCAGAAAAAGCACGTGGGCCTCGTATTCTGGGCTTAAATATCGCTGAGGCAACTGCGATGACACTGTCGGATATTATAGCCTGGATTAAGAAAATTCCGGAATCTCTGCCCGGCGAAATGAGAGCAATGGCTAAAAGTATAATAGATTCCTTTATGCTGACAGCAGATCGCTTGATGGATTTAGGTCTTGGATATCTTACACTCGACCGTGCTGCATCAACTCTCTCAACCGGCGAGCGACAACGAATGCAGCTCGCTCGGGTAGTGAGAAATCGAACTACAGGAGTGCTTTATGTGCTTGATGAACCATCTATCGGACTACATCCTGCCAATATCCATGGCCTTACAGGAGTGATGCACGACCTTGTAAGTGACGGAAACTCGGTTGTCCTTGTAGACCATGACACTCAGATTCTCAAAGAAGCCAATTGGATAGTGGAATTAGGCCCTGAAGCAGGGGTGAATGGCGGTAGGATTATTGCCGAGGGAACAACTCAGCAAATCGAACATAATCCTCAGTCTATGATCGGACCATTTCTCGCCGGAAGAGAAAAAGATCGTGTTCGCCCNAAGATNGACANCTCCGAAATATTTGAGAATGGATCAATTGAAATGTCAATCACAGGTCTTCACACTGTGAAACCTCTAACGGTAAAAGTACCCAAAGGACGTCTTACGGTTGTTACCGGAGTGTCAGGGTCCGGCAAGACAACTCTGATACTCGAAAGTCTCGTACCGGGACTCAAAGCTCATATTAATGGCGAGAAGATGCCGCCCCATGTGAAATCACTGTCGGCAGATGGTATCAATAACGTCAAACTGATTGACTCCACACCAATCGGAGCCAATGTCCGTTCAACCGTTGCTACTTACGCCAATGTTCACGATGACTTAAGAAAGAACTTTGCCAAACAACCTCTTGCAAAAGAAAATGGATATAAAGCCGGCGACTTCTCATATAATACCGGAAGTCTGAGATGTCCGGAATGTGACGGAACCGGAGAGATAAGCCTTGATGTCCAATTTCTTCCTGATGTTGATATTCCGTGCCCGCTGTGTAAGGGTTCACGATATTTACAAAGGGCATGGGACATTAAATATCTCACAAAGCAGGGGAGGGCATTCTCACTTCCACAACTCATGGAACAAGATGTCAACACGGCCATAGACAGTTGTTGTGACTGGAAAGCAATAAGCAATCGATTGAAAACACTTAAAGATCTCGGCCTCGGTTATCTTACCTTGGGCGAAGCCACTCCAAGCCTNTCAGGTGGCGAAGCACAGCGACTAAAACTCGCATCAGAAATGGGACGCGAACAGAGCGATTCTTTGTTTGTGTTTGACGAACCGACCATAGGTCTTCACCCGCTCGATGTCAGAACATTAATAACAGTGTTTCAGCGCCTAATAGATCTTGGAGCCACCATCATCGTTATCGAACATGATCTTGATCTGATTCGCAATGCCGACTATATCATAGATATGGGACCGGGTGGGGGAGCAGACGGTGGAGAGATAGTGGCCGTTGGCACACCTAATGAGATTGCTAATAGCAAAGACAGCGTCACNGGACGNTTTATCGTAAACTAATATGATTGAAATTAATCAAATAACAGACTTAGACGCTCTGATCAACTGGCGAAAAGAGGTGATCCGGAATGTATTTGGTACACAAGCCGACGAATCGCTTATTAATGCTAACCGAAACTATTATTCCAGACACACGGCCGATGACAACCATCTTGCATTTGTAGCATCAATCAGCGGAAAGGAGTGTGGCTGCGGTGCAATTTGTCTGACAGAAGAACTGCCATCGCCCGACAATCCTTCGGGACGCTGCGCCTATTTAATGAACATATATGTGCGCGAATCGTTTCGAAATAAAGGAGTGGCCCATCATATTGTATCGCATCTTATTGACGAAGCGAAAAGGTATGGATGTGGCAAAATCTACCTTGAGACAACCTCAGAAGGAAGAAAACTATATTCCTCACTGGGATTCAAAGACATGCCGGATATGATGAAATATTATGAGTAGTAAAATTGTAATAGAAAATTTAAATTGTCTATGTAGTTCTATCATAAGCAAAGATAGAATTGCCTATATATTATATCCAATCGAGATGCTTCAGGACTGGATAGAAGTCACTGCTAAAAAACATCATATCACCATAGTAGTTATCACAGGCATGGATTGGCAAAATGTATTCAGCCCATGGCCGGCGAGGGGAGTACCGAAAGGCGACCCCGATTTTAAAGGAGAATCTCCGCAATTCCTGCAATGTTTACAACGAAAGGTCATACCATATATTGAAACCTCACTCAATATAAACAATAATCCAGAAAGATCACTCATCGGAGTGTCTATGTCCGGATTATTTGCACTATGGCAGTGGATGATTTGCGACACATTTACAAATATTGCATCCCTTTCAGGCTCATTTTGGTATGAAGGATTTCTCAGCTGGATAAAACAGCAATCCATTCCTCAAAAGTCAGGTGAAGGATATTTCCTACTTGGCGACAAGGAATCTAACGCAAAGACTTTTTCCACCGTCGGAACAAATACCCAAGAGGTTGTTTCAATATTAAAGAGCGCTGGAATTAAAGTAGAATACCAGATCGTACCCGGGAATCACTATTCAAATCCAATCTCAAGGCTTAACAAAGCATTTTCCGCATTATTTCCGGAAATCCATCAGTGAAATAGCCAATGCCGGAATAGAGGCTTTACAAAAAATGGATCAAGGACACGCCAAAGATATCTTGCCTATGTCTATTTAACATAATCCCAATTATGAGCAATCGGAGGTACTGTGGCGTCAAAATCGTTTTCTGATGATTTTTCCGCTGTTTGTTCTATTAAAAGCAGTTTCATAGATAATTGCTTTGGGGCGTTCTATCGGGTTTAATAATTCGATTAAGCTTGATTCAATATCTAATTTTCGATCTGATTCTATAACGAGTATTAATTCTTCACCCCAAATATTACTTTTCCGAGAAGAAATATAATATGGAAATTCTATTACTCCGCTAAGCTTCTGTTCAATCACTTCGGGATGTAGTTTTATTCCACCAGAGTTAATCACATTGTCTCTTCGGCCCAGCCATTCAAACTGAGTGTCGCTGAGCAGCCGAACAATATCATTTGT
>JAAVEX010000051.1 GCA_014801065.1 Barnesiella sp.
CATGCAAAATGCTGCGACACTCCCGGGCCGGAGTTCACCCGGCGCCTGCTTTTCGACGAGTTCAAAATAAAACTCCGCATTGACAACGAGCAGGTGCTTGACAATCTCCCGGAGGGGGCTTTCATCACCGTGAGCAATCATCCTTTCGGCGCTCTCGACGGCATTGCCCTAATCTACCTTATCGGCTCTCGGCGGCCGCAGTTTAAGGTGATGGTCAATATGATTCTCAACCAGATCACCGCCATGCGCCCCAACTTCATAGCAGTAGACGCCTGGGCCTCCAACGACCCCTCCAAGCGCGCAGTATCAGTGGCCGGCATCCGTCAGGCTCTCCGTCAGCTCAAAGATGGCCAGCCGGTGGGATTCTTCCCGGCAGGAGCGATGAGCAAGGTGGACTGGCACGGCCATCAGATTGACCGTCCGTGGCAAGACTCGATTCTTCAGATTATCTACCGTGCCAATGTACCGGTAATACCTATCTTCTTCCATGGCGGCAACAGCTGGTGGTGTAATTTCCTCGGTCATGCCTGCTGGCCGGCACGATCGCTCCGTCTGCCCGCAGAAGTGTTCCGCAAGGTGGGCAAAGAGATTCATGTGAGTGTGGGCAACCCCATCTCGATCGAAGAGCAGGCACTGCACAAACAGTCGCCTGCCACCCTCGGCCAATATCTGAGAGAGCAAACCTATGCCCTGCGCGCACTCAAATAATACTCAGGTTGAATGCCAGACGGCACACTCAAACCCAACCAATCCAAGATAAATCAGAAACTGCACGCCCGAAACTTGACTTTAGTCACGAAACAAGCTCTAAACACCTGATGCAACAGACATCTACCTCCGGTTCGTCTTACAGAGATAGCCTCAAATCACTCGACACCGAGGAACATATCGACCTCGCTTTCTATCGCCCCATCGGCTATATGTGGGCTTGCCTCGCACGTCGTCTCGGCATCAGCCCCAACGCCATCACCATAGCATCAATCTTTCTTGGCATTGCTGCCGGAGTGTTGTTTTACTTCAATAACATATGGATTAATGCCGGCGGAATGCTTCTCCTCATCTGGGCCAACTCATTTGACAGCGCCGACGGCCAGCTCGCCCGCATGACCCATCAATACTCACGCCTCGGACGCATACTCGACGGCCTCAGCGGCGACCTCTGGTTTCTGGCCATCTACATTGCCATCTGCCTGCGCGAGAACGTCACCTCCCACTTCTTCATGACCCACCCGTGGGTGATCTGGGTGGCCGCTGTGGTGACAGGGATATGCCACGCAAAGCAAGCTGCCATGGCCGACTATTACCGGCAGTTTCACCTCTTCTTCCTTAAAGGAGCCGAAGGCAGCGAGCTCGAACGCGCATTCTCCCTCAAGCGCAAGCTCGCAACCCTCTCCTGGAAAAGAAATTTCTGGCAGAAACTCTTTCTAACCGTCTATACAAGCTATACTCTTCAACAAGAAGCCACATCTCCAGCCATGCAGAGCCTCCGCTCCGCGCTCGACAAACGTTTTCCCGACGGACAGATTCCTCTCAGCTTCCGAGATGATTTCCGCAGAGAGAGCCTGCCTCTCATGAAATATACCAACATACTCTCCTTCAACTGGCGCACTATAGCTCTCTTCACCGCCCTCTTCCTGCGGATGCCATGGCTCTACTTCCTCTTCGAGCTCACTGTGCTCAACTTCCTTCTCATCATGATGGTGATCCGCCACGAAAGGATATGCCGTCGCCTGACCCTCGCTCTAAAAGATGGAAAATACTGACAGCATCAAAGGAATAATATTTGACTACGGCGGCACTATAGACAGCCGAGGCATGCACTGGAGCATCATCATAGGCGAAGGCTATCGCCACGCCGGGCTCCATATAGACGATGACGCATTTCGCGAGGCCTACGTGTTTGCCGAACGTGAACTTGCCCGCACCCGCCACATACTTCCCGGCCACACTTTTCTCGACCTCATGCTCATCAAAATCCGAATCGAGCTGCAGGCCCTTGTAAGCGCCGGAGTTTTGGCCGAAGGAGATGCCGAGCGCTACATCGCCCCCATAGCCCGCTACTGCTACGACAGCGCGCGCACCACAATAGAAACCGTGCGCCCCACACTCCAAGCTCTGGCCGCGCGCTATCCGATGGTGCTCGTCAGCAACTTCTACGGCAACATCAACTCAGTGCTCGCCGATTTCAAGCTCGACACCTACTTCCGGACGGTGATTGAAAGCGCCGTAGTGGGAGTGCGCAAGCCCGACCCCGCCATATTCATGCTTGGTGTAGAAGCGCTCGGACTGCCCCCGGAGCAAGTGCTCGTGGTAGGCGACTCTCTCAAAAAAGATATTCTGCCCGCACGCAGCATCAGATGCCACACAGCGTGGCTCAAAGGCCGCGGCTGGACATCCGAAGAGGATTCCGCAACCGATCCCGACATCATCACCGACCTCTCCGAGCTAAAAAAATTTCTCTGATTTCGGGTCATAGTTCATTTACATTTCATAACTATTTTGGCTGAATTACGCCCTCATTTTATCATATTTTGGTTTTTGAGGATTGAATTTAGTTTAATTTTGCAAAATTAAGGGAAGATTAAATTGCAAATAATTTTGCATCTCAAAAAAATGGTGTACTTTTACGCACTTTTTTGAGGCAAGCCCGTGGCATGCCCATTCATCGACAAATATCAAAACCATAATAACCATCATTATTTAATGATTATGAACAAGACAAACGTTAAACCCGCGGACGGCAAGCTCGGCGTCCTCGTGGTAGGTCTCGGAGCTGTAAGCTCCACTTTCATGACCGGCGTTCTCATGGCCCGCAAGGGTCTCGCCAAGCCCGTTGGATCTATGACTCAGTACGACAAAATCCGCGTGGGCAAAGGTGCCGACAAAAAATATCTCAAATATGAGGACATCGTTCCTATGGCCAAGCTCGACGACATCGTGTTCGGCGCATGGGACGTTTATCCCGCCAATGCCTACCAGAGCGCAATGTATGCCGAAGTGCTCCAGGAAAAGGACATCAACCCCGTGAAAGACGAACTTGAGGCCATCAAGCCCATGAAGGCTGCTTTCGACCACAACTACGCAAAGCGTCTCAACGGCGACAACATCATGACCGACAAGACCCGTTGGGAAATGGTTGAACAGCTCCGCGAGGATATCCGCAACTTCAAGAAAGAAAACAACCTTGACCGCGTAGTTGTCCTCTGGGCCGCTTCTACAGAAGTCTATGTTCCCGTCGATGAAAAGACCCACGGCACCCTCGAAGCTCTCGAAGCTGCCATGAAAGCCGACGACAAAGAGCACATCGCTCCCTCTATGTGCTACGCCTACGCAGCCCTCAAAGAGGGCGCTCCTTTCATCATGGGCGCCCCCAACACCACTGTAGACATCCCCGCAATGTGGGAACTCAGCGAACAGACCGGCATGCCCATCGCCGGCAATGACTTCCAGACCGGTCAGACCCTTGTGCAGTCTGGATTCGCACCCATCATCGGCACCCGCTGCCTCGGCCTCAACGGCTGGTTCTCTACCAACATCCTCGGCAACCGCGACGGCCTCGTGCTCGACGAACCCGCCAACTTCCGCACAAAAGAGGTTTCAAAACTCTCCACACTTGAGTCTATCCTCGTGCCCGAAGAACAGCCCGACCTCTACAACGCCAACTGCGGCGGCGCAGAAGAAGGTGGCCATCAGGGCTACTACCACAAAGTGCGCATCAACTACTATCCTCCGCGCAACGACAGCAAAGAAGGATGGGACAACATCGACATCTTCGGATGGATGGGCTACCCCATGCAGATCAAGATCAACTTCCTCTGCCGCGACTCAATCCTCGCCGCTCCCCTTTGCCTCGACCTCGTGCTCCTCAGCGACCTCGCTGCCCGCGCCGGCCGCCACGGCATCCAGCGCTTCCTCAGCTTCTTCCTCAAGAGCCCGATGCACGACTACACCAAAGGCGAAGTGCCCGTCAACCATCTCTTCCAGCAGTATGTAATGCTCAAAAACGCCATCCGCGAAATGGGCGGTTANGAAGCTGACGAAACAATCGACTAAAAATCAACACGCTATCTTTACGATAAGCACCCTCCCTTTCAACTAAATTCAACTACCGCAGCGCGATGTGATGCCNCCACGGCNCCACATCGCGCTCTATTTTCCATCCCCACCCCGNAGAAACTGTTTAAATTTATGTGCGAATGATTTTNAGGATAAATTTAAACAGTTTCTCAGACCCTCCGCCGCGAAAACCATTCGAGCTGCCGGAGTGTTATATCAGAAAACATCATAAACACCTTATTTAAAATGAAAAAGTCAATTACAGCCTTTCTCTCCGTTGCAATAATCGCAATAGGCTCGTTTATAGCATCTTCATGCTCAAAATCGCAAACTGAAGTCAACAGCTTCATCACCTCGCTCAACAACTATCAGCAAAGCATCAAACAGGCCGGCTCCGCCCAGGAACTCAGCGAAATCGACGCCTCGTTCGTGGCCGAAGTTCAAAAATATTCCAGCTCCGACGTGAAACTAACCGAGGCCGACCGCGAAGCCCTCACAAAAGCCATTGGTCAGCTTGGCGAAACAACCAATGCCAAAATGGGAGAACTCTCCGGCGGAAAAGCGCCACTCTCCGACGAACANCTTCAACAGCGTCTCGACGCGTTNAAAGCCGCCATTGACCGCTGCCAAACACTCGGCGACGTGGTCACCGTAGGCCTTTGACACACCGCATAGAAAACAGATTGCCTGTTTCTACGGATTCGCAAAAATCTGCAGAAACAGGCATTAATTTTGCGTCAGAATTCCGATAAAATAACCATAAATCGACGCAAAACCCATGAAAAACACCATCTCGAAACTTCTANNGATCATNACNATCCTGNTGATCCCCGCAGCNTGCCGTACANACCGCGACANCTCCACNGCATCCATCGCCCTNACTGATTCGACATCTATGGCCGGCTCCCTCATCCTATCCCGCTTNATAGGATCGATCGACATTACCGATTCCCTCCTCATCGCCTTCGACTCCCTGACAATCACCACNCCCGATTCCACCACCATCACAGCCCGCCGCGCCTCACTGCGCCGCGCCACGACCTCAAACACCACNCTATCAGCCAACACCATTTCATCCGANTCCACCGTCACAACATCCACCACCCGCTTGGCCTCATCCCGAAAAACAACCGTAGAAACCGAGGCATCCAACCCGATCTCACCCNTAACCNACACCGCGATAGCNCTCGCCGCCACCATACTGATAGCGTTAATAATCCATAAAAACCGACAACAGTAATTTGGTTTAAACCCAAACACTCTCTAACTTTGCATAGTTAAAAATCATATCACATGACTCAGAAAACCCAGAGCCCCAAACCTCACTCCCATCGCGTAGGAGCAAATATCCTCGGACTGATTGTGACATTCTGCATGATGGCAGCTGCAGCAATGATGTTCAACGGCCGACTGCTCGGTCACTCTTTGCAGTCCGGCAGCGCCGAAAGCGACACCTCGAAGGGCGACACCNTGATCATCAACACAACATCNATCGNATCTCAGATCAACGGNTACGCAGGTCCGGTCCCGGTAGAAATATCCATTGCCGACGGTCGCATTGTCNGCGTCACGCCCCTCCCCAACTCCGAAACCCCGGGATTCTTCAAGCGCGTGGAAGAGAGCGGACTCCTGCANTCATGGGACGGGCTGACTCCCGCCGAAGCCCTTCAGCTGAAAGTCGACGGAGTGACCGGCGCAACATTCTCATCCAAAGCCATTATCGACAATGTCAACGCCGGCCTCGCCACCGTAGCCCCGCAGATCGAAGAGCAGCCGACCGACTCNGACTCCGAAAGCAACTACGATCTTAAATTCTTCATCATCATGGCCGTGCTGATAGCCGCGATGTCGCTCCCTCTGTTCATCCACAACATCCGCTACCGCCGCCTCCAGCAGCTCCTCAACGTTGCAGTGCTCGGCTTCTGGGGCGGAACATTCGTTGACTATACAATGATGCTCAACGTAGTCTCCGGAGGACTCACAGCCCTCGCATCCGCAGTCACGATACTGATGCTCATAGCAGCCTTCATCTACCCCCTCTTCGGACGCGACGGCTACTATTGCGCATGGGTATGCCCTCTCGGATCGCTACAGGAACTCGCCTCGGCCTGCAATACCAAACACCGCCTGCACCTCTCGCCACGCGCCGCGGGCATCCTGACACGTCTACGAATGATCCTCTGGGGCGCACTCATGCTCTGCCTCTGGACCGGCCTCTGGACCGCATGGATCGACTACGAACTCTTTGCGGCCTTCATCGTCGACAGTGCCGCCACTGCCCTGATCATCGCCGCACTGGCCTTCATCATCCTCTCGATCTTCATCCCGCGCCCCTACTGCCGTTTCGTATGCCCCACCGGCACACTGCTGAGAATGGCTCAAAACATCAACACCAAATAAACTCCCCTCCCCACACCCACATGAAAACATCAAACTTCCTCGTGGCAATTCTAGCCATAGCCCTCGGATTCGCAATCTTCAAATTAGTCTCGGACCCCCGGCAAACCGATGCCGACGCGGCTGCCGCCGCAAACACCGACGCCACCACCGGTGCCACCGCCCCATCTAACTCCAATGCCGCCTACAAAGCGATCATGACACGCACCAGCGTGCGCACCTACACCGACAAGCAGATCTCCCGACAGCAGATCGACTCTCTCCTGAGAGCCGCAATGGCAGCCCCGACGGCGCGCAACTCTCAGCCCTGGCAATTCGTGGTGATCTCCGACCGCGCCACTCTCGACTCAATTGCCGCCAACTGCTCCAGCATAAAGATGGCCGCCGATGCACCCCTCGCCATAGCCGTGTGTGGCGACATGACAAAAGCCCTCGACGGCGACGGACGCGACTACTGGGTGCAGGACTGCTCCGCAGCCACCGAAAACCTCCTCGTAGCGGCCAACGCAATGGGTCTCGGTGCAGTATGGTGTGGCATCTACCCCATCCCCGAACGCGTAAGCTACATCCGCGGCCTCCTCAAACTCCCCGCCGACATCATCCCGCTCAACATCATCCCNATAGGCTACCCCAAGGCCCCATCCACCCCCAAAGAAAAATTTGACTCNACCCGCATCCACACCAACACCTACCNATAGAAANCCCTCTTATTGACCATGCCAATCGAAAATAACGCCATCGNAGTCTACGGAGCTTCAAGCGAAAANATCGACCCACAATACAAACAAGCCGCCTTCCGGCTCGGACAACTGATAGCCCGCGCCGGCCACCCCCTGGTGTGCGGCGGCGGAAAAGCCGGACTCATGAAAGCCGCCATCGACGGTGCCATCGATGCCGAAGGCAAAACCATCGGTGTCCTCCCACAATTCATGGTCGACAACGCCTGGCAACACCCCGGCCTAACGGAGATGATCGCCACACCCGACATGCACACCCGCAAGCAGACCATGGCTCGCATGAGCATCGCCGCAATAGCTTGTCCCGGAGGATGCGGCACATTCGAAGAACTTCTCGAAATCATCACATGGCGACAGCTCAACCTCTATCGCGGACAAGTTGTAATCCTCAACACCCTCGGCTACTACAATCCCCTGATCGAAATGCTGCGCNCNTCCGTCGCCCAAGGCTTCATGCGATCCGACCATACACGCCTCTGGCAAGTGGCCGAAACCCCCGAACAAGCNATCGAAATGGCCCTCACTCCCGTCGACCCCGCCCTGTTCACCCAAAAGATCCACTGACAAATCACCACTTCACTCCGGAAAAATACTGCCACTGACAGATTTTTTCGTAATTTTGCAGCGGTAAATCAGTCCGATAAATGCCAAAGGCCGACACCATACCCACAATCGACACCATCGCCGCCGCCCATCACAAGCCGATGAAACTGGCGATGCACCCCGACACCACATGGTGCCGCGAGATCGACGCGCCCTCTTCTGCCGCCGAAATCGCTATCTGCCACATCGGACGTCCCGCCTACACTCAAGGCATCCCGCCCACACCTCGCCCCGAACTCCCCGGCTACAACTCCGGCATNATGGCCCTGCTGATCGGCATATTCCTGATNATCACCATCAACTTCAGCCACTACACCACATTCATCAAAACCTTCACACAAAACCTCTTCTCGGTGCGTCGCCGGGCAAACGTGTTCGACGAACACTCCACCACCAACGAAACCCGCATACTNATCTCGTTCATCNTCCTCCTCTGCGTCAGCGAAGGAATCCTCATTTTCACCGCCGCCGAATCAAAAGGCTTCGACCTCCCCAACTTTCCCGCCGTCGGCCTATTCTCNACTCTCGCGCTTCTTTACTACGCCATACAGCTCGCCGNCTACTCTACCGTNGGCTACGTCTTCACCACCCCCAAGCGAGCCATCATCTGGATGAAAGGATTCAACGCNTCCCAGACCCTCCTCGCAATCACCATTTCCATCCCGGCTATCATCTCTCTATTCTACCCCGAAGCNGCCACTCTGCTACTCAGCGCCGCCGCCGTCTGCTATTTCATCTCCCGTTCAATATTCATATTCAAAGGATTTAGAATTTTTTATAACAATTCATTAGCTTTACTCTACTTTATTTTGTACCTTTGCAGCCTTGAAATCATACCATTAATCATAATCTATAAAGCTTCGCTTTATTGCTGCTCAATTCTCTGAGCCGCCAATCATAATTTCATATCTCGACACAGTGAAAACAAAGAAAATTTTAGTATCACAGCCAAAACCCTCTTCGGAAAAGTCGCCTTACTATGAAATTGCTGAGAAATACGGTGTTGATATCGTGTTCCGCCCCTTTATTAAAGTCGAAGGGCTCTCAGCCAAAGAATTCCGTCAGTCCAAAATCGCAATCTCCGAATTCACGGCAATTATCTTCACAGCGCGCACTGCTATTGACCATTTCTTCCGCCTTTGCGAGGAAATGCGCGTAAACATCCCCGACACTATGAAATACTTCTGCACAACAGAAGCTATCGCCCTCTACCTGCAGAAATACATCGTGTATCGCAAACGTAAGATTTTCCACGGTACAACCGGCAAACTCGACGGACTCCTGCCCTCACTGATCAAACACAACAAAGAGAAATACCTCTACGTGGTCAGCGACGTGCACAAAGAAGACTCCACTATCCTCGACAACAACAAGATAAACTACACCAAAGCCGTGATGTACCGCACCGTCAGCAACGACTTCACCCCCGACGAATCGTTTGACTACGACATGCTCGTTTTCTTCAGCCCCAACGGTATCGCATCACTCCTCAAAAACTTCCCCGAATTCCAGCAAGGCGACATCCGCATCGCAACATTCGGCCAGACCACCGCAAAAGCAGTCAAAGACGCCGGACTCCGACTCGACATCGAAGCCCCATCACCAAAAGCGCCTTCCATGACGGCCGCCCTCGAACTCTTCCTCAAAGAAGAGAAATGACAATGACCTCACTCCGACTATACAAGAAAGAAAAACTCTGCAGCAAAACTGCAATAGACTCCCTGTTCTCGCCATCCCTTAAAAAGAATGGCGAGAACAACTCAATTATGGCCTACCCCTGGAGAGCCGTCTGGCGCATTAACAACGCCAGAAAGCAACATTGCGCGCAATTCCTCATCACCGTCCCCAAAAAGCGACTGCGCCGTGCCGTTGACCGCGTCACCATGCGTCGACGGCTGAGAGAAGCCTACCGACTCTCCCGAACCCCGCTCACCGAGGCCACTCCGATCGACATCGCCTTCATCTACGTAGCCGACTCGCTGACCGACTACCGTAGCGCCGCCAGATCCATATCCAAAATCCTCTCACGCATCTCCTCAGCAATCAACGCCGCCGACCCCCAAACTAACCCTCCGGCCCAACAACCCTGACCCCACCACATCCACCGCCGTGCGCCGACTCCTTATTCTCCCCATACGCTTCTACCAACTCTGCATCTCCCCGATGCTCCCCGCATGTTGCCGATTCACGCCAACATGCAGCCAATACGCCATAGAAGCAATCACACGCCACGGCGCAATCCGAGGAACACTCCTCGCAATCCGACGCATCCTCCGATGCCACCCCTGGGGAGGATCAGGCTACGACCCGGTCCCATGACACCGATCACCGACATACACACCCACCACCTGCGCCACAACGCAATCGTAGCCGTAACCCCCGACCATCCCCGACCCGACGGCTACCTCTACAGCATAGGCCTGCACCCCTGGCACATCACACCACAACTCCTGCCCGCACAGCTCGACTCACTCACACAAATAGCCGAATCATCTCCGGCCATCGTAGCTATCGGCGAAACAGGCATAGACCGCCTCAGAGGCCCGCAGATCGAACTTCAGATCCAAGCCTTCCAATCCCACATCCGCCTCAGCGAACAGCTCCGAAACCCCCTTATTATCCACTGCGTCCGAGCCCTCGACATCATCCTGAACCTCCACGCCACCCATCGCCCCCGATCCCCCTGGATCATCCACGGCTTCCGCCTTGGACCCGCCTCCGCACGCCAACTGCTCGACCGCGGCCTGTTCATCTCTCTCGGCCCTCGCTTCAACCCCGACACCGCACGCACCATCCCCGCCGATCGCCTCCTCATCGAAACCGACGACGACCCCACAGCCACCATCGACACCGTAGCCTCCGCCGTAGCCACAGCCCGCTCCACCACCCCGGCCCAAATCCTCGACCTCTCCGCAGCCACCATCCGCCACCTCTTCCCCACCCACTTATCCGACACCCTATAAATTCCCGGTCCAATCAGGATCATTAAACATGTAGGAGCGAGGCCGTTTCAATCCGACGGCTAAAGCTCCCCCACTTGGATGGCGGGGGTGGGAGGGCTGGCTTTAGCCGTCCCTTTCATCGAGCTAATTTGCTGATATACAAGCTGACAGCTAAAGCCGTCGCTCCCACATAAGCCACTGGCATGCAGCCGTGTATGAGCAGAGACTTTAGTCGCCCGGCTGACACCGACAAAGCCGCAATAACGTGACATTTTAATGTCACCCCCGATATTTTGAGCTTCTGCAACCTCAGCCTAACCGGCATCCCTGACTCATAAAGAAACGATTGAAATCGTTCATCCCACCACACCATTCCGTCAGCCTGCCCGACCGGCTCTCCCTCTATCAGGCGCTTGTCAGGTCTATCGGCCGTGCTCGGTCGATGCTCGCAAATACAGCCTTTCTCATGAAAACAAAAGCGAACTCAGCTTGAATCTGAATTCGCTTATTGTCACCGAAGTAAAAAAGCGAACCGAAATTACTTCGATTCGCTTGACTGGTGGAGTATAGCGGACTCGAACCGCTCACCTCGACACTGCCAGTGTCGCGCTCTAGCCAGATGAGCTAATACCCCATTCGATTGCTTTTGCGTTGCAAAGATAGCCATTTTATCTGATCTTAACAAATTATTCGCAATTTTTTTCTATCTTTGTTCAATATTTATTGCCAAGTCATCACCACATTCCTTATGCACATCTTTTCTCACATCATGCTGTCCGCCTTCATGGCAACGCTGACCATGTCATGCGCCGGAAGCAGCGCAAGTGAATCAACATCACTCGATTCCATAGCCATTGCCGCTACCGACTCTACACCATCCGCTCCCGCTCCAAAAACCGACAGCCTCACTCTCTCATTTGTGGGCGACATCATGATGGGCACAACGTATCCCGACTCTATCCATGGCACTCACCTGCCGAAAGATGGTGGACGACACCTCTTCGACGACTGCCGCGACATTTTTCAGCGCGTCGACATCGCAACAGGAAATCTCGAAGGCAGCTTCCTGAAAGGACCCGGAAAGCGTCGCCCCATGGGCAATCCGAAATACTATTTCGTGTTCCGGATGCCCCCGGAATACGTCACAAATCTCACCGATGCCGGATTTGACTTCGTTGGTCTCGCCAACAATCACATCAACGACTTCGGCGAGCCGGGCCGCCAATCAACAATGTCGACTCTGCGCGATGCCTCCCTGGCCTACGCCGGACTCAAAGGACTCTGCGAAACAGCCTACCTCACACGCAATGGTCTGCGGATCGGACTAACCCAGTTTGGCCACGGAGGCAACAACCTCGACGTAACCAACCTCAACGAACTCCGCCGGGTTGTGAAAAACCTCCGCGACTCGGCCGACATAGTAATCGTATCGTTTCACGGCGGTGCCGAAGGTGCGGCTCACACCCATGTCCCTCTTCGACAGGAAAACTACCTCGGTGAAAATCGCGGCAACGTGGCCGAATTTGCCCACGCCGCAATCGATGCCGGCGCCGACGTGGTCTATGGCCACGGCCCACACGTGCCTCGCGCCGTCGAGCTCTATAAAGACCACATAATCTTCTACTCCCTTGGCAATTTCTGCACCCCCTACCGAATGGGCATAGCCGGACCCACAGGCTACGCACCCGTAGCCGAAGTGACAATCGGTGCCGACGGAAAATTCCGCTCCGGACGAATCCACTCCTTCATCCAGCAGCGTGGTCGCGGGCCCGTCGCCGACCCCACCAACACCGTAGCCAAATTCATGCGTAAACTCTCGCAGGAAGACTTCCCTTCATCCCCGCTGAAAATTGCCGACGACGGCACCCTCTCCCGCTAAACATCAAAGCCGAAACGTGTGACTTTCGCATCAACGTGTGACTCAAGCGGATATGAACAGGGAAATATTTTCCGATGAGGAGATTGCCGACAATTCAGCAATGACCGTGGCTGAGGAGGTTGACCATGACAATCCGCGCCTCAGCGTGTCGCAATGGTGTGACATCAAATTTATTGGGACCCACGGCATCTACTCAATCCACACCGCCACGCGCTATGGCCGAAAATACTTCTTCAAAAGTCTTGCTGAAAAATATAGGGGACTGCCCGAATGGCAACGTCTGCTCTATAAGGAATTCGAGATCGGCATCCAGCTCGATCATCCCGGCATTGCACGCACCAATACGTGGGAGAAAATCCCCGGCATCGGCGAAACGATCGTCATGGAATTCATCGACGGAATCGAACTCAGACAATGGCTCAGACAGGACTCAGCGCGTAGTCGCAAAGCGCGACTCGGCATCGTCAGGCAGATAGCCGACGTGCTGGTCTATATCCATTCGCGCGGCATCAGTCATCGCGATCTTAAGCTCGACAATGTCATGGTGACCCGACTCGGCAACCGGGTCAAGATTATTGACTTCGGTCTCGGCGACAGCGAAGATTTCGTGGTCTACAAACGAGCCGAAGGCACTCCGAGTTTCGGAGCTCCCGAACAAAACCCGGAAAGCCGGACCGAAGCCTCGATGAGTGCAGACATCTACGCCTTGGGGCGCATGATAGACATCCTCCTGCCCGGCTTGCGCTACCGGCGCCTTGCCCGCATCTGTCAGCGCCACGATCCATCCCGGCGGCCATCGGCTGTGGAAGTGGCCCATAGGCTGAACGCCAACCCATTAAACCGACCGTCATTAATCATCATTGCCGCTATCCTTATTGCTTCAACATTCCTCGGCCTGTTTCTTTTGAAACCGTCGGCCAACACTCCCGACTCCCCCGCCGACCCTTCGCGCGCCGCTCAGCCCATCACTCCCGCCGAGTCAGTGTCGCCCGCTCAGCCCGACACAGTCCTCCCGACTGTCAAGGAAACTCCTCATCCCCCGGTCAACACCGATGCTTTGCATCCCACAAAACCCGACACGGTCACTGTTAAAGGCTCTGCAGGTCCGCCGGTAAAGGCAACAGATGAAATCTGGGAAAAGACCATTAAATCGTTGAAGCACTTGCTTGGTTTGTATGAGGAATCGGTTGAAAACGGCTCCTATGACATGGACTGGCTCAGGAGAAATGCGGAAAGGGACGTGGAGTCGTGGGGTGAAGAGCTTTATTCCGAATATCTGGAGATGGGATGCGACGACGCTTTTGCCCGGTCGAAGCGTGAAGAGCTGAAACGCCACATGCATAAATGCATCGAACGAATCTTCGCAAACGCTTCCCCGGCCTTTGCCACAGACACATCGGCCGACCTCCGGAAAAAACGCACCGACTGAGAAACTGTTTAAATTTATGTGCGAATGATTTTGAGCTATTTCAGGATGAGTTTTGCAAGTTGAAGAGGGAGCGATGCGGGCATCGTGACCGATAAAACTTGGCAAAAATCGCCTGAAA
>JAAVEX010000052.1 GCA_014801065.1 Barnesiella sp.
GGGATTAATGTGCTTTATGGGGTATTCGGCTATAAATCATTTTATTGTTAGTAAAGTGCTATCCAATAAATTGCTGATAATTATTGAAGTCTTACTCATTGTATCAATATTAGTTTTGCTTATAAGTGACGCCATGGCTGAAAATTTCTTTTATCTCGGATACATTCAACGTAATATTCCTATTACGGAAACAGCCGGATTTGGATTTTTTAATACTCCCTAATAGCCCGCTCTAACCCCCGAAAGGTGATATTACCAAATTTCAAACAAAATAACTGCAAATTATAATTAGTTGAAGCTAATTGCATAAATAATCAAGAGTTATTTCAAGTACATGAAAAAGAATAAACAACAAATCATAAAATATATTGCTTATCTGTACTTAATCTTGGGGTACTCATCTATAATATTATTTTTATCCTATTGTCTCCAAACAGGCTCTAAGCCTATAGGATGGCTACTTATAATTGCCATGGGGTTAATATATTTTATAGCGTATTCGGCTATAAATCATCTTCTCATAAGGAAAGTGCTATCCAATAGATTGTTGATAATTATTGAAGTCTTACTCATTGCATCAATGTTGGCTTTGATTATAAGTGATGGTATTTATGAAAACGCCCCTCATCTCTGAGAAACTGTTTGTATTTAGGAGACACCCGGACATGGATATTCCTCTTATTGGCCATTTCATGAGCAGTTGGCTTTGTTTTCATCCCAAAAAGAAATAATATTTGATTGTACTGATACTAATACCTATAGCGGTCCAGACAGCGTAATTTTTAATAATAAATTAAATGAGCTAAAGTATTTAATGTACTGGTATGCTACCCCAACAGAGATTCGGAAGAAACTCCCGGCTCCGCTATAAACATATTATTCAGGGTCTTAACCAATTAATACACACGAAATTCGAGGCGGAGTTCTTCAAATCCGGCGATGCGATAAGTGCAGCCCGCCCATTATCATGCACTTGGTCGCAAGCTTTGAGAAACTGTTTCTGAGGAAGAAGTAATAGAGTGTCTTCATATAGTCCCATTTATGGGGTTCAACTTCCACGTTATGCGAAATTATTGCTCGTGGAATCGTAGCTCTATGCTCTTACTAATATCTTACCTATTGTTTATGGATAGGACCCGGTTAAAGTGCTTTGACAAACATTGGGGAACGTAATGAAACACCCAAACATCCGCGATGGCACGGCGTTTGATAACGTGTGCCTAAATCAAAGTAAATGAGGCCGTATCCCTTCCGGATGCGGCTTCTGCTTTTATCTACTTTATTTAACGTTGATCATTCTTTATATTCTGATTATTTGATTATTTTTGCGATGCGGTTATGATTTTGCATTGTAGATCGCGTAGAAAAATTAGAAACTGTTTAAATTTATGTGCGAATGATTTTGAGGATATTTAAGGATGAGTTTTGCAAGTTGAAGAGGGAGCGATGCGGGCATCGTGACCGATAAGACTTGGCAAAAATCGCCTGAAAGATCATTAAAATCAGAGCATATAAAACTTTCCGCATAAATTTAAACAGTTTCTTAAGCCTGTTCCCCAATATTCGTTGATGGCGGGGCGGTCAGTTCTTGATTGATTTTATTCATGCAGTGATGGAATTATGCGATGGTATAACGACTGAAACTAAGGGATAAAAACAGCAATGGGTGACCAGGGCGATAATATAAGTGTACGAAAAATAACAGTAAATATTAAATTAATAAAGATGGCTTGCAACCTGGATAATTGTTAACAATTTCACCGCATATCTTGGGCGGCTTTGCCTCCGTGTTTTTTATCAACACAAGTTGTCTCTATACCAAGATATGTGCTCCCATCCGGATGTTACAAATATTAAGGAACAGGCTCATAATATAATAAACCAGAATTGCCATGGAATATTCACTGATAGCCAACTCAGGCATACAGTTGTTTACATTTCAAATCACACTCGATCTCACGGATCGATTCAAAGAGTGGTTTCACGAGTGGTATGACCGTACTTCAGGCGAATGGCGCATTGAGCTCGCCGCTCAGGTGACTGACGATTCCGGCTGCGTGTACTATCGCAAGGCCGATCTGATCAATGGCGGACATCTCCCCGAACCGGATCTTGATTCTATACGTGCCGAAGGAATCACACCGCTTAAAATTGACGATGAGATGGTGCAGGGTGTTGAAGGTGAAATCTTCAGCATAAGTTTCACGGATAAGATAAACAATCTTGAGCGACTTGAAAACCAATGGATCCCGGTACCTTACTTCTTCCGCCGAACCCGCNCTCGNTTTAAATTCGGNCCGCTNAACTGGTCGCGGTGTAAACTGATCCCGGTTGAGAAGAGCGAATCGAAGATTNTTTATGATGTGATCCTTGCCTTTGACACGTTTACCACCTATGAGNATGANGGTATAAATGANAATCCGGTNTTTCCCGATCGTTATCGCACGGATATAGATTTTGCNGTCTGCAGCAATGAGTTATTGCTGATGGACTATTGCTCGCCCGGCAACACCTGGAGCTATGTCGATTCGCGCNTGATGAATCTTGTGCATCCCGGCGTGGCGGATCTGTCGGANCTCAAGGGCAACCGTGTGCGCCACACGAGCTATGCGGCCACCTANGTGGCTCTCATGAGCTTTATAGCGAGCCGTCATCTCTTTCCTGATATAAAACTTTATAAGGATATCGACACCGCAGTGATGGAAGTCGATATGGTCATTGATATCGGCAACTCGCGGACTACGGCTCTGCTNGTAGAGGACAACTCCAATTTTAATCAGGTGCGTCCGCTTCGCCTCATCGACCTGACGGAGATGATAGATCATGATGATGAAGGGNATCCNTCNCTGATAAANTATACCGAGCCTTTCGACATGCGTCTTGCATTCCGGAAAGTGGCCTTTGGCGACTTCGGAATTAAAGATGGCAGACAATTTGTCTATCCTTCGCTTGTCAGAGTAGGGCAGGAGGCCAACATGCTTATTCACAAAACATCCAACCGTGGCGACAGCTATGAATCGCTATCCACATATTCCAGTCCGAAACGCTATCTCTGGGATTGGCGNCCTACCGACGAAGAATGGCGTTTCCTCGTGCTCGATTCCGAGGATAAGGATGATAATATAATTGCCGTGCCCNGCATAACGGACCATCTGAAAAGTGACGGAACATACACATCCGACGGATCCGGCGGCCTGACGTTCCACTACTCCCGACGGTCGTTGATGACACTTTCGTTTCTGGAGATGCTTGTGCAGGCCACTATGCAGATCAACAGCCCGGAGTATCGCTCGATGGAGACAGGCCTTGGACTCGAACAGATGCCTCGNCGNTTGCGACGNATGATAGTGACCTGCCCCACGGCCATGTCGAAAGTGGAGCGAGAGGCACTTATCAAATGCGCCCACGATGCGGTGAAGCTGCTCGGATGTATGAGTGGAGGAAAAGATCACGACACGCGGCGCACTGAGATAGAAATTATTCCGGCTATGCCGTCGGTAAAGGATGAGGATGGCAAGTGGTATTATGACGAGGCCACTTGCTCGCAACTCGTCTATATGTATGGCGAAGTGGGACATAAATATAAAGGATGCTCGCAGGAGTTCTTCAATCTCTATGGCAAGATAGAGCCGGGCGATGATCAGCCGTCGCTCACGGTGGGATCCATCGANATCGGAGCGGGCACCACTGACCTGATGATAAGCAAATACACTTACGAGTCAGGCGATATCACCACGATCACACCGGATCCGTTGTTCTATGACAGCTTCTATTTTGCAGGTGANGATATGCTCAACGGTCTGATCAAAAATGTGATGCTGCTGAATGAAAGCAGTGCTTTCAGAGTCGCCCTCAGCTCGCTGACTCCTAAAATGTATCGGCAGCGCATGAAAGACTTCTTCGGCCCTGATCATAACGGACAGACACTCGCCGACAGAATTTTGCGTAAGGATTTCAACATTCAATATTCCATCCCGCTGATGTATCATTTTCTTGAACTGCTCGGCGAGCGNCATAAAGATTGCGTGGTGCGCTACGAAGATGTTTTCGCAAAGATNCCTCCAAGCGACGATGTTATAGAAGGATTTATGCGCTCCACCGGTATTGACGTGCGGAAAATCGAATGGAACTTTATTTATAGCCAGGTGGCCGACGCTGTTCAAAACGAATTCGAGCCGTTGCTCAAGCGGATTGCCACGATAATGTATTCATATTCATGTGACATCGTGTTGCTTTCGGGNCGNCCGGCGTCGCTCCCNCCCGTGCGCGATATCTTCNTGAAATATTATGCCGTGGCCCCCAACCGCTTGATTCTGCTTAACAACTATTACGTTGGCGANTGGTATCCGTTCAGCAACAACACCGGCTATATCACCAACCCGAAAACGATTGTTGCAATGGGTGGTATTCTTGCTCATTACGCTTCCGAGTTATCAAATCTCAACAAGTTTGTGATCAACCTGGCNAATCTGAAAAAGAATCTCAACTCAACGGTCAACTATATCCAATGCNCCCGCGACGGCGCAGTCGACAAGTTTTTGCTCTCGCCCGAACAGTCNTCCGACGAATTGACCGTAAGCCGGATCCCGACACATNTGCAGGTCAGCCAGATTCAGCTCGACAGTTATCCCTCGCGCACGCTCTACACCATAGATTTCAACCGTCATAAGATAGCCGACAACATTCGTNGGAAGGCATTCCTGACGGATCGGACCACGCTCACTGACGCAATGGTGCGGTCTATGGTGAGCAAGCAGATTGAGGAGCTAAAGCGCCGGATGCCGTTCAAGATCATGATNGAGCGCGATCCGGAAGANAAGGAAAATCTGATCATCTCCGGCGTAATTGATAAGAACGACCGNGAGATCAGCGATTCCAATTTGGAGATCCATATTCAGAGTATCGGGACCACCGATATGTATTGGCTTGACTCCGGGGAATTTACATTCTGATTCGGCGCTTTAAGTAAGNGTTCATAATTANNTTATACTATCGTTTAATTTTGAATANTTACTTATGTCGAAATAATTATAATACCGACATCTATCACACAGAAATATCAATATGATAAAAGATATCGACCGACAATTGGATGTGGTCCGCGACTCGCTGTTGTGGGCTGACAAGTATAACAAAAACTCTTTTCCTATCGAGCAATTCAAGGATTATCGTCGTAAGCTTAAACGCATACGGGAAGCGCTGATCGCCAACTGNTCGGCGGCTGCCTATGGTGAAAGTCAAGTTGGTAAATCCTATTTGATGAGCAGCTTGCTATCATCGCCCGACCAGCCCTTTGTCATCGAGAATGATGGAAAGGAATATAACTTTATCTACGATATTAATCCCAGCGGCGGAAACAACACAAAAATTGAATCGACCGGCGTGATCACTCGCTTTACATTGCAGCGTGATCCCCAAAAAGCTCCGGGACTGATAAAGGTGCGCAATCTCTCGATCCCCGACATTATCTTAATGGTGGCCGATTCCTACTACAACGATATTAAGATTGACCCCTCCAGCATCCTCCGGTATGACAATATCAATCAAGAGCTCGAAACTCTCTCAGGAATATGGAAAGGACATAGCGACACATATAATTATATAACTGAAGACGATATCCGCGACATCGGCGACTATATGCGCGATGTGGTGGGAAATGCCGCTGCGGCCGTCCATCAGTCTAATTTTGTCAAGACCATTGCCCCGGTGATCGATCGNATCCCTCCGGAGCAGTGGGCNGATCTGTTCAGCCTCCTNTGGAATAAGAACGCTGAAATGACCCGACTGTTTGTNACGCTTATGGACGCATATTCCAGATTGGGTTTCCGTCAGGAGGTGTATGTGCCNTTCTCGGCTCTGCTGCGCGAAAATGGTTCGCTNCTTAAAATCGAATGGCTTGATTCGGTGTGTGGTATTATGCCGGAAGTCAATGGCGANATTATGACTACCGACGTTTATGATGCCGCCGGACAAAAGATTGCCGAAAATTTCGGAAAGGGCGAATTGTCATCGCTCATTGCCGAACTTACTTTTGAAATACCCGAAAAGGTTGCGGCCAACAGATCATTTCTTGAAAGGCTCGATCTGCTCGACTTCCCGGGAGCGCGTTCCCGCGAGAAATATAAAGAAAAGGAGATAGCCTCGGTTATCCCCAAGATATTGCGCCGTGGGAAGGTGGCCTACCTGTTTAATAAATATTCCCGCTCGCTGTTGATTTCAAGCGTATTGTTCTGTCATCATAACGATCAGAAGGCTGAAGCCACGATCGGCGAAACAATCAACTCATGGATCGTGGATAATATCGGTGAAGATGCCGTGAGCCGTGCATCGGTGCTTCGTGCGTCGAGAGGTATCTCACCGCTCTTCATGATAGCGACAAAATTCAATATCGATCTTGAGCGAACACGTAATGATCGCCCCGACTCACCCGAAACTCTCGATAAACACTGGAATCGTTTTGACACTGTGATCCCCGAAATCATAAAGCCTAACCGTTGGCTCGACGAGTGGATATGTCCGGCACCGGGGATGCCGTTGCAACCGTTTCGCGGAATCTATCCGTTGAGAGACTTTTACTGGTCGGGCAAAAATCTGCTCTTCGATGGTTATGACGATGAAAACAATCTCTCCGGCGAAACCTCGGTCCATGTTCATCCCGACTATCCCGACTATTGGCAGCGGCTCCGCGACAGCTTCNTGAAAAATGATTTCGTGAAGCGTCACTTCAAAAATCCGGAACACNCCTGNGNCGAGGTTGCCACGGTNAACTGCGATGGTTCCGAACCGATTATCCGCGATCTGAACAATATAAGCATAGTGCTCGACGATGCACGCCGCAGTCGCTACATGCTGCAATTGAGAGAAATAAAGAAGGAGATTGAAAATGCTCTGACCGTCTACTATGAGCCTGAAGATGTAGAGGCGAAAAATAAGAAAGTGCGACTTATCGCAGGCGATATCCGCAGATCATTGATCAAAGCTATAGCNTCAGATCCGGCCACCTTCGGACGCATCCTCGATTCGTTGATGGTCAGCCCCGAAGCGCTCCGCGATATAGCCTACGANATCATAGTCCGACATCTCGATTCTCCGCTCGATTTCAGTGCCATAAATTTCGTNAGGGCGCAAGCGGGTGTCGATCTCAATCAGTCGCGTGCCGAAAACGCTGAGCGACTGATGCAATATCTCTTCCTTGACTCGGAAGATGAGCTTAACGCATATCTTAAAAAGGAATATGGCTCGACGCTCGACGAACTGCTGACAGAAAACTCCTTCACTCTTTCAACCATAGGCGATGTGGTGACGAAACACATCGTAGACTATTGGGTCGACCATCTTAACGGCCAGAGTGTACGGTTGTGCGATCAGCTGCCGCATGCCGACGAGGTGGTCTACACCATCATCACTCTTTTCAACCGACTTGGACTTCGCGGAAAGATTGCCGAGCGCATAAACGCGTATGCCGACATGTTTGACGAAAACGAGCAGTGTAATGCCATAGGTGATTATGCTTCGCTGGTGTTGAACAATTTTGTCACTTCGGTCGGTCGTCATCACATCAACGACGAAGAGCGCGACACTATTAACGAGAAAGCCGCCCGCTGTCGGGTGACTGTCGATTTTTCCCCTGAAGGTTGGGACAAGGTGCGCCATCGCAGACCGCTTCTTGAAACCCTTGAGGCTCTTGATGAATCGGCCTCTACAATCAACAGTCCGAATATAAACATCGATCTGCTGAGAAAACTTCCTTTTTGGAGCAATTTCTTCCGCTGGGAAAATTTCCTTACCATCGGTCTGTTATATTCTTCCGACATTTCGCGTTGCGATCCGTTGGCCAACAAACAGCTTCGGGAATTGATCGANATTAATCAGCAACTTTATAATTAAGTAAGTGTTATGATCTGCAATANGNAGCTGACAAAAAGGCCGCAGAGAATATAAAAGAGAGTTTTCACTTACTATCGTTTGAATTTGAATACCTAATTTAAAGAAATGGACCGCCATACTTTCTTCGGTAAAAGTCGGATCGGATTCACCAGAATCTATGATTTCACAGACTTCCAGGGTCTCGGATCAGATCCGCTCTATCGCCGCTATCCAAGCGTTGCGAGCATAGTGAAGCGCATTATCCCGGCGCAGTATGTCGATTTTCTCGCTGTTCCTGATCAGCCTGCCGGCGAGGATACAATCAACTGGTATATTCCGCAGTGGACCGAAACGCCCCGACGACTTACGGAGCTNACCGGCAACGAAGCCACACGCTATGCACGCATAAAGGATATGACGCTTGGCGCATATATGNGTGCATTGCAGAAACTTTCAGGCGAAGAGCTGATGGTGATGGGCAGCGTGCTCAGATATATCGACGACGAATTTATCTATTGCGCTGATGGCAAGGTGTATCTCCTTGCTTGGGGNATGACCCCCGACAAGTCCAAGCATATNGCCGTCGGTGAGATCGTTCATGCGGCGCCAAATATGATCCGCTACACGGTGACTTTTGACCCCGGAAAAGAGGGGAGCCTTCGTTCAGATTTCGGCCGTCAGATCCAGTTGACAACCGGAACTGTTATTGATAGCAGTCTGATTCCGGATGTAGTTCCCGNGCCCGGCTANGAATTCGACGGCTGGACTCCCAATCCGGNAGGTCACNTAGTGGAGTCCGACATAACATTTGTGGCGCGTTACCGAGATGAATTGCCCCCNCCTTTCCCTCAGGANGAAACGCCTCCTATGCCGGTAATCAAACCGTTTACCATCACATTCGATGCCGGTCCCGACGGTATTCTCAACGGTCCGGCCGTGATCGAGAAAATGCCCGGCCAGCCGATCACNCAGTTCGATATTCCACCCGTTGCCGCCAATAAAGGTTTTCGGTTTGTCGGTTGGGATTTTGATCCGTTGACCCATGCCGTCAACGGTGATTACTGCTTTCACGCTTGTTATCAACCGGTAAAAAAATCAATATGGTCGAGATGGTGGTTCTGGCTGCTTCTGCTGCTCGGCATCCTGCTGTTGGGNTGGTTGCTTTCAGAGTTGCTCCCCGGATGTTCCGGATTTGGATGCAGTCGCAGCCGTGATTCTATCGATTCGCTGATCAACTTCANCGACGATGCTCCGGAACTNAACCTCCCGTTCAAGCCGATAGAACCCGTTGACGGTCGTCTGCCCGGAGATGAGGATGGCCCCGGTGTGGTTGCTCCTGTGCGCGACCCCGATGGCAATATCCCTGAACCGATACGCAATCCCGGAGTTCCGCCCACTTTGCCGGGACGTTTGTTTTTATTTCTGGAAGATTCCAATGGCAACATCGACGAATTGGCCACTGATTTCAAATCGGCATATCCCGGCGACCAATATTCTATAATAGGGTTTGACCGCGAGGTGAAATCNCTCGTGATTCAAGTNCCNGAGAGTGAACGNGACNGGATCAGGGAATCTCTGCAACAGCGNNTGCCCAAACAGAAATTCATAGTGATGGACGAGCGGATCTATGAANTGAACCGTAGCGTTGATTATTCAAAAATGAGCGCATCGGCCGGTTGGCACCTCGAAGCAGTCAACGCCCGGCAGGCCTGGGATATCACCTCAGGCTCTTCCGATGTGATCGTGGCCGTGGTCGACGACGGTTTCGATGGATCTCATCCAATGTTCCGTGACCGTATCGTTGCTCCTTATAATGTCTTTACTCAGAATAATCATCTTGGCCGTGGTTCGGGCCATGGNACTCACACGGCCGGTCTTGCCGTCGGCAGCCAGATCAGTATCCGCGACGGTGCTTCAGGAATGGCTCCTAATTGCCGCCTGATGCCTGTTCAGGTGTTTGACAATGGCATNTGTCCGGCTTCGGCGCTCATCAGCGGCATCATGTATGCCGTGCATAAAGGGGCCGATGTGGTCAACATGTCGGTTGGCCCNAGCTTCCCCGGNCTGAGCATCCTCCCTGTGCAGACCCAGGATGAGATTGCGCGGACTCGGTTTAAAAACGAGGAAATATTATGGAATCGCGTTGCCGAATTGGCTAAGAGCAAAGGCACTATCCTTGTATTCGCTGCCGGTAATGAGAACATCATCTCAGCTATNGCGCCCGAAAACCGCACNGACTTTGCCATTACCGTCGGAGCTATCGACCGCAACTTCAATCCCACGGATTTCACAAACTATGGTAATGGGACGGATGTTTCCGCCCCCGGATCCGAGATCCTTTCATCATGGGCCGGAGGTGGACTGAAAGCCGAAGATGGCACAAGCATGTCGGCGCCGATCGTTGCCGGAACTATCGCTCTGATGAAATCCTTGAAAAAGGATCTGACAGTAGAACAGGCGCGCAATGTGCTCCAGCGCACCGGCGTGGCTGTCAATGGCCCGATGCCTCCGCGGATTCTTGCCGACAAGGCTCTTATCGCAGTGCGTAATGGCGACTTCTCTGCTCCTGCAGGCAGTGCGGGAGGTTCAACACCCCCGGCCTACGACGGTGGTCTCGACCATGGAAATGGCAATGGGTCGGGCAATGGCGGTGGTTTTGATTTGGACCCGACTCCCGGTCAGAACCTTAAGCCATCACCCGGCTCGCTCCCCGGAACAGACTTCGGAAAGTNCCCTTCAAATGGTGGCGATTCTCCCTCCACCCCTCCCNCTGTCGGTACGGACGGTAGCGATGAGGAAGCGATCCTGAAGCAGATAGAATATTATAGACGAAAAATACGTGAACTTGAAGATCAACTCGACAGCAAGCATCGGGTTCGTGCGTGAGAGTNTGTTTNAATTTAAATCCAAACACTCTCTAAATAAGTAAATTCGAATATTATTTTATATCAATCAACCAATCATGAACGAGAAATTAAAGTTTTCCTGGTTCAACATCATGACATTTGTGGCCTTGATAGCGATAGGCTACACCTCCTTCGTCGGCCTGACATATATGACGGCCGGCAACTTCCAGATTGCAGGGATCGGNACGAGTCTTATCCTGATCATTCTGCTATGCTATTTTATGTATATGCAGGCCCTGAAATCGGCCACGGTCTATCTGCGTCGCAAGTTGCGGTGGGAAGCTGTGATGTTGTTTCTGTCGCCTGTGATTTTTGCTATTCTGATCATCCCGGCCACTCACTTTTTCACTGTCACCTCGCGCAATGAGATCATAGTGAAAAGTTTCCGTCAGTCGATTGCCGGAGCCCACAGTTTGTTTGCCGACTATGACCAATATGCCTCTGAACGTATGACCAATCTGCACAATGCCTTGGCCAATGCTGCAAAAAATGGCGATTCACGCATATCGTTCAAACCGGGTAATGAAGCCATGCAGGCTCAAAATATCGAACGTGTGCTTCGGGATCAGATTCTTTCGTCTGACTATAAGAACCTCAACGANAGTGCCCGGGCTTGGATNACCAAAGCGGATCAGGGTGCAAGCACCTACAATGTCTTTCTCCTCGGAAACACGAGACAGATACGCGCCACCATCAACGAATGGCAGGACAATCTGCGCACGCTTTCTTCCCATAGAATGAAAGCCGAGGATGCGCTCGGNCTGACCTCGGAGTTCAANAGTTCAGGAGCTGACAATGCCATNAAAGGTATCGACGCCATCAACAATGCTTTTGTTCACCGTAAATTCCCCAACGGTGCTGCCATCGCTTTTTGTGTCGTGGCCTATCTTTTCCTGTTGCTTCCTTACATTTTTCAAAGCCGCAATGCGCGTAATCCATATCGCCTTACCGATCTNTTTTCGTCGGTCGACAAAGGCGATTTCGACACATCCGATCTCGANGAAAATNNATCNCGCCGATCNGNATCGTCCGATTCCGGCTACTCCGACGGTTTGGGAGGTTTTACTCTCGACGATTGAATTTTTCCCCGATTAATCATTATACTTTATACATATTATGAATATAGATGATATTCTCGAACGACTTCCCTCAATGAAGGCTCAACAGATTGTAGAGCTGATCCGTCAAGGAAATGTTACTTTCGAAGAGCTTGAGCGTGAGGGGGGCATGGACTTTCCGTATGCCAAGCGTCAAGAAGTGCGCGAATTGTTATCAAACACTGAAATCACTGACTGGAGCACAGCAGTTGCCTTAGACACGATCGAATCCTATAGATCATATATCGATAAATATCCCTCAGGAGCTCATTTGAATGATGCGCTCGCCTANATAAGCAAGATGGAGGCTGAGGCCGCAGTNGNTCCCCCTCCTTTTGAGGAAACTCAGGTGATGGTCGATCCGGAAGAAGAGGCGTGGAAAAATGTGGACCGCACGCGCCGCAAATCGCTCCGAAACTTCCTCGAATCTTATCCATATTCCATTCATGCAGCAGAGGCCAACTATCTCATTCAGATTCTGCCCGACGATTTCGAGGTGCTTAAAACCGAAATGGAAAAGCAAACCAACGCTATCGGTAGAATCCGCCTCATCGACGACGCGATAAATGATCCAAATTCGGATGTGACTGTCAACGATATCTATGAGCAGATCAGAAAGGATCATAACTGGTTGTCGGAATTCGAGATTCGCACCATGACCACCAATTCGATCCTCAGCTCCTATGAGCTTATGACGAAATCCGGCATCAATAGTGATTTTATCCGTTATCTNTCNATTCCCCAGACCTCGGCATCGACTATACCGATGTCATATATTCCGATTGAAAACATACCGGGAACGGCTACCGAGGTCTATTTCTGGGGCATTCCCTCGTCGGGCAAAACGTGTACGATCGGTGCGGTGTTGAGCGAGCTGCGTAATGGCAACGTGGTGGATTACACCGACTTCGACTCTAACTCACAGGGCTATGCTTACATGAATCAGCTCTCGATGCTTTTTTCAACCCACGATAACACCAACGTGTTTCAGTTGCCTCCGGGCAACCCTATCGAGGGCCTGTTTGCGATGCGATGCGATGTGGTCCGCGACAATCAGCTCTATCCGTTGACATTTATCGATGTGGCCGGTGAGATGCTTATCTCTATGTATATGCGCATGGCCGGACTCCAACTCACCCCCGACCGCGATTTCATGCTCAACAAGCTGACTGAGATCCTTACCGACAATGATAAGAAGATGACGAAACGTAAAATCCATTTCTTTGTCATTGAATATGGCGGTCAGGATCGTAAGATCGAACTTAACAACGGCACGTTTGTGGATCAGGTGACGCTGCTCGACGGTGTAAAGAACTATATCAACAATCATGATCAGATATTCACCCGCGCCACGGATGCAATATATATCCTCATGACTAAATCCGATCTGGCCGGCGGTGGTGATATCCGTCAGGAGTTGAAAAACTATATCAAGGACCACTATCAGGGATTCTACCGAAGCCTCGTCGGGGTGTGCCGCAACAAGAAATATGAGATCAACAAGGGAAATGTTGTGGTTATGCCGTTCACGCTCGGTGATGTCTGCTTTAAATCGCTATGCCGGTTTAACCCTCTTACGGCACGAAATGTAATCAACACGATTCTTAGCCGAGTGTGGTCGCAGAAAATAGACAAGACATCCCGCTTTTTCAACATCTTAAAAGGTTAAACTCATTTTACGCTATAAACAATGAATCAACTTGGAATTATATATCGCCTGACGGCAAGCGAACAAGGTAAAGGCTTCGACGCATATCTTCTTGAACTTAACAAATCACTCGACGGCGGTTGGAGCCATGCCACTGTGGTCGACGAACGCGATCTCTGGGCGGCTGTCGGCATGGAAGCAAACCGGGCCATAGCGGTC
>JAAVEX010000053.1:0-2350 GCA_014801065.1 Barnesiella sp.
CGCGTCATGGGGCGGCGCAGCCATTTCTGAAAGTGGTAGAGATGGTTGACGGCGCAGGGGCGGGTATCTTTGTCGGGGCTCAGATGCATGCGGCAAAGATAATATGGGAATGGCGGGCGGGGATGCGAAATAGTCGGTTTGGTTGGATCGGCAGAGCACGGTTGATGGACTGGACGGACGGCTGATGCTTTTTTTTTTTGGGGGGGGAGCGGGAGGGATAGGCGCGGGAGGGCCAGCTTTAGCCGTCCCTTTATATTGAGTTAATTTGCTGAACTACAGGCTGACGGCTAAAGCCGACGCTCCCACTTGGGCGGGTGTTTTATAATTGGAGGGATGAGGGGGATGGACGGTGGGGATGGGAAGGAGGGAGAAAAGGAGCGAGGGTGTGTCAATTGGATTGACACACCCTCGCTGTTTATTGTTTATCAGAGCCGGTCTCTGATTATGCGTTCTTAACTTTGTCTACGATGGCTTTGAAAGCTACGGGATTGTTAAGCGCGAGATCGGCGAGCACCTTGCGGTTGATTTCGATACCGGATTTGTGGATGAGGCCCATCAGTTTGGAGTAAGAGAGGTCTTCCATACGGGCAGCGGCATTGATACGCTGGATCCAAAGAGCGCGGAAATTGCGTTTTTTATCTTTGCGGTCGCGGTAAGCGTAGGTAAGACCTTTTTCCCAAGTGTTTTTGGCAACGGTCCATACGTTACGACGGCAACCGAAATAACCACGGGTGAGTTTTAAGATTTTCTTTCTGCGAGCTCGAGAAGCTACATGATTTACTGATCTTGGCATTGTTTAATCGTTTTTTGAAAGTTAGCGGCTATTGCTCTTGAGTGCTAAACATTCGGTTAATAAATGTGGATAGTTTTTACGAATAAATGTTTTAGATGAGTTGAAAGCATCGTGGCTTCTTACTTCATGCCGAGAAGGGCTTTTACATTCTTTTCGTCGACAGCAGCAACAGTAGCGAAGTGAGTCAGGTTACGTTTCTGCTTTTTAGTTTTTTTGGTGAGAATGTGGCTTTTGAAAGCGTGTTTTCTCTTGATCTTTCCTGATCCGGTAAGGGCGAACCTCTTTTTGGCACCGGAATTAGTCTTAATCTTGGGCATTTGAGTTACTTTTAAAAATTAAATCAAGTTATCTAATCGCGCGAACTCTGTCGGCGCGGGTTATTTTACTGTTTTTTCTTAGGCGAGAGCATAATGATCATTCTCTTGCCTTCGAGCACCGGCATCTGCTCAACTTTGCCATATTCTTCAAGATCATTTGCGAAACGAAGGAGAAGGACTTCGCCTTGCTCTTTGAATAGGATTGATCTGCCGCGGAAGAACACGTAGGCTTTAACTTTGGCGCCTTCCTGGAGGAAACCCATGGCGTGTTTGAGCTTGAAGTTATAGTCATGATCGTCGGTCTGCGGTCCGAATCTGATCTCCTTAACAACGATTTTGGTCTGCTTTGCTTTCTGTTCTTTCTGATGTTTCTTCTGCTGATAGAGGAATTTCTGATAGTCGAGAATCTTGCAAACCGGAGGAGCGGCGTTGGGGGAGATTTCGATAAGATCGAGGCCCTGCTCGTCGGCGATACGAAGAGCTTCCTGAATGGAATATATGCCTGTTTCGACGTTGTCGCCAACGAGTCGGACTTCACGGGCGCGGATGCGTTCGTTGATGGCATACTGATCCTTGGGCGAGGGTTGCATACCTCTTCTGGGACCGTTGTTTCTCGGACGGGGTCCGGGTGTAAATGGTTTTTTCTGCATTCAGTAGGGTTATTGATTAATCATTTCTTCGACTTCTTTAGCCAAATTTGCTGCAAAGGTAGTAATTTTCATCGTACCTTTATCACCTTCGCCCTGTTTTCTTACAGAAATTTCATTATTTTCTGCTTCTTTTTCACCAACGATGAGCAAATAGGGTATTCGGCGGAGTTCGTTGTCGCGTATTTTCTTGCCGATTTTTTCGTTTCGGTCGTCGACTATCGTGCGGACGTCGGCAGCATTTANCTGACGAGCCACTTCGTAGGCATAGTCGTTGAATTTTTCGCTGATGGGGAGCACTACGGCCTGATCGGGAGCGAGCCAGAGGGGGAATCGGCCGGCGGTGTGTTCGAGCAATACGGCAACGAAACGTTCCATCGAGCCGAAAGGCGCGCGGTGGATCATAACCGGGCGGTGTTTCTGGTTGTCGGCACCGGTGAATTCGAGCTGGAAACGCTCGGGGAGGTTGTAGTCAACCTGAATGGTACCGAGCTGCCAACGACGACCGATTGCGTCTTTGACCATGAAGTCGAGTTTCGGGCCATAGAANGCTGCTTCGCCAAGTTCTTTGCGAGCGGGGAGGCCTTTTTNTT
>JAAVEX010000053.1:2356-22549 GCA_014801065.1 Barnesiella sp.
CTTCGATGATTGCCTGTTCGGCGAGGGCCCANTTTTCGTCGGAGCCGATGTATTTCTCCTTATTATTAGGATCGCGCAGGGAGATCTGGGCTTCGAAATTTTCAAACTTAAGAGCGTTGAAAATGTAAAGGATGATGTCCATTACCTTCAGGAACTCGTCTTTGATCTGATCGGGCGTGCAGAAGATGTGGGCATCGTCCTGCGTGAAACCGCGGACGCGNGTGAGACCATGAAGTTCNCCGCTNTGTTCGTAGCGGTAAACGGTGCCGAATTCAGCGAGACGGAGCGGGAGGTCACGGTAGCTACGCGGGCTCACCTTGAAGATTTCGCAGTGGTGAGGGCAGTTCATCGGTTTGAGGAAGTATTCTTCGCCTTCTTCGGGGGTGTGGATAGGCTGGAAAGAATCTTTACCATATTTTGCATAGTGGCCTGAGGTGACATAAAGGTTTTTATTACCGATATGAGGAGTGATCACCTGCTGATAGCCATATTGTTTCTGAATCTTGCGGAGGAACTGTTCGAGACGGTCGCGGAGAGCAGCGCCTTTGGGGAGCCAGAGGGGCAGACCTGCACCGACATTCTGAGAGAAGGCAAAGAGTTCCATTTCTTTGCCGAGCTTGCGGTGGTCGCGCTTTTTGGCTTCTTCAAGGAGCTGAAGATATTCGTCGAGCATCTTTTGTTTGGGGAATGTGATGCCGTAGACGCGCACAAGCTGATTGCGTTTTTCATCGCCACGCCAGTAGGCACCGGCAAGCGACATGATCTTGACGGCTTTGATGGGGGCGGTGGTTGGGATGTGCGGGCCTCGGCAGAGGTCGGTAAACGCGCCCTGGGTGTAGGTGGTGATATGACCATCCTCAAGCTCGCTGATCAGTTCGCATTTGTATTCCTCGCCACGGTCGCCAAACATTTTGAGGGCGTCGGCTTTAGAGATGTCGGCACGAACGATAGGCTCCTTACGGCGAGCAAGTTCGAGCATCTTTTTCTCGATTTTAGCGAAGTCGGCCGCAGTGATGTTATGCTCACCCGGGTCGATATCGTAATAGAAGCCGTTTTCGATAGCCGGGCCGATACCGAATTTCACGCCGGGATAAAGTTCCTGAAGCGCTTCAGCGAGCAAGTGGGCCGAGCTGTGCCAGAACGCATGTTTGCCTTCCTGATCATCCCATTTGAAGAGCTTGATCGAGGCATCTTCGTTGATGGGGCGGGTAAGATCCCACTCCTGATCATTGACAGAAGCGGCCAGAACGTCCTGAGCCAAACGAGGGCTGATGCTTTCGGCCACCTGAAGCGGAGTGACGCCGCTTTCAAATTCTTTTACCGAATTGTCGGGAAATGTAATCTTTATCATTAATTTTCAATGTATTATCCATAAAAAGCGTCAACACCCGGGGGCATTGTCGCTAAATTCGATTGCAAATTTACGTTATTTATTTGATTTTTCCATAATTTAGACCATAATTTTTCGTTAACTTTGCAGCCGATTTCAGAAATCAATCACTATGAACACAAAACAAACGATGGGCTTGCTATTGAAAAGGGTGCGCGCCGAACTGATGGCCTTTATCCGAGGAAATTTCATTTACTCCAAATCAGCATCATCTGCTGCGCCGGCTCTTACACCCGGGAGAAAGCCAAGAATTGAATTTGTTGATCTTGCCAAGGGAATCTGCATACTGATGGTGGTGGCATTCCATTCGCCGCGGGTGGATATCGATTTGCCCGGAGTGGCGGCCATGCGTATGCCGCTTTATTTCATTCTGTCGGGTCTGTTTTTCAAGAACTATGGCGGAATGCGACAGCTGGCAGAGAAAAAGATCAACAAGATCATCATCCCTTTCCTATTCTTTATCATTCTCGATATTGCGTTTCAGGCGATCGGACACGGCCGGTTTGACTGGCATCAATTCCTGTATCCGGCGACCGACGGGCAGCATCTCCACAATATACCGGTGTGGTTTCTATGCTCACTCTTTTTTGCCAATCTGATATTCTGCGGAATAACGCTTATGTTTAGGAGCAAGCGAGCTGTTGCCATCGCGGTGGGGGCTGTGGGTGGCGGCGGTCTGATACTGACATCGACACACACATATCTGCCCTTTTACATCACTCAGGCGCTCAACGGATTGCCATTTTTCTATCTGGGCTACATACTGAGGTCAACGCCTATTCTCGTGGCCAACAAGTTCGATCGGTTCAATCTTCCGATCTGCGCATTTCTGCTGCTGGCGGCCGCTGGAATATGTATTGCCGTGGGCGACACACCGCGTCTTGACTTTTTTCAGAACCATTTCAATGGNCATCCACTGCTTTTCTATCCGGTGGCTCTGATCATGGTTGCCGCGCTTCTGATGCTCTGCAAGGCAATAAAATGGCTTCCGATCGTGTCGTATATAGGGCGCTATTCGATAGTGGTGCTCGGCTTGCATCAGCTTTTGCTTTTTCAGCTCCGCTGGGCCAAGGTGCCGTTTACGGAGCATAAGCTCATGGGGTGGTCGCTGTTTGGCGCGGTGGTGGCTATTTGCTGGATTGCCATTCCGTTTATGACAAAACTACTTCCGGGATTCACAGCGCAGACCGACTGGTTTCGATTGCCGACGATAAGTTCGTTTGCACATAAATTCAAACATCTTCCAAGGACGGAATAAATGGATAAATAATTGAGTCGGGAGACAACAATTTTCGCTGTAACGTTGTTGTAATATCAGAAAGCTCAATCAGACTATCCGGCAGAGGCCGACGAAAAATCTGATTCCCTTATAGCTTCAAGACTTACACAATTATCTATCTCAACATTTTTTCATACTCCTACACAATTAGACAGGCAAGAGAGCCCATAGCAGCAAGTTGACCATGACCGACCCCGGCCCGAAAGGCCCGAACCTTTCGATGAGCAGGCTCAGATTCAAATCAGCCAACNGCAATGAGCANATCTTCACCCCCTACCCTCCCTTTATTCCCTACGGCCAAGGCCGCATTACTATACAAAACAACATAGCCGCTTCGGCAAACGTCAGAGAGACCGATACTATGCCGAAACACACTGACTATTCTATAAAAACAACTTAACTTATACTTATTATGTTGCACATCATTCTTTATGCTATTGTCCCGATCGTGGTGATCATGCTGGCAGGCTTCATTGCCGGTAAGAAAGGCGCGTTTAACGGTGATGATGCAAAAAAATTCAATAAGGTGGTGCTTGATTTCGCTTTACCGGCTGCCTTATTCGTTTCAATCGTACAGGCAACGCGCGAAATGCTTTATGAAGACCTGAAGCTGGCTTTGGTTTCACTGGTAGTGATAATGGGCGTCTTCATGGTGGTCTATTTCGTATTTGCCAAGTGTTTTAAAGGCAACACCGGAGCTGACGGCGCTATCGCAGCCCTTATCAATGGCTCGCCTACCATCGGATTTCTTGGTTTTGCCGTGCTCGAACCTATTTTCGGAACCACACCGGCCGTAGCTCTTGTGGTGGCTATAGTCGGTATNGTGGTCAACGCAGTCGGCATACCTGTCGGTCTNTCNCTACTCAACGCTTCNATCGACAAGCAAGGTGCAGCCAAATCGGGCAAAAAAGAGAGCGCATGGAAACCCGTGATCCACGCATTGGCCCAACCGGTGGCATGGGCTCCGATCCTCGCCGTAGTGTGGGTNCTTGCAGGAATTCCCTGGCCCAAAGAGCTCAGTCCGTCGTTTGACCTCATGGCTAAAGCCAATGCCTCTATGGCCGTATTCTCAGCCGGTATTACCCTCTCGGCAGTTAAATTCGACATCAACTGGCAGGGAATCCTCGGCAGTATCCTTAAACTTATAGTTATGCCAGCGGCAGCTCTCATAGTCGGTATGCTCTGCGGCATGGAACCCAACAACTTGAAGATGCTCGTAGTGGCATGTGCTCTTCCCCCGGCATTCTCCGGAATTATTATCGCTGATGAGTATAACACCTACGTTGCCACCGGCACATCTTCACTTACACTTTCGGTGATCCTCTTCATAGGCTTCTGCCCGCTGTGGATCTGGCTTACCGATGTGGCAATGAAAGCCTTTGCATACGCATAAAAAAGATATTTCAAAGAAACACCAATTTTATCTTAATCTATCATTCTCTCGTGAAGTCGCGGACCGCAGTCGGGGTCGCGGCTTCTTTTTTTATGTAAGGATGAATGGAGTGGCTAAAGCAGCGAAGCCATGATCGTAGAGCGTAGAGCGGAGTTGCAGGAGTATTAGCCTCGCCGACCAAAAGGAATTTCGCCTAAAAATATCCTTTGGGCTAATGTCATTTAAATCCAAACACTCTCTTAAATAGTTTCTTAGACAAAGAAACGCACACTCCGAATTCCGGGGGNCGGGATTCGGAGTGTGCGTTTAGTTAATAGNGATTNGGCGATCAGCGTTCGAACAGCGGAGTGGAGAGNTAGCGTTCGCCTGTGTCGGGAAGNAGTGCTACGATCGTTTTGCCTTCGTTTTCNGGTCGGCGCGCCAACTCAAGAGCNGCCCAAAAAGCAGCGCCTGAACTGATTCCGGCAAGTATGCCCTCCTTGTCTACAAGCATGCGTGCTCCTTTNAAAGCATCTTCGTCGGTCACGCTGACCACCTGATCGACCACATCGGCATGATAGTTTTCCGGGATAAAACCGGCGCCGATACCNTGAATCTTATGAGGGCCTGCTTTGCCACCCTCAATCACCGGNGATGCNGANGGNTCGACAGCTACTATNGTCACTTCCGGCTTGTGGGCNTTGAGCGCCTCACCCGATCCGGATACGGTGCCACCGGTGCCAACGCCGGCCACNAAAATATCAACAGCGCCGTCGGTGTCGTTCCAGATTTCTTCGCCGGTGGTCAATCGGTGAATTTCAGGGTTGGCAGGGTTGGAGAATTGTTGCAGAATGATTGATCCGGGCGTTTCGTCGCGGAGCTGTTCGGCACGTTTGATCGCACCGTTCATGCCTTCGCTGCCGGGAGTAAGCACCAACTGAGCGCCCAGAGCCTGCAGNAGCCGGCGGCGTTCGATGCTCATGGTCTCAGGCATGGTCAGCACCAGATGGTAGCCTTTGACGGCGGCCACCCATGCGAGTCCGATGCCGGTGTTGCCGCTGGTGGGTTCGATTATCGTGGCGCCGGGAGTAAGCTTTCCGGCCTGTTCGGCTGCCGTGATCATNGCAAGGGCGATACGATCTTTTGCGCTGCCGCCCGGATTGAAACTCTCAAGTTTGACCAGGAGGCGGGCATGAAGATGCTCGTCGGCCATGACACGATTGAGCTGAACGATCGGTGTATGGCCGATCAGTTCAGACAGATTGTTGTAGATTTTTGACATAGTGAGTTGTTATTTATGTGTGTGTGACGACTGGACGATGCGCGATCCGGGAGCCACAGAGGTGGTGAGCCAGACGTTGCCACCGATGATACTATTGCGACCTACAGTGATTCTGCCGAGGATCGACGCATTAGAATATATGGTCACGTTGTCCTCGATGATCGGATGNCGCGGCACGTTGATCGGGTGGCCTTCATCGTCGATGGTAAAATTGCGTGCGCCGAGNGTCACGCCCTGATATATCGTCACGTGATTTCCGATAATGCAAGTCTGGCCGATGACCACACCGGTGCCATGGTCGATAGCGAAATATTCCCCGATTTCCGCACCGGGATTGATGTCGATTCCGGTGGCCGAATGGGCCAGNTCGGTCAACACGCGAGGGAGCACGGGGATGCCGAGGCGCANCAGGGCGTGGGCCACACGATAGTGGAGCATGGCCTGGACCACGGGGTAGCTCAGAATAATCTCGCTATAGTCGTCGACAGCCGGGTCATTATTGAACATCGCCTGAACATCGGTGTAAAGCAATCGTTTGATCTCCGGCAAAGTGTTGATGAAATTNGATGCCAACCGCTGCGAATGATCGGCAATCACTTCGCATGATGTTCGCCCTTCGAGCTGGAATCCCTTGGCCACTTCCGCCGACAGGATGTTGAAAATTTTCTCCACCTTCACGGCAATGATCGAGGATCGAAGAGTGCGGCAGTTGCGTCGACGATCGAAAAATTCAGGAAATATCACCATCTTGACATTTTCAATCAAGTCNTTGAGAGCAGCCACCGATGGGAGCGGTCCGTCGCCGGGGGGCGTCATACGCTTTTCGGCCTCGGACATTTCNGAGAGTAATTCTACATTTTTGGAAAAGATCTGTTCAATATCGTAGGTAGTCATGATTATACTTATTAACACTGATCAAACGCATTGAAAGATTGTTTTGTTTTGAAACAAAAGCTAACTTTGCAGTTGAAACCAGAAAAAAACATGGCAAAAAATAGCATACCTAAAACGATCGAACTGCTCGCGCCGGCAAAAGATGCCACTACGGCCATCGAGGCAATAAAACATGGAGCCGATGCCGTCTATATGGGGGCTACGAGCCACGGCGCACGAGCGTCGGCCGGCAATAGCATTGACGATATCCGCTTGGTGGCTGAATATGCCCATCGCTTCGGAGCCAAGGTGTATGTAACGGTCAACACAATAATATATGAGGATGAGATCAAGGATGTGGAGCGTCTTATAAGGGACTTATACACAGCCGGAGCAGATGCNCTGATCGTTCAGGATATGGCACTGCTGAGAATGGATCTGCCGCCGATCGCTCTTCATGCGAGCACCCAGTGTGATATCCGCACTCCGGAAAAAGCCCGCTTCCTGGCTCAGGCCGGGATGTCGCAGCTGGTGGTGGCACGCGAACTTTCGATTGATGAGACCGCGGCCATAGCCAAAGCAGCCGGAGTGCCGATCGAGGCATTCGTCCACGGGGCGCTGTGTGTGAGCTATAGTGGCGACTGTCAGGCAGGGTTTGCCACAATGGGGCGCAGCGCCAACCGAGGCCAATGTCCCCAGATATGCCGCCACAGCTTCAATCTTGCGGATGGCAACGGCAATATTTTGATCCGCGACAAGCACCTGCTGTCGCTGCGCGATCTGAACCGCTCGGCTCATCTGGAAGCGATGATGAACGCGGGAGTGACTTCATTCAAGATTGAAGGAAGGCTCAAGGATGTCGGCTATGTTAAAAATGTGGTCGGTGCGTATCGGCGCATGATCGATACCATAATCGAGGCTAATCCCGAGAAATACTGCCGATCAAGCTACGGCCAGTCACATCTCACNTTCACNCCCGATCCCTCAAGAAGCTTCAACCGGGGATTTACCGACTATTTCACAGCCGGACCATCACCCANATCACACATCAGTTCACCCGACACCCCGAAGTGGATCGGCCAACCGATAGGGAAAGTGGTTAAGTCAAACGGTAAGAAGATCAAAGCGAGACTTGATGTCGAAATAGCCAACGGCGATGGTCTGGGTTATTTCGATTCAAGCCGAAACTTCCACGGTTTTCGCGCCAACCGCATTGAAGGGTCGACAATAATAGCAGCACAGCCGGTAGAAATCGCACCCGGCACACCGCTGTTTCGCAACCATGACCGAAAGTTCACAGCCTTACTTTCGGANGAAAGTGCTACCCGCACCATTGANATCAAGCTGACATTGCGCTCCACACCATGGGGAATNGCTATCGATATCGACGACCAACACGGGCATCNTGCATCAGTGGCATCATCATTATCCCACGACAAGGCACGCACGCCTCAGGAAGCAGGCCGACGGGAGATTCTGAGNCGTACCGGTGATACGATTTTCCGCGTCAGCGATATAGACGACAGGCTCGGCGAGATCTTCGTTCCGCGCTCGCTTCTTGCCGATCTGCGCCGACAAGCGATCGAGGCTTTGGAACGCGCCACGAGAGCCACCTACCGGTATGACCGAAGGCGCAAGGAAGATCCCGCTGCCACACTGCCGGAAACGCGTCTCACCTACCACGACAACGTGGCCAATTCACTGGCACACAGATTNTACACCGACCATGGCGCTACCGAAATCTCACCCGCGATGGAAGCNGAGACGAAATCCGAATCGTCGGANCCGCGNCGAGTCATGACCACCCGATTCTGTCTGCGCCGCGAATATGGCCGCTGCCTGAAAACACCGTCGGGATCAGAATGGCCACGCGAACTCTACCTGCAGAGCGGGCCGATGAAATTCAGGCTCGACTTCGACTGCAGCAACTGCCGGATGCACCTTATCCACACAAATCCACCGCAATAGTTGCATCGGAAACTAAAAAACACTATTTTTGTGAATCAAACCAATACACCTCAATAAAGCGATGAAAACCGAAAGAATACTGGTGACCGGCGGAGCCGGATACATAGGCTCCCACACCGTGGTAGAGCTTCAACAGGCAGGCTACCCCGTAGTGATCATTGACAACCTGTCGAATTCCAACCGCGACATGATCGACGGTATAGAACGAATCACCGGCATCCGCCCCGACTTCGTGGAAGCAGACTGCACGGATATGGATGCACTTAAGAAACTGTTTGCCGACTATCCCGATATCCGCGGCATTATCAACTTCGCTGCGAGCAAAGCTGTTGGCGAATCGGTGCAGAAGCCTATTCTCTATTATCGCAACAACCTCAACACACTGATGAATCTGCTTGAACTGATGGGNCCTAACGGTGTGAAAGGGATCGTGTTCTCATCATCNTGTACGGTTTATGGCGANCCGGATGAGAATCCCGTCACCGAGCAGTCGCCCATCAAAAAAGCCACATCGCCTTACGGCAACACCAAGCAGATCTCGGAAGAGATCATCACCGACGTGATCAATTCGGGCGCACCGTTCAAGAGTGTTATACTCCGCTATTTCAATCCGGTGGGAGCTCATCCCTCGGCAGAAATCGGCGAGCTTCCCAACGGCGTTCCCCAAAACCTCATCCCCTACCTCACTCAGGCCGCAATGGGTATCCGCAAAGAACTCAGCGTGTTTGGCGACGACTACGATACACCCGACGGATCATGCATCCGCGACTATATCAACGTGGTTGATCTGGCGAAAGCCCATGTNCTCGCTGTTGANCGTATGCTCAACGACTCGTCGGAAGATAAGATCGAAATATTCAACCTCGGCACCGGTCGCGGCACATCCGTGCTCGAACTGATCAACACGTTTGAAAGCGCTACGGGAGTCAAAGTGCCCCATAAGATCGTGGGCCGACGCGAAGGCGACATCGAAAAGGTGTGGGCCGATCCGCGCCACGCCAACGAAGTGCTCGGATGGGTGGCAAATTCAACACTTGAAGACACCATGCGCTCAGCATGGGCATGGCAGACACGCCTGCGCGAACGCGGAATCATGTGATCGCAAGAAGAATGTCAGCCACACGTCTATTCACGATTCTACTGTTTTGCGTCCTGACCTCCATCAACGAGATCGGGGCGCAACAACATATTCTGCCGGTTCCGCTTCAGGGCGATTCGGCCATGAGTGTCAGCCTGTTGACTTGTAGCCCCGGCTCGCAGATATATGAGCTTGAAGGGCACTCTGCGTTGCGTCTTCAGTATGCAGAATATGACATCACCGTCAATTGGGGCTTGTTTGACTTCGCTACGCCCAACTTTGTTTATCGCTTCGTCAAGGGCGAGACTGACTATTGCGTCGGCGCAACAGACACACAATGGTTTCTTGAACAATATCGCCAACAAGGCCGAAGGGTGACTCAGCAAAGACTTGCGCTTACGGAAGATGAAGCAGTCAAGCTGATCTCATTTATCGACCAAAATCTGCGGCCCGAAAATCGTGTGTACCGCTACAACTACATCCTGGATAACTGCGCCACCCGTCCGGTGAAAATCATCGAAAAGGCAGTAGGAGCAAAAATCGAATTCCACACCACATTTGCAGAACTCGGGAGCGACCCGTCGTGGCGAAGCGAGATGCGCTTCTTCCACCGCAACTATCCCTGGTATCAGTTTGGCATTGATATAGCACTCGGATCAGAACTTGATGAGCGCATTGCTCCTGAGCTCACGATATTTGCGCCGGTGGTGTTGAGCGATATGATCGGTCATGCCACCATAACCACCGACGGACAGAGCCGACCGCTTGTAAGTTCGACAGAGATCCTGGTCGACGGACCGGCGGAAGGACCTGTAGAAGATCCTACGCCATGGTATGCCACACCGCTCTCGGTGGCGTTACTACTGCTTGCTGTCACCATAATAATATCGGTGTGGGATATAAAGCGAAACATCAGATCACGATGGTTTGATGCCATCATATTCGGACTTATGGGTCTGGCAGGATGCGTGGTGGCTTTTCTGGTATTCGTGTCGTCACATGCCGCTACGTCGCCCAACTGGCTTCTGCTATGGCTCACACCTCTTGCCCTGATCGGCGCGGCGTTTCAATGGTGGGGCAAGGCGGCTTCAGCGGTAAGACTATATCATGTCTACAACGTGGTGGCCACGCTGCTCCTCACTGTCATATTTCTTATAGGATGGCAGATTGCCAACACAGCATTTTATCCGCTTATGGCAGCCGGACTGATTCGGTCGATAATCAATATAAAAAAATCCAATGGCCTCAAAAAATAACCATACAGGAATCAACGCGATCCGCCGAATAGGAGTATTGACAGCCTTGATATGCTCTATCGGTGTTTCCGCCCAACAGCGCACNCGGCCACCNTTGGTGATCGGGATCATGGTGGAGGGCCTGACCGATGAATATCTGTCGCTGCTGGAGCCTCAATTTACTGACGGTGGGTTCCGACGACTGATGAACAATGGCATATACCTCAACGACATCCGGTTTGGGCCATCGGCCGATGCCACTGCTGCGGCCGCCATTCTTCAGACCGGAGCATCGCCCAACGTCAATGGTATTCCCGGAGCCACAACTTATCAGCCGACAACAGATCGAGCCGTGTCGATTCTCACCGACACGAAGAGCATGGGCAACTTCACAGACGAGACCCTCTCACCGACAGCGTTAAAGGTGTCGACACTCTCCGATGAGCTCTGCATCGCTACAGACGGCGACGCAATAATATATAGTGTTGGCGGCGACCCGCAGATCAGCATTATNGGCGGTGGNCATGCAGCCAACGGAGCTTATTGGATTTATGACCATACGGGCAACTGGGCTTCGTCGACATATTATAAAGATATGCCGTCGGCGGTCAGCAACCGCAACTACCGCACTCCGCTGCGCTCACGCATCGACACCATCTCATGGTCGCCGATGCTACCTATGACATCTTATCCGCTGCTGTCGAAAAGCGAACGCNCCAAGCCATTCCGNCACTCATATCCGGCAAAAATATTCGATAGATTCAGCCGCTACAAATCGNCCCCGATGGCCAACCGCGATGTGACCGATCTCGGCATCGATCTTATCAACACGGCCAAAATGGGTAAGGACGATGATACCGATATGCTGACGCTGACATATACGGTCAGCAATCCGGGGGCAACCAAGGCTGAGACCATGGATCTCTATCTGCGGCTCGACCGCGAACTTGCGCGCTTGTTTGATGTGGCAGCAAAAGCATCCGGCACTACCACACCCACAATATATCTGGCAGGACTTCCAGCTGCGAGCCGGTATAAACCCGACGATCGCAAATGGAGAGTGCCGACAGGCGAATATTCCATTCGAAAGGCGTTGTCGCTGCTGGAAATGTATTTCATAGGCGCTCACGGCAACGGCGATTGGGTGACCGGCTACCATGATCATCATTTCTACCTTAACCGCAAACTGATTGCAGANAAAAATCTCAACCTTGCCGACTTCCGCACGGAGGCAGCCGATTTTCTGGCNCGCATGGCNGGAGTTAGCAATGTCTACACCATCGACGATATNATTGCAGCCCGAGTAGGCGATGANCCTCAAGGACTTAAAAGAAACACATCGGTGGAACATTCCGGCGATGTCATTGTGGAAATCAACCCCGGCTGGGTGATTGTGGACGATCCGCATCAAAAGAACAAGGTCAATACAGCCGAGCGGATGAGTGCGGAAAACATTCCCGCCTTNATTCTTTCACCTGCGATCAGATCACGTAGGATCGATACGCCTGTCGATGCACGGGCAATAGCTCCTGCCGTCGGGAAACTGATTCGCGTCCGCTCACCCAGCGCTGCTGCCGATGGCTCTCTACGTATCGACTGATAACTACTCCACANACTTTTTTATTTCAATGAACTACAATACGTTAAAACTCATAATATCTTCCGGACTGGCAGCAATGCCGGCAGCCATGACCTTCGCTACAGAAAAGAGCGAACAGCAACCCAACATAATCTTCATCATGTGTGACGACATGGGCTATGGCGACCTCGGCTGCTATGGCCAGCCCTACATTTNGACCCCTCGCATCGACCGCATGGCCGANGAGGGGATGCGATTCACTCAAGCCTATGCCGGAAGCCCCGTAAGCGCTCCTTCAAGAGCATCGCTCATGACCGGACAACATTCGGGCCACTGCGAAGTGCGTGGCAACAAAGAATACTGGCGCGACGTGGACATGGTGAAATATGGCGATAATGAAGACTTCTCCCGGGTTGGGCAGCATCCGTATGATCCCGACCATGTCATTCTCCCCGAGATCTTTAAAGATCGTGGCTACACCACCGGCATGTTCGGCAAATGGGCCGGCGGCTATGAAGGATCACCGTCAGTGCCAGAAAAACGCGGCATCGACGAATTTTTCGGCTATATCTGTCAGTTTCAGGCACATCTCTACTACCCCAACTTCCTCAACCGCTACAGCAAATCGGCCGGCGATACGGCGACAGTGCGCGTTGTCATGGATCAGAACATTCTTCATCCCATGACAGGCCCCGGATATGAAAAACGCACCCAATATTCCGCCGANATGATCCACCAAGAAGCGATGAAATGGATCGACTCACAGGATGGGACAAAACCGTTTTTCGGAATTCTGACCTATACACTGCCTCATGCCGAACTCGTGCAGCCCGCCGACTCCATCCTTACAGGATATTACAACCGATTCGCTGACGATCCTTCGTTTGANGGAAATCCTTGGTCGCGCTACAATGCCACCACCCACACCCATGCCCAGTTTGCCGGGATGATCACCCGCCTGGACACGTATGTTGGAGAAGTTCTCGATCTGCTNAAAGAGAAAGGCCTTGACGAAAATACGATGGTGATTTTCACCAGCGACAACGGACCTCACGAAGAGGGAGGGGCCGATCCCACATTCTTTGGACGCGACGGCAAGCTGCGCGGCCTCAAACGCGAAGTGTATGAAGGAGGGATCAGGGTTCCGTTCATTGTCCGCTGGCCCGGAAAAGTAGAAGCGGGGACCGAATCCGATCTACCCGTGGCGTTCTATGACATCATGCCTACATTTGCCTCCCTCATAGGGGTCGATAACTTTCCGGGGAAATATGCCGACAGCAACAAGGCCGTTGATTATTTCGACGGCATCTCGNTTGCTCCGACAATTCTGGGAGAACAGGGNCAACAGCGNCACCCGTTTCTCTACTGGGAATTTGACGAGACAGATCAGATCGGCGTGAGAAGCGGCGACTGGAAGCTTATTTTCAAGAAAGGAAAGCCNCATCTCTACAACCTCGCCAGTGACATTCATGANGATCATGACGTGGCCGACAGCCATCCCCAAATTGTCAGACTGCTCACTCAGGTCGCTCTATCGCAACACATTCCCAACCCTCACTTCACCGTGACNCTTCCTGAAGCGGTTGACTGATCATAAATAAAAAATTAATATAGTGTATGTCGCACATTTTCACTATATTTGCACTTGGATTAGGAGAGGCCTGCCATGGGNACCTCCCTATCGTTATAGTTAGAAAATTAAAAATCAAATAGATAAATGTCATTTAATTCATTTTTAAGCAAACTTTTCGGCAACAAGTCGACCCGCGACTTGAAAGAAATACAGCCTATAATCAATCAGATCCGCGCTCTTGAGCCGGAAATGAAAAAGCTCACTCCCGATCAGCTCCGCGACAACATCAACAATGTGCGCCGCGATATTCGTGAGGCAACCAAAGCCAACGAAGACCGCATAGTGGAGATCCGAAAGGAAGTGGAATCGCTCGAAGTCGACAAGCGTCAGCCCCTGTGGGACGAACTCGACAAGTGTGAAAAGGAGATCCTCGACACTATCGAATCAAAACTCAACGAACATCTCCCCATCGTTTTCGCCACTCTACGCGAAACAGCCGCACGATTTGCCGCTTCAGAAACGGTCGAAGTAACAGCAAGCGATCTTGACCGCGAACTCGCAGCCCAGGGCAAGGACTTCCTGACAATCGAGGGCGATAAAGCTATCTATAAGAACCATTGGCTCGCCGGCGGAAATGAAATCACATGGGATATGGTCCACTACGATGTGCAGCTGATCGGCGGCGTTGTGCTCCATCAGGGTAAAATCGCCGAGATGGCCACCGGTGAAGGTAAGACTCTCGTGGCTACCCTCCCGGTGTTCCTCCGCTCACTCTCCGGCCGCGGCGTGCATGTGGTCACCGTCAACGACTATCTGTCGAAACGAGACTCCGAATGGATGGGTCCGCTCTACATGTTCCACGGCTCGACCGTTGACTGCATCGACAAACACGATCCCAACACTCCCGAACGTCGCGCAGCCTACAATTGCGACATCACGTTTGGCACGAACAACGAATTTGGTTTCGACTACCTGCGCGACAATATGGCCATGTCGCCCGCCGATATGGTGCAGCGCAAACATTACTACGCTATTGTNGATGAGGTCGACTCGGTGCTGATCGACGATGCCCGNACNCCGCTGATCATCTCCGGNCCTGTTGCCAAGGGCGACGACCAGATGTTTGACAACTATAAACCCAACGTTGAAAAACTCGTCAACGCGCAGCGNCGACTCGTGACACAGATACTCTCTGAAGCCAAGACCAAACTGGCAAGCGACGATAAAGAGGTCAGAAAAGAGGGCGCACTTCTGCTTTTCCGTGCCTATAAGGGTCTTCCGAAAAACAGTGCGCTGATCCGCTTCCTCAGCCAGGANGGCATGAAAAANATCCTGCTGCAGACCGAGGCATATTATCTTCAGGACAACTCCCGCGAAATGCCCAAAGCCACTGAGCCGCTCTATTTCGTGATCGACGAAAAGAACCGCAGTGTCGAACTTACGGACAAAGGTATTGATGAACTTACGGGCCACAGCGCTGATCCGCAGTTCTTCGTGCTCCCCGACATCGCCTCGCAGCTCTCCGAAGCAGANACCATCGAGGACCCCGCACAGCGCCGCGAACGCAAGGATGAGCTCATGCAGAATTATGCGGTCAAAGCCGAGCGTGTCCACACCGTCAATCAGCTGCTCAAAGCCTATACACTCTTTGAAAAAGATGTAGAATATGTGATTGANGACAATAAGATCAAAATNGTCGACGAACAGACGGGCCGTATCATGGAGGGGCGCCGCTATTCCGACGGCCTGCATCAGGCTATCGAGGCNAAAGANGGAGTGAAAGTGGAAGCTGCCACTCAGACATTCGCCACAATCACTCTCCAAAATTATTTCCGCATGTATCATCGCCTTGCAGGTATGACCGGTACGGCCGAAACCGAAGCAGGCGAATTCTGGGATATCTATAAACTCGATGTGGTGTCGATCCCCACCAACCGTCCGGTGGCACGTATTGACCAGAAAGACCGAGTGTATAAGACCAAGAAAGAAAAATATGCCGCAGTAATCGATGAGATCCAGCGTCTTGTCAAAGAGGGTCGGCCCGTGCTCGTGGGCACAACATCGGTTGACATCTCCGAGTTGCTGTCGCGTATGCTCAAGATGCGCAACATCCCTCACAACGTGCTCAACGCCAAGCTTCACCAGAAAGAGGCTGAGATCGTTGCACTCGCCGGTAAGCCCGGCACCGTGACAATAGCCACCAACATGGCCGGCCGCGGTACGGACATCAAGCTTCCCGCTGATGTGAAAGATGCAGGCGGTCTGGCAATCATCGGCACTGAGCGCCACGAATCGCGTCGCGTCGACCGCCAGCTGCGTGGACGTGCAGGACGTCAGGGCGATCCGGGTTCGTCGGTGTTCTACGTATCGTTTGAAGATCAGCTCATGCGACTGTTTGTCACTGACCGCGTGATGCGTATGCTTGACCGTTTCGGCCTGAAAGAAGGCGAGATGATCGAATCAAAAATGATCGACAACGCTATTGAAAATGCTCAGAAGCGAGTTGAAGAAAACCATTTCGGCGTCCGTAAGCGTCTGCTCGAATATGATGATGTGATGAACAAACAGCGCACATATATATATTCGCGCCGTCATCACGCACTTCTCGGCGAACGAATCGGCGTGGACATCAACAATATGTTCTGGGACGTAGTGGAAAATCTCCTCAACACCTACGACACGCCCACTGATTATGAAGATCTCGCACTCGAAGTGTTCAAGATCCTGGCCATCGAAATGCCGTTTAGCGAAGAGCAGTTCCGCACTCTTCCCAAGGAAGATCTGATCGAGATGCTCCACACGGCAGCCATGGAAGCCTTGGAACGCAACAACAACCGCATCATCGAGATTGCCGATCCCGTGATCAAGAACTGGGTCAAGGAGCGTGGCGAAGAAGGTCGCATAATGGTGCCCATGACAGATGGCAAGCGAGTGTTCTATCTCCGTGTCAATCTCAAAGAGGCATTCGATTCCGATTGTCGCACCATCGTCAAAGAATGGCAGAAATCTGTGCTTCTCGTATCGATCGACGAGCTCTGGAAAGAGCATCTCCGCGAGCTCGATCAGCTCCGCCAGTCGGTTCAGAACGCATCTTATGAACAGAAAGATCCGCTCGTGATCTATAAAGTAGAATCGTTCCATCTGTTTGAACAGATGCTCAACAATCTCAACGTCAAGGTGGCATCGGCTCTTCTCCGCGGCCACATCCACGTACCGACACAGCAGCCGGCTAACACTACTCCGGCAGAGAATGAGGACGAAAAACCGAGCCGGCCGGCTCCCGAACTGCAGCGAGCCATGCCTGAGAGCGCACAGCCTCGCCAGCAGTATCGCACCTCGCGCGAGGATCTGCCGGGCGAAGCGGCAACCCGCGCGGCCGCTTCCGCACCGCAGGGCGAAAAGCAGCGCCAGATGCCCGTAACGGCCGGACCGAAAGTGGGTCGCAACGATCCTTGTCCTTGCGGCAGCGGCAAGAAATTCAAAAACTGCCATGGCCGAAATCTCTAAGGAACTGTTTAATTTTATGTGCAACTGATTTTGAGCTATTTCAGGATGAGTGACTGCAAGTTGAAGAGGGAACGATGCAGGTATCGTGACCGATAAAACTTGGCAAAAATAGCCTGAAAGATCTTTAAAATCAGAGCATATAAAAATTATTCTCCATAGATTTAAACAGTTTCTAAATCCATCTAACATCGACAATCCAACACTACCGGCCCGGCACTGCATCAATGGCTACACAAATCCACATGCAGTGCCGGACCGACAATTAAAAAGCAACACTTCCCTTCTTAACAGTTCAATCCATGAATAAGAAAACGATATTTCTGATTATTATAGGCTTAGTGGTCACGGCTGCCGTGGTTGCCATCATTCTCTATCTCACCAACAACCTCAAGGAGCAGGAAAAAGCCTATCAGGAGGCTCAAAATCAGATCGAACAGCTTAAGCTGGACTATGACAACCTCTCGATCGAAAACGAGCTGACCGATCTTAACAATCAGTTTCAGCAACATGAGAGCGCTGCCATTCGCCTGGAAAATGACTCAATCCTTGCGAAATACAATGCGTCGAAGGCTCGTGTTGAAGAGCTCATCAAGCAGGTGCAGGATCTCAAAGAGCAGAATCGCAAAAACGCCATCGACAAGGCCGAGCTCGACAAACTGCGCGCTGAGATCAGCGATTTGCGCGGTCTGCTGCGCCACTATGTGACGATGGTTGACTCGCTTGGTAAGGAAAACAAAGCGCTCAAGGTGGAAAATGAAGAGGTGAAGGTGCGCAACGAAGAGCTTGCAAATCAGGTGAGCGAAGCGGCGCGTGTCAATGAGAACCTTTCGGAGCGGATAACGCTTGCCGAAAAGCTCAACGTGACCGGTGTAAGCCTGACCGCTCTCAACAAAAAAGGGAAAAATGAGAAGAATGTGACCAAGGCCACCCAGCTCATGGTAACATTCACCATACCTCAAAACAATTCAACTCCCGTAGGGCCTAAGACGATCTATCTGCGGCTGACCGGCCCTGAAGGATCGCTTCTCGGTTCGGGCGGTAGTTTCAAATTTGAAGGCACATCGCTGCAATGCACAGCTAAGAAAACCGTGGAATATGGAGGCGACGAAATTGCCGGCATAAAGATCTATTGGGATGTGAACACCACCCTTAATCCGGGCGATTACACCGTGGAACTCTTTGCCGACAACTATCGACTGACATCGCGCCATTTCACTCTGAAAAAATAAGGGGCGACAATAACCGGTTTTCCGATCCAACCATATTCAATAATGCTCGACCAACTGATAGAATCAATCAACTCTGTAGAGGTGTCAACGGCCTCATCGGTGTTCAAACTGCTGCTTTCGCTCGCACTGGGATGCTGCGTCGGGATGGAACGCAAGCGCAAAGGGCAGATAGCCGGACTGCGAACGTTTGCGCTCATTTCGATGGGGGCTACGCTCGCTATGATCCTCTCCATCTACGTGCCGCAGGAATACCTCGGGTTGAAAAACGGCGACCCGGGACGTATCGCCGCCCAGGTGATCACCGGGATTGGCTTCCTTGGTGCGGGAGCTATCATACAGAGTAAAGGATCCGTTCGCGGTCTGACCACTGCGGCCGGTATCTGGATGGTGGCAACGATCGGGCTCGCCGTGGGTGTCGGGATGTATTTCGTGTCGATCATCGCCACCGCCCTGATCATTTTCATCCTGATGATCCTTGAGCAGATCGAACATCGGATCAGGCTCGGAGGCGAATCGCGCATAATCCGCCTGCGCATACCGGAGATCATCACCGATATCGAGGCCTACCGTCAGTGTCTCAAACGCCACAAAGTGCAGCTGGTCGACGTGTATGTTGAATATGACTACACCACTCCGCTGACGCGACTCAATCTCGTTACTCTCGCGCGAGAAACCGTTGACTTCATATCGCTCTTTGACGATCTAAGCCGAATCCGCCCCACCGATGCCATATCTCTCGCTAATCAAGTGACCGTCTGACATCAAAATCCCATTTAGAAACTGTTGCCCAGTACATTTTTATCACACCCTACATGTTAACAACCCAGATACTTCTCAACGCAGCGGCAGGAGCAGCTGAAGTGGCCGCCGAAATGAATATAGAAAGCCTGATCCGCGACCTCGCATTCATTCTCATACTCGGAGCGGTCACCACATTGTTTTTCAAATGGATCAAACAGCCGGTGGTGTTGGGCTATATCGTGGCCGGATTTCTTGCGAGCCCCAACTTTGTCTATCTGCCGTCGGTGACCACCCCTGACAATATAGAATTCTGGGCACAGCTCGGGATCGTCATTCTCCTGTTCTCGCTCGGCCTTGAATTCAGTTTCAAAAAGCTGCTCAATGCGGGCGGGTCGGCCGTGGTCACGGCGCTGATCATCGTGATCGGGATGATGATTGCCGGCTTCTGCATAGGTCATCTGCTCGGATTTTCCAACATCAACGCGCTTTTCCTCGGCGGCATGTTGTCGATGTCATCGACCACCATTATCATCAAGGCATTCAACGATCTCAATCTGACACACAAGAAGTTTGCAAGTCAGGTGTTTGCCGTGCTGATCGTGGAAGATCTTTTCGCCGTTGTCATGATGGTGATACTATCGTCGATAGCTATCAACAATAGCGTTCAGGGCACCGATATGCTATTCAGTATCAGCAAATTGGTGTTTTTCCTCGTGATATGGTTTGCCGTGGGGGTCTATGTGCTTCCGTCTGCACTCAATCGCACGCGTCGCTTCCTCAACAGCGAAACGCTGCTGATCGTGGCTATGGGCTTGTGTCTTGGAATGGCCGTGTTTTCAGTGTACTGCGGATTTTCGCTCGCACTCGGAGCGTTTGTCATGGGATCGATCCTTGCCGGCACGAGCTTTGCCGAGCGGATTGAACATGTAACACTCCCGGTCAAGGACCTTTTCGGATCAGTGTTTTTCATCTCTGTGGGCATGATGGTCAAGCCAGATATCATCGTGGAATACGCCACGCCGATCCTCATCCTGTCGGCCGTGGTGATCATAGGCATGATCATTTTCGGCACATTCGGTATGCTTGT
>JAAVEX010000054.1 GCA_014801065.1 Barnesiella sp.
ATGCAGGTGTTGAATTGGGGCGTTACGAGGGCGGAGATCCAGCGGATGTAGAGGATGAGGATGTCGCGGATGGCGGAGCCGTAGCAGCCGGGGTCGTCGACGTAGACGCGCACGGGGAGATCGGGGCGGCGGTTGGCGGTGCGCAGGCGTTCGATCGGGAGGATTACGGATGATTCAAGGCGCGTCATGGGGCGGCGCAGCCATTTCTGAAAGTGGTAGAGATGGTTGACGGCGCAGGGGCGGGTATCTTTGTCGGGGCTCAGATGCATGCGGCAAAGATAATATGGGAATGGCGGGCGGGGATGCGAAATCGTCGGTTTGGTTGGATCGGCCGAGCACGGCCGATGGACTTGACGGACGGCTGGCGGAGTAATTTGGGAGGGCCGGCTTTAGCTGTCCCTTTTACTGCGATAATTTATTGATATTCAAGGCTAACGGCTAAAGCCGTCGCTCCCACGTGGGCGGGTGTTATATAATTGGGGGGGATGGGATTATTTGATTTTCATATTGATCACCGGGGTTCCGTTGATTGAGGCTTTGATCTCGGAGCCTATTGTTACGGGGAGCGGTGCATTGAGGCGGAGGGGGAGAATGAGGTCGCCGGTCTTTAGGGTGGCATAGCGGCTTATTTCGACCACGGCTTGACTCAGAATATCTTTCAGGTTGTCAATGGTCGTTTGGGCGTCGGAAGCATCAATGGTGATCGGGGTGGGAAAATCGTCGACTGGCATCCATGGTCCGGCTGTGAGGGCATTGTCCATGAGCAGTCCGAATCCTGCCGGTGCGTCGGGAAGATCGTGAGCGGGTTGGAGCAGCGCAACCAGGGTGAACATATCGAAATAGCGGTGGGCAAATTTCGGAGCGATGTTCTTGCCCAGCCGCGACACTTTAACGGCGAGATATATCCCAACAGTCCAATCAGGCGTAGTATCGGGCAGAAACACGGGGCGACCCGGCGGAGTGATGGCCGAGTCGGCTATGAGGCGGAGTGAGGATCCGCGGCCTTCGGTAGCGGGCTCAATCAATACGGTCTTCATTTCTCAAAAGACTTAAACGATTATACATTACGGCGAGGTGCGAATAGATCGATGTGTTTTGAATTACCGTGCCGGGTGCAGTCAACACACGCGAGGGGGTAAAATTCCACAGGGCGGGTATGCCGGCCTCCATAGCCAGGTCGGCCACGATCTGAGCTTGTTCGACCGGGACGGTGATGATTGCGATCTCGGCTTTGAGCCGGGTCTGCATGTCGGCCAGAGAGTCGATGTGGTAGACCGGGATTCCCTTTATCTCCCGATTGATCATCTCGGATGAGATGTCAAATCCGGCCACGATATTGAGACCAAAGCGCTCCAGACCGGTGTCGGCCATCAGAGCCGATCCGAGCGAACCGGCGCCAAGGATGACGGCATTGTGGCCGGTGGCGAATCCCAGAAAATTGCGCAGGGCATTTTCGAGGGCCACCACTTCGTAGCCGATGCGCGTTTTCCCCTTTATGTCGAGCACAGACAGATCCTTGGCTATCTGCGAAGCGTCGACATTGAGTTCGCGCGCAATAGAGGTTGAAGAAACATATTCGACGTTGCGATGGCGCAGCATGCTGACGTAGGCCAGATACCACGGGAGGCGGTGGAGCGTAGGCTCAGGAGGATAGTCGCGTGAAATATTTCGATTGTTTGAAGCCATGGGCAGTAGAGAGTGTTTGAATAATTAACGATAGCCGGCCCCTTGGGTGTGGGTGTTTCTATCGCGGCCATTCAATGTTGAATTACGCGAATTTTTGCGTTTCCCGAACGGATCGTCGGGGTCGACGGACGGGTTGCCGAATTCGTCGTAGTATTGATCATCGTCCTCGGAGTCGGAGTTGCGGTTGAGATCGCCCTTCTTTTGCTTGGGTTTGTTTTTCTTGATGTCGAGTGGTTTCTGCATATCCACCGGGGTTTCGTTGATATCCCATTCCAACTCAATGTCCCAGTTTTTCTTAAGCGATATTTTCTTAGGGAAATAGAAAGTTTCTTCGGGCTGACGCAACTCGGCGACGTTGCCGGTGTCATAGATGCCGTTGGCGTTGGCATCGAGGAATAGTCGGGCATAGTAAGTGGATGGATTGACATGGCGGAACACAGCCTTTCCGGCGGCGACCACTGCGAAGGCCACGGGTTTGTCCTGAGCGTCGAGGAGCTGGACCACGGCCGGGCCGTCGGCACCGCGCACGAGGAATGTGATGTTGCCATATTCATTGAGCGGTTTCACCGTGAATTCGCTCTTCTGCGGGCCGTTGTGCATACCATATATGTCGGTCATGGCAAGCGAATCGACAGTGATGCGATATTTCTCGCCTGGCTTCCATGAGATCTCCGACAGCAACCTCATGGGGCGGAGCGAATCGGCGATTTCAGGGGGTGTGAAATCGATGGGAGTCCATAGAGTGTCCTGCATGATCTCAAGATGTATCTTTGATCTGTCGTATTCGCCCAAAGGTTTTGGGATAGTGACTTCAAGGGGCGAATAGACATCGAGGCTGCCGCTCGGCAGATTGATTTTCATCAGTTCGACCTTCTCCACGGCAGTGGAGTCGGCGTCGTCGTCCTTCTTCTTCTCCTCTTTTTTGGGCTTGGATTTCGAGCGGCGCATGTTGAAATTCAGCGTGTCGGTGTTCCACACCAGACTGTCGTTTGCATCGGTGCGGAGATATTTCACCGAAAGGCGGAGCGAGTCCATCGCCACGATAGCCGTATCGGCGATCCAATAGTCGAGAGTGTCGAGCGTCGGGGAGGCATCCAGACGTGTGTAACGATCTATGGACTGTCCATCAAGATGTCCGCCTACGAAGCGGATTTCGGGGAGGGATTCATTGCGGTCGCCAAATTCGAAGTAGATACGGTTGCGTTCGCGTCGTTCGTATTTCGAAAGGTATTTGGCTTTGTAATTCTCGTTAAACCAAGTGAGCAGCAAGTCGTTGGGGAAGAAAGCCGTGGCCATGCGCATGGCAATCGAGTCGGAGCCATCGGAGGCCACGAGCGTGTCGGCCACCTCGATGCGCGAAGAGGTCGGCTCGACCGCCACATCGTAGAAAGCGATATCCTCGGTGCGGTCCCATTTATTGTCGCGGTTGACATCGTTGATGGCAAACACGCGGTATTTGCCCGGCTTGAGATTGCGTATGGTAAACTGTCCGAATTGATTTGTGCGAGTGATTCGATCAAACGGAAGAGTGCTGATCGCAGAGTCGGCCAGATTGGAATGGACACCGACAAGCATCGACTGGGCCGGTTCGAGATTATCGGCCTCAAATACCATGCCGGAAATGCAGAGCGAATCGATGGTAGGGCCGGTTGAGAAATCGAAGGCGAAACCCTCGATCTCGTTGCCTTCGTTGAGATCGGAANTGGCATCGGTGAAATCCACAGTATAGGTGGTGTTGGGCAGGAGGGTGTCGGTTAATTCGACACGCACTTGCCGACCGACACCGGTCACTTTCGGCATAGAAGCCTGCGGGGGCGAGACCACCACCTTGTTCATCACATCCTTGACCTGCACGTTTTCGTCGAAAACGATCGTCAGGCGGTCGACGTTGACATTAGTGGACCCCGGCGCAGGATTGCTCCTGACAAATCGCGGAGGCGTTTCATCGCGCGGACCGCCTTCGGGACGGCCCATGCTTGCACAGGCAGCCACGATCATGGCCACAGCCGCGCAGAATATCAGTCGGTAAAGAATCAGCCTGTTCATAAAAGAGAAACTTAGAGAGTGTTTGAATTTAAACCAAATTAAATATAAAAGAATGGGATTAGATTTCATTCAAAATCTTTTGGGCGCTTTTTCAAAGCTTTCATCAGTCGCAATGCCTGATCATTTAAATCCAAACACTCTCTTATACTTGCAAATTTAGTACTAAACCGCGAATTATGGAATATTTTCCCTAAATAACTATCTATTTTTGACCGAACGGAATCCAAAAAATAAAAAAAGGGTTGTATATTTGCATAATTTTATCAATCATCCTCTTTTTTGCAACGATGAAACGACTGATCCTACTGACCGCACTGACAGCTTCCGGAGCAATCTTCTCCTCCGAGGCCAACTCTGCGATCAACTCGCCCGATGCACGCGGCTACTTCGAGCGCGGCGTGGCGATGTACAACGACAGAAATTTTAACGGCTGCATCGACCAGATGCTGCAGATCCGCAACCTGTCGACGGCCGACGCCAATTCCGAGCAGGTGTTATATTATATCGCCATGGCCACACTCCATTCGGGCGACGATGAGGCTATAGATCTTATGCGGGTGTTCATTCAGCGATTTCCGGAGTCGCCGTGGATACAGGAGATGCTGACAAGCATTGGCGACTACTACTTCACCCGCGGAAGCTATGGCGAGGCGATCGACTCCTACGCCCGAGTAGCTATCGATGGCCTGACGGCTGATCGCGCAGAGGATCTGCTCTACCGCAAATTTTACAGCCANCTGATGCTCGGCGAAAATGATCGCGCCTTATCGCTGCTCGAACTCCTGAAACCGACCCGCCGCTACGGCAACGCCGCCCTTTTCTATCAAGGCTACATAGCCTATTGCCGTCAGGACTACGCTCAGGCCCGCCAACTGATGGGCAGCGTCGATGCATCCCGCGAACCGGGCGGGGCGGCGGCCTATTATCTCTGTCAGATGGACTTTCTCGACGGGAAATATGCCGACGCTGCCACTTCGGCAAGAAACCTTCTTAAAAATAAAGCTCTGAAGGCGTTTGCCCCGGAGCTGAAACGAATACTCGGCGAATCGCTCTACAANACCGGCAAGCGCAACGAAGCGCTCCCCTATCTGCGCGAATATATCTCGGAAGAACGCACTCCCCGCCCCTCGGCATGCTATATCCTTGGCAATGACGAATATGAATCGGGCAAATATATGGAGGCNATCGAAACGCTTCAAAAGGCCGTTGGCGAAACCGACGTGATCGGGCAGAGNGCCTATCTCACTCTCGGGCAGAGCTATCTTAAGGTGGGGAACACCAACGCCGCCATGCTCGCCTTCGAAAAAGCATCGAGAATGACTTTCAGCCCCGCCGTGGCAGAAACCGCAAGCTATGACTATATAGCCGCGCGNCTCGATGGCGGACGAGTGCCGTTTGGCAACTCTGTGGAGATGCTTGAAAACTTCCTCACGAAATATCCCGATTCGAAATATGCCGACAATATCCGCGAAAGTCTGATCGACGGATACCTCTCGGACAGCGATTATGAAAACGCGCTGCGCATACTTAACTCAGTGCGCAATCCATCAGCCAAGATGCTCGCCGACAAGCAGACNGCCCTGCTGATGCTCGGTGTGAGCGCATTTCGCAACTCCGATCCGGAAAAAGCACTCGAATATTTCAACGAGGGAGAGGCTATCAGCCGCGGCAANGCCGAAGTGCAACGCCAGTGCACGCTATGGGCCGCCGGCGCGCTCTACGATCTCGAACGCTACGACGAGGCAGCCGCCAACTATCTTACGTTCCTTGAGTCGGCGCCCGCNTCCGATCCCAACCGCCTGTCGGCCTACTACAATCTGGGCTACACACGTCTGCGCCAGCAGCGCTATGAGGATGCTTTCAAGGATTTCAAACGCGTGGCCGACAGCAATCAAGCCGACANCCGNCTGAAAGCAGATGCGCTCAACCGAGCCGGCGATGCGCTCTACTGCCGCCACCGCTTCAATGAAGCGTCGACCTACTACGACAAGGCCTACAAAACATATCCCTCGGCCGGCGACTATGCTCTCTTTCAGAAAGCCGAGATGAGCGGATATGACCGCAACTACCGCGACCGCATCTCTACGCTAAACACAATGCTTGAACGCTTCCCATCGTCGGCCCTGGTGCCTGAAGCGCTGATGGCCAAGGCCGAATCCTATTCGGTGTTGGGCGAAAACGATAAGGCGGCGCAGATCTACCGCGACGTGATCGACCGCTTCCCGACGGCTCAGCAGGGTCGTCAGGCATCGCTCATGCTCGCTATGACTCTGCTCAACGACGGACAGCGCCAGGAGGCTATCAACGCATATAAAAAAGTGGCCACCACCTACCCGACCAGTCAGGAAGCACGAGTGGCGCTCGACGATCTCCGCAATATCTATGCCTCATCNGGAAATCTACCTGACTATGTGGCGTTTGTCAACTCCATACCCGAGGCCAACAAGATCGACATCTCCGATCTTGAATCGACAGCGTTTGCCGCNGCCGAAGANGCTTACAACGACCGCCAGTCAACGGATCTGCTCTCTGACTATCTGGTGCAGTATCCTGCCGGCGCACACGTTCCGGACGCACTGCTCTTACTCGCACGAGATGCCGCCGATGCTGACCGCCTCGAAACGGCCGAAAGCTATGCCGCGCGCATCATCAACCAGTATCCCGACTCGCCATGTAAGGAAGACGCGCTGCTGATCAAGGCAGAAGCGGAAGCCGACCAGGGCAAAGGAGAGATGGCCCTCGAATCATATCGCGCGCTCGCTGCCTCGGCATCGACCCCGGCCATGCTCTACGAAGCGCGCATGGGTATGCTTCAGACCGCTATCGAGCTCGATCTCCCCGCCGAAGCTCTTGAGGCAAGCCGCCAGCTGCTCGCATCGTCGGCGTCGGGCATAGACCGCGATCAGATCGAATATTATCAGGCGATAGCCCTCGAAAGAAGCGGCAAAAACACTGAAGCCTGGGAGATATGGGGACGACTTGCCGCCGATCCGTCCACACTCTATGGATCGAAAAGCGCCGTGGCTCTGATCGAATCGCTTACGAAAGCCGGCGAGCTCGATCGTGCGGACCGCGCCGCCAACGATTTCATCGATGCCGGATCGCCCCACAACTACTGGTATGCCCGCGGATTCATAGCCTATTCCGACCTGCTTCGCCTGCAAGGCAAACAGTTTGAAGCCGACGAATATCTTAAGGCCCTGCGCTCCAACTATCCCGGCAACGAACCCGATATCTTCGAAATGATCGACACGCGGCTTGAACAATAGGCATCGTTAACCCTTCAAAATCTCATTACAAAAATGATCAATATAGCGAAACCGTTAGCCCTCACCCTTCTGGCCGGCATGATATCATCGGCAAGCGCTCAGGAACTCAAAAAAGAGGTTGAGATCCGATACCAGGAAGCTCCCGAGCTGCGCGACATGACCAAACTTGCCGTAGACCCCACTATTTCGCTTCCGGCTCAGAAGCAGACATCGCTTCCTTACAGCACTGCTCCGGTGGACGTTGCACTCCCCTCGTCGATAGCCATGCTCGAACCGGCCCCCTACGCCGACACCATCTATACATCGCCCTACCGCGGCTATGCGGCGTTAGGTTTCATGCCCCGGTTCAATCTCGGAGCATCGGCCGGATACACCTTTCTCAACACCGACCACACCCGCCTGAACGGCTGGCTGCAATATGACGGAACCGCCTACCGCGGACGGTCGATCCTCCAGCTCGATCCGGATCCAAATGGTCTTAACAGCAGGATAGTGCGCCGCAACACCGCCACCGTCGGGGTCAATCTCCATCAGGCCGTAGGCAAAGAGTCATTTATCGATTTCGGAACCGACTACACTTTCACCCGCTTCAACAACCGGATAGCCGACCGTTGGGCCAACCAGAATATCAACCATATAAACATATCCGGCCTCTGGACCATGACTCACGGAAAGCTCAGCTATGGACTCGGNGCCGCATTCGCACGCTTTGCGCCGACCAATGCCTGGGGATATGTATGCAGCGGGACGACTACCGATTCCGGAGANTATGCCGACAGTCATTCAGCCGTAGCCACNCGCGANAGTCGCTACGATATCGCGGGCTTTCTCCACTCGGCTCTCTCGCGCAAATCGTCGGCCGGCCTCAACTTNCAGTTTACACATCAGGGGTATAACCACGACAGCGGNCTCACCCTTTGGGGAGGAACAATGCTTGNCCACGGCGACGACCGACTCTCTCAGTCGACACTACGCATTGCCCCCTTCTACCGCTTTGCCACAGGACACTTCGATCTTGACCTCGGAGTGAACCTCGACCTGACATTCAATCAGGGGAAGACATTCCACGTCGCCCCTCAGGCACGCGTAGACTGGACTCCCGGCGATTTTCTGAANATCTATCTCAAGGCTTCGGGCGGACAGCACATCAACTCCCTCTCGTCGCTCTATCAGCGCAACCCCTACGCGGTGCCGTTCGGATCGTGGCGCAACTCGCAGGTGGCGCTCGAAGCAGAAGTCGGAGCCACGTTCGGCCAATGGAAAGGATTTTTCGCTGAAGCATCATTCACCTTCGCGCGGGCCAACGACTGGCTAATGCCGGTGGCCGTGAGCGATCTGATAGAATTTCAGTCGACATTCAACGCCATCGATCTCTCAGGGGTCAAGCTGCATGCCGCTCTGGGCTATAACTATCGCAACATAGCCAGCATAAAGGCCTCGATCGACCTCGCTCCACAAAAAATAGACCGCGGCTACTATCTCTGGACCGACCGCGCCAAGCGTGTGGTGGGTGTGGATCTGACGGTCAGACCCATGAACCGGCTCGACATCAACCTCGGCTGGGAATACCGTGGCAGCCGCGCCACCGGNACGCTCCAACACTTCGGATATCCTTCCGANAGTCCCGAAGGCATATTCAGCTACACTCTCACCGATCTGAAATCGATCAACAATCTCAAAGNAGGTGCGCTCTATCGTATCACCGACCGCTGGAGCGTTTTCCTCACCGGCGAAAATCTTCTGGGTCGCAGCTATTATCTCGTGAGCGGCATNGANGCGCAGGGNCGCACAGGACTGCTCGGAGCNACATATAAATTCTAACCATCCCAAGTAACCGAAATGAGTCAGCAGCAATCGGATTGCGTGGTGATCATACCCACCTACAACGAAAAAGAAAACATATCCCCCATCATAGATGCCGTCATGGGCCAACCCCATCAGATGGATGTGCTCGTGATCGACGACGGCTCGCCCGACGGCACAGCTTCGATCGTCAGGAAGAAAATGCAGCAGTATCCCGACCGCGTGCACCTGGTTGAGCGTCAGGGCAAGCTCGGTCTCGGCACCGCCTACATAGCCGGCTTCAGGTGGGCTCTCGATCGGCCACACTATGAATATATCTTTGAAATGGATGCCGANTTCTCGCATAAGCCCGACGATCTGATGAACCTCTACCGCGCCTGCGCCGAAGAGGGTGCCGACATGGCTGTAGGGTCGCGCTATATCACCGGCGTCAACGTGGTCAACTGGCCCATGGGANGNGTGCTCATGTCATATTATGCCTCCGCCTACGTGCGCATGATCACACGCATGAAAGTGCGCGACACCACCGCCGGCTTCGCATGCTATCGACGCCACGTGCTTCAGACTATCGAACTCGACAAAATTCGCTTCAAAGGCTATGCCTTCCAGATCGAAATGAAATTTACCACACTCAAATGTGGCTTCACGATCAAGGAAGTTCCTATCATATTCGTCAACCGCGCCGTCGGCACCAGTAAGATGTCGGGAGGAATATTCGGCGAAGCCGTGTTCGGCGTCATACGCCTCAAAGTGAGCAGCTGGTTCAGAAAATATCCCAAATATCAGGAATCCGACACCCTTAACCAATGATGAACGAACAAACCACTCTGATCCATAACGTATTCGTGGTCAATGAAGGACGATCATTTCTCGGCCATGTCACTATCAAAGGCGAGATGATAGCCCGCGTGGCTGAAGGAGATCCCGACCCGGAAACGCTGGCACAGGCCGATAATAAGATTGATGGAGCCGGACGTCTGCTGTTGCCCGGAGTGATCGACACCCACGTCCACTTCCGCGATCCGGGCCTGACCCACAAGGCGGATATGGCCACCGAGAGCCGTGCTGCCGTGGCCGGCGGTGTCACCTCGTTTATCGACATGCCCAACACCAAGCCTCCGACTGTCACTATTGAAGCCGTAGAGGAGAAGATGCGTCGTGCTGCCGAGGTCTCTATGGCCAACTATGCATTCTTTATCGGCGCTACCGACAGCAATCTCGATCAGCTGATCCACGCCGACTATTCGAAGGTGGCCGGAGTGAAACTCTTCATGGGATCATCAACAGGCAATATGCTCGTGGAGTCTGACCAAGCCATTGACCGGCTCTTCTCGTCGGTCGACGCTCTCATCGCCGTCCACGCCGAGGACGAGACACTTCTGCGTCAACGCCGCGAAGCTGTGGTGGCACGCTACGGCGAGATGCTCTCGCTCGATTTCCACCCGGTGATCCGCAACCACGACGTATGCTTCAAAGCATCGCAGCGCATAGTCGAGATAGCCCGACGCCACAACCATCGCCTTCACCTCCTACATATATCCACGGCCCGCGAGCTCGAACTGCTCCAGCCGGGCAGCCCCGAAGGAAAACTGATCACAGCTGAAACCTGCCCGCAATATCTCGCCTTTTCCGACGAGCAGTACCCCATGCTCGGCACCCGTATAAAGTGCAATCCCGCAATCAAACGCCCGGCCGACCGCGACGCGCTACGTCAGGCCGTGGCCACCGGACTGATCGACACCATAGCCACCGACCATGCCCCCCACCTACCTGAAGAAAAGCAAGGGACGGCACTAACCGCCGCGTCAGGCATGCCGATGATCCAGTTTTCGCTCATTCTTATGCTTCAGATGGCCGAAGAAGGGATCTTCGACATCCACACCATTGTACGCGAGATGTGTCATAACCCCGCTACTGTCTACGGCATTGATCGCCGCGGCTTCATCCGCGAAGGCTACTATGCCGACCTGGTGCTCGTTGACACCGACTGCGAGCCCTACACCATCACCGACCAATGGGCCATGTCACGCTGCGGCTGGACCCCCCTTTCAGGCCTGACCGTAGGGAGCAAAGTAGAGATCACCTTTGTCAACGGCCATCCCGTCTACCGCCACGGCGTCCTCTTCTCCACCCCCACAGCCCGCCCCCTCCGCTTCAACCGCAAATCGTGATCTCCGAAAGTGGAATAGCGGGAAGCTTTTGTTAATCGATTTCTTGCTCACAATAGGCTGCCACGTAAGATTTATCGGGGCGGCCAAGGATATAGATGGTGGACTGCAGTGGTTTTGTTTCGATTGTATCGTTCTTTCTATTTACTGATGTATAAATGATTAAGACGCAGTCGCCAACCTTTTGTTCGGATCTTGTCACNTCTGAAGGAAGTGTNTCCTTGAGAAAGTCGTCAACGGCTGAAATTGTTGAAACCAAAAAATCCGGTTTGGTAGAATGATACATTCCGCATTCCACCCCCGCTGCCTGCAACTCTTCTGAAAGTCCTTCCTCGTAAACGGGCGCTATGTCCACGAAATGAGGAAATAAAACNGATGCATTTGCGCTGAAATCAAAACCAATAAGAATTAAAACTAAACAAAGGATATGTTTCATGATGAGAAAAAATTAAATATCGTGGNAAGATGAAACGCAAAGCAGTGCATATCTGCAAAAACACAATTANCATTNCGAGGGATTATGCGCTATTATTATAAGTATTATAAGCGGCTTTCAGCACATGTCATAATTTGGATTCCGGGATTAACCGACAGACCCTCTTTGCGTATACAATTGCAATATTACAACAATTTTATCAAAATCCTGCTACTCAGAGCTTAAATTCTACAAAGAATCCAGGCTTGCATCTGAGTTGNAATTTCGCAATGCAAAATCGGAAAAGTTTTGGTATGCTACGCAGATTCATTGCGCAGGATGAGCATATCTTTGCGCCCGGATTTCAGAAACTGTTTGGCTATTTGCTGAAAACCAAGTAACTTTGCACTCGCTTTCAAGCGCATACTAAACCCACTATGGTTCCTACGACAATCCCAATATCTACACCTGTAGGCCTTGTGGATGTTTTCAACGGCTACCAGATGAAATGCGACATCAAGACNTTACCAAGCCCAGCATTTAAATCTATAATGAACTGGAATCCTGCCGGAAGATATATTCATAAGTAGAACCCCANGCATCATCACTATGGTACTTTTAAACATAACATCAATTAATTATAAAAAAATTACTTCTTACGCATTTCTTTATCTTGCATATCTGGGCATATTCTATGATTTCGCATACAATGCATGGATATGTGTCAAGCCAATCAGCCTGATGTTGGTAATATTCCGAACATTTGCTTTTTGGATTTTGTTTGTTCTAATCAACCACTTACTTATTAAACGTATTTTAAAGACAAAAGTGCTCCTGATATTTGAATCAATCTTATTTCTGACCTTATTAAGCTTATTTAATTGTTACGGTTATCTTTGGAATCGTTAATAACGATTCATAAAACATAATCTTTTTTTTAATGACAAGCGGGACACGACATTAAAAACGGATACTTTTTCAAAACTTCTGATATCAAACGTCTCCCAAATCATTGAAGACTGTTAAAAATTTAGAGAAATCTGAGGGGAATCTATCATGAAAAATAGCATCATATCATTTTTATTGATAACTTTGTTGCGCAATTGTATAGCTACAGCTTAAGACAGATAATAATACCATAATTATACATAAGAATGTTGACAGAAACCAGCATTAAGACCCTCGACAAGGTAGTGGTCCGCTTCTCCGGCGACTCCGGCGACGGCATGCAGCTCGTGGGCAATATCTTCACCAACGTATCTGCGGGCCTCGGCAACGAGGTTTCGACTTTTCCGGATTATCCGGCTGAAATACGNGCTCCGCAGGGTTCGCTCGGCGGCGTTTCGGGCTTTCAGGTGAGTGTCGGCACAGGGGTGCATACTCCGGGCGACAAGTGTGATGTCCTGGTGGCCATGAACCCGGCGGCTCTCAAGCAGAATTTCCACCATGTGAAAGAGGGCGGCGTTATCATCATCGATATTGATTCTTTTAAAGAAGCCGATCTCAAAAAGGCACTCTTCGAAACGATGGATCCGATTGCCGAACTCGGCATCCACGCCCAGGTGCTTGATGTGCCGATCACGTCAATGACCAAGGCCGCGCTTGCCGACTCGGGGCTCGACAACAAGGCGATCGTTAAGTGTCGCAACTTCTTCGCTCTCGGTCTGATAGTATGGCTGTTCGACCGCCCCATGGAGTCAGTAAAACATTTCCTTTCAAAGAAATTCGGCAAGAAACCGGCCATACTCGAAGCCAANACGAAAGTGCTCGAAGCAGGCTTCAATTATGGCCACAACATACACGCATCGGTGTCGACATATCGCATCGAGTCCAAACCGGCCCGAAAAGGAATCTACACCGACATCAACGGCAACACAGCCACCGCATGGGGGCTGATCATGGCTTCCGAAAAAGCCGGGCGGCCTCTATTCCTGGGATCCTATCCCATCACTCCGGCCACGGATATACTCCACGAGCTGGCCAAGCGGAAAGACCTCGGGGTCAAGGCTGTCCAGATGGAAGATGAAATAGCCGGCGTATGCTCGGCGATCGGTGCATCNTTTGCGGGCAATCTGGCNGTCACCTCCACCTCCGGCCCCGGCCTGGCTCTCAAGAGTGAAGGGATCGGTCTGGCAGTGATCGCCGAACTCCCTCTGGTGGTGATCGACGTTCAGCGTGGCGGACCTTCCACAGGTCTNCCCACCAAGACCGAGCAGACCGACCTGATGCAGGCACTCTATGGCCGCAACGGCGAATCGCCCGTGGCGGTAGTGGCCCCCGCGTCGCCCACCGATTGCTTCACCATGGCATTTGAAGCCGCCCGCATAGCGATCGAACACATGACACCGGTGATTCTTCTCACCGATGCCTTCATCGGCAACGGCTCGTCGGCATGGCGCATTCCCGATCCCGACGAATATCCCGCTATCCGAGTGCCCTATCTGCCGAAAGAGCGGATTGACGCCGGAGGCTGGCGGCCTTACGAGCGCGACGAGGAATCGCTCGTGCGCTACTGGGCCATTCCCGGGACAGAGGGCGCAACCCACCGTCTTGGAGGACTTGAAAAAGACTTCAACACCGGGGCGATCTCGACCGATCCCGTCAACCACGAACGNATGGTCGAAACCCGTCGTCAGAAAATAGCCCGCATCGCCAACGATATTCCCGAGCTCGAAGTGATCGACTGCGAGGGCGCTGACACCATCCTGCTGGGATGGGGCGGCACCTACGGCCACCTGCGCACNGCCGCNCAGGAACTCAACGCCNTCGGCCACAAAGTTGCGTTCACGCATTTCCGCTACATCAATCCGATGCCGCGCAACACCGAGCAGATACTCAGCCGCTACAAACGCGTGATCGTGGCCGANCTCAACACCGGCATGTTTGCCGACTATCTCCAGAGCCGCTTCCCGAATCTCAAGATCGAGCGCATCAACAAGATCCAGGGACAGCCGTTCCTGGTAGAGGAAGTGGTTAGCAAAGTGGAATCAATCATCGAAAACGATTAATCATGGAAACTTCAAACAATACAGCATATACTCCGGCCCACTTCAAGAGCGATCAGCCGGTGCGCTGGTGTCCGGGCTGCGGCGACCACGCTATCCTCAATTCCCTCCATAAGGCGATGGCCTCGCTTGGCGTTCCGCCTCACAAGACGGCAGTGATTTCNGGCATCGGATGCTCGTCGCGCCTGCCCTACTANATGAACACCTACGGATTCCACACCATCCACGGACGCGCGGCTGCGATAGCCACCGGCTTCAAGGTGGCCAATCCGGAGATGACCGTGTGGCAGATCTCAGGCGATGGCGACGGTCTTGCCATCGGCGGCAACCACTTCATTCATGCCGTCAGACGCAACATCGATATCAACATGCTNCTGTTCAACAACAAGATCTATGGTCTGACAAAAGGACAATATTCTCCTACGAGCGATCGCGGATTCGTCAGCAAATCGTCGCCCTACGGCACAACGGAAGACCCCTTTATTCCGGCCGAGCTCGTGTTTGGTGCGCGAGGCAATTTCTTTGCCCGCTCGATCGATGTCGAACTGCAGATTTCTCAAGAAGTACTTTTAGCCGCCGCACGCCACAAAGGAGCGTCAGTGGTTGAGATACTCCAGAATTGCGTGATCTTCAACAATGGCATCCACAATCGCATCACCGACCGCGAATATCGCGCTGACCGCACGATTCATCTCGTTGATGGCGAGAAGATGATCTTCGGCAAAGAGCGTAACTTCGGACTGGTTCAGGATGGTTTCGGACTGAAAGCTGTGGAGATAGGCAAAGATGGCTACACGATCGACGANGTGCTCGTTCACGACAGCCACACCCCCACCAACTTCCTCCATCAGCAGCTTGCCATGATGGACGGCACTGATCTTCCGCTTGCATTAGGTGTGATCCGCNATGTNCAGTCGCCCGTTTACAACGAAGAACTTGAAAATCANGTAGAACAAGTCAAAGCATCTCATGGCTTCACCGACCTCCGCTCGATGATCCTGGCCGGCGACACCTGGACCGTAGACTGATCCGCAGNCCCTNNCTTCAGGCTATTGNATAAACGGACATCCGCTCAATCCCGATCACCGGATAGAGCGGATGTCCGCNTTTCTTCTATTAGCTNTTTNNTGAGTTTNTNCTTGCGTTTCGGCCGGATGNNNAAAGNCATNATCCTACACAAANCNNTGNCTNATAANTANATANGNACAACTAACTCATTTGTTCGGCTTTCTTCTTTTCAAGAAATTCGTTGATACCGCAGAGATGCTCGCGCACGCGGCCGTCGCCGAATTCATAGACCTTGGTGACCAGTCCGTCAAGGAAATCACGGTCGTGGCTGACAACAATCAGCGTCCCGTCGAAGTCACGAAGCGCCTGCTTGAGAATGTCTTTTGTCTTGAGGTCGAGATGATTGGTCGGCTCATCGAGAATCAGCAGATTGATCGGNTCAAGCAGCAGCTTGATCATGCACAGNCTGACTCGTTCACCGCCGGAAAGCACCTTCACTTTCTTCTGATTTTCCTCTCCGCCAAACATAAACGCTCCGAGCAGATCGCGGATTTTCAACCGGACATCACCNACGGCTATATCATCGATGGTCTGAAACACGGTCAGATTCTCATCGAGAAGNGCCGCACTGTTCTGAGCGAAATAGCCGATCTTNACATTATGGCCTAAAGTTAGCTGACCATCATGATCAATCTCCTTCATAATGGCTTTCACCATTGTGGATTTCCCTTCGCCATTGCGCCCCGCGAAAGCCACCTTGTCGCCCCGCTCGATCATGAATGAAGCGTTGGAGAAAACGAGCTTGTCGTCGTAGCTCTTGCCGACACCCTCGGCCGTCACCGGATAGCTCCCGCTGCGCGGACATGGCGGGAATTTAAGCCGCAAAGCCGATGTATCCTCTTCGTCCACCTCAACGATCTCGAGTTTCTCGAGCCACTTGACCTTGCTCTGAACCTGATAGGTCTTTGAATATGTACCCTTGAAGCGCTCGATAAATTCGCGTGCCTCGGCAATCTGTTTCTGCTGGTCGTCATACTGCTTCTGCTGCTGCGCCCGGCGCTCCTTGCGCAGCTCCAGATAGTGGCTGTAGCGGGCCTTATAGTCATATATCCGGCCGAGGGTCACTTCGATGGTCCGTGTGGTGATCGTATCGATAAACCTGCGGTCGTGGCTGATGACCACCACCGCCATCGGACTGTTGATGATGAAATCTTCAAGCCAGCCGATCGATTCGATGTCGAGATGATTCGTAGGCTCGTCGAGCAGCAGCACGTCGGGATTTTTCAACAACAGCTTGGCCAACTCGATGCGCATGCGCCAGCCGCCGGAGAATTCCGATGTCGGGCGGTCGAAATCGGAACGTTTGAATCCCAGACCCAGGAGCGCCTTCTCGACATCCTCCTCAAAGTGGGTCATATCAATTGCATAAAACTTCTCGCTCACCGCACTCACCTTCTCTATCAGAGCCATGTAGGAATCGCTCTCATAGTCGGTGCGCGTTGACAGTTCCTCATTCATCCGGTCGATCTCAGCCTCCATTTCCCGCAGGTGGGCAAACGCCTGCGAAGCCTCTTCAAACACCGTACGGCCGTCCTCCGTCATCAGATGCTGAGGCAGATAGCAGACCGTGCAATCCTTCGGAACGGATACGGCACCGCGTGTGGGCTGTCGCTCACCGGCAAGAATCTTCAGCAGCGTGCTCTTGCCCGCTCCATTCTTGCCCATCAGCGCAATCCTATCCTTCGGATTGATCACAAACGAAACATCCTTAAAGAGGGTTGTACCCCCAAACTCAACTGTCAGTCCGTCAACAGAAACCATAACTTCTAATTAAATTTCTCCACAAATTTAATCAAAAACAGCCAAAGACGAAACATCGGGCGCATAATACGCTTTACAATCTCGGAATTAAGCGCTATCTTTGTAATAAAAGATTATTAGTATCTATGTCTCCACATAGTTGTTGCAACCCTAATATAGGGAATCTATATCAGAGTACGTTGTATTTTAGCTATTTATTCACTTCAACTTTCAATTTCTCTAAATTAGTTTAGACGACTTCAATAATAACTTTATAATCATGAAAATAATAGCAGTCATACTATCATGTCTTTCGGCCACAATTGTGTCCGCCCAATCCTACTTTACCGATAATGGCATTCTATATAAAGAAATACTCACAGATCCGTCGAAGATGCAAGTGAAAGTATGCATTAAAGATGATGAAGGAAATCCTATAGACCGATATTTTAACTGCTATTCAGGAAAGATATCAATACCCGCTTCTGTAGAACACGACCTGGACCATTACGAAGTCACTAAACTGCAAAGTTTCGTGTTTAACGGATGCGACGAACTGGAGGAATTATCTTTTGGTGAAAACATGTCGGAAGTGCCGGATTACACGATCGTAAATTGTGCTGAATTGGAGTCATTGTCATTCTCCGGACTTGTCAAAATAGGGAATAGTTCAATCACTTGTCTGCCAAAACTAACGGTATTGGATCTCGGTCCGGCGCTTACAAAGATTGGCGAGGGCAGCTTTGTAAATCTTCCGGAGCTTAGAGAAATCAAATTACCGTCTGGAGTAAAAAAATTGGGAAAAGATTCATTTGTATTGTTGCCCTCTCTTGAAAAGATCAATTTAGGGTTGATCAAGAGTTTCACACGCCAGTTTTCCAACTGCAACCTAAAAGATATTGATCTATCGAGTGCTGAAAAAATTACAACTTCCTTCAATGATCTTCCACACCTAAAAAGCGTGACCTTTGGAAAGAATCTAAAAACAATAACGGGATCATTCCGGAACACAACGCTCAAAACAATATATCTGTCGGGAACCTCCATTGAATCCATAGAATCCAGCTTCAACAATACCATCGACAATATAGTTCTTCCTGCGACAATCAAAAAAATCGAATCGTCTATTTCAAAATATAATGGAACATCGATAGATTTGCCGTCAGGTTTGCAGTCAATTAAAGAATCATTCCAAGACACACCCTATATTACTGAACTCAAATTGCCCGAGGGTATTGAAAGCATTACCGAGTCATTCATCGATATGCCTAATGTAGAGCATCTTATATTGCCCCAAAGTCTGATCAACCTCATTGATGAGGAAGATAGGTTCAAGCGCTATTCATTCCGCNAGTTGCCCAAACTAAAGCGAATAGTATTTGGCAAGAATCTAAAAAGCTATCCCGACGGCAGCTACAAAAGTCTTGAGGAAGTGTGGTTTGACAATCCCGAGCCAATTGGCGAATGTCCGAAATGGCTTATGTATCGCAAAGGGATAAAGATTCATGTGCCTAAAGGATCAAAAGATGCATACCTGAATGCCTGGGAATTAAAATCGAACTTTATTTCGCCGGACGATTTTAGCATCATAGAAGATACCTATCCACGATAAACAACATTTACAACCGATTCTGATCTGCGCGAACCGACTCAGAAAAATAATTTTGCAGGTTTCGAGAAAAGTTGTAACTTTGCATCGGGTAAGTCCTCCACGACCAGCTCCCCGGGAACTCCGCCAGGTCTTGATCGAAGCAACGGTACCGGGTTGTAGCGGTGCGATGAAGATCGCTTACCCTTTTTTCATGCCCATACATCAACCATCATAACGCGCTGAGAGCCGCCCCATTCCGGAGCCGGCTCTCAACTTTTTTCTATACACTGCCACCATTTTAGAAACTGCTTAAATTTATGTGAATTTCAGTGGCACAATTGTTTGCTCCCATAATGACTATGGTCACTATTGTAACGACATTCTACGAACCGACTGTAAATTTTTAGGCTTATTTATTGTGTAGGAAAAAACAAGATGTTATATGGATATCCAATTAAATATCCGTATTTCGATGAAGTTCTTTATGGCTCTCATTTTGATTTGTTTAGCCCTTGGAATCATCGGCTAAACAAATCGTCCCATGGTGCGAGGGAGTAATAATATCGCATCATTTTTTCTGCAACCCCATTAAACTTTATGAGTCAAGACAAAAGTTAGGATTGATTCTTTTGCAAGAGTCAGCCCCTTCGATTACCTCGGCTTGGAGCAGACCATGCCGGGGCTTTGTATTTGGGAGTTGGGGTAGATTAGCGGCGGCGTTTCTTTGTGCCGGATTTTGCTGTGGTTTTCTTTTCTTTTAGCCAGAAGATGACGTTGCCATAGTCATCCTTTGCGCCAAGAGCGATGGTTCCATCAGAAAATTCTTGAATCGGGAAGTAGTCCATAACTCCATCAACGCTTTGAACATTAACATAATCACCGGATTCCTCCCAACGAGCGATTTTAATTGTGGTTGTCTTGATGCCGGTTCCGCTACAAACCACACTTCCNGTCCCNTTTGCACGCAAAGTCACTGTCATGTTCGCCTTCATCCGTCCCTCACTAAGAGTGCCGCTGAATGTCTTGCCGGCAAGATCGTAGGCCATTGCAGAGATTGCTGCACACGCAATCACGCATAAAANTAAAATTCTTTTCAATGTCATTAATTATTTATTACGTTGATATTTGAATTATTCTACATTAAAAGTTTTGACAAAATTAGTCATTTCTCCCTANAATATTTATTCCAAAACGGTCCATATTATTTCTCAATCCGAAGATTATCACTATCTTTGTGNTATTACAACGCCAACTATTATCATCACATCCATGAAAAAAATCCTATGCTCGATTCTGACGGCTGCCACTGCTATGGTGGCTACCGCGCAGCAACNNCCTGAATGGCAGACAATCAACGCCTATCGCGACGGCCAGATTCCGGCCCACGGATTGGTGGTGCCCTATGCTTCGACCGACAGCTTCCGCGATGTCCGTGACTTCAAGTATGATCAGTCGCCCTACTATATGAGCCTCAACGGCAAATGGAAATTCAACTGGGTGAAAGGTGTCGACAACCGTCCTCAGGGATTTCAAGCACCCGACTACGATGTCAGCTCCTGGGCTGAGATCAACGTTCCCGGCAACTGGGAGCGTCAGGGCTACGGCACAACCGTGTATGTCAACACCACATACGAATTTGACACCGAGTGGGCAGGGTTTAAGAAAGATGCTCCCCACGTGCCGACCGAAACCAACGANGTCGGTTCGTATCGCCGTTCNTTCACCGTGCCTTCCGACTGGAAAGGACGCCGCGTGGTGCTCGCTATCGAAGGAGCCATTTCGTTTTACTACGCATGGATCAACGGCGAGTATATCGGTTGCAACATGGATTCGAAAACGGCAGCCGAATGGGACATCACCGATAAACTCCGCGACGGCGAAAANACCATCGCGCTCGAAATATATCGCTGGAGCGCCGGCGCTTATTTCGAATGTCAGGACTTCTGGAGGCTGAGCGGCGTGGAACGCGACGTTTATCTCTACTCCACCCCGTCCACCTATATATCGGATTTCACTGCCCGAACCACTCTGACAGACAACTACACCACCGGCCATCTATGGCTTGATGTCGACGTGGCCGGACTTCCGGCGGTAAAATCCAAAGCAAAAAAAGCAAAAGCAGGAGCCTACAGCGTTGACTTCTCCCTCTTTGACGAAAAGGGAGAAAAAATGGTGAGTGGCACCACACAGGCCAACGCCGACAATCTCTTTGAGCTCGACATAAAGGGAGTGAAACCCTGGAGCGGAGAGTCGCCCAATCTATACACGCTGCTTATCGACCTGAAAAATGAGAAGGGTCTGGTAACGGAAACTGTGGGCTGCAACGTTGGGTTCCGCACTTCCGAGGTCAAGGATGGCCTCTATCTGCTCAACGGCCAGCCGATAAAAATCAAAGGCGCAAACCGCCACGCCCACTCAGAGCTCGGACGCACCGTGCCCCGCGAGCTTGCCGAAAAAGATATTCAAATACTCAAGCAGAACAATATAAACACCGTGCGCAACTGCCACTATCCCCAGGACCGCTACTGGTATTATCTCTGCGACAAATATGGCATCTACCTCATAGATGAAGCCAACGCCGAATCACACGGCTACGGCTACGGAGCGGAATCGCTGGCCAAACGCCCCGAATGGATTCCCGCCGTGGTCGACCGCCAGCAGCGCATGTGGGAGAAATCGAAAAACAACCCCTCGGTGCTGTTCTACTCGCTCGGCAACGAGTGTGGCAACGGCATAGTGTTTGAGGAAGCCTACAAATTCATGAAAAATATCGAGCCGTCGCGCCCCATCCAGTATGAGCGCGCGCTCGACGACTGGAACTCCGATATCTATGCCCTCATGTATGGCTATCACTCCGGCGTGAAGGAATATGGCGACTCCGCCAAGGCCAAACGCCCCTATATTCTCTGCGAATACGCTCACGCCATGGGCAACTCCGTAGGCGGTCTGCAGGACTATTGGGATCTCTTCGAATCGCGCCCCATCCTTCAGGGTGGCTGCATCTGGGACTTCGTTGACCAGGGATTTGAGGAGACAGCGCCCAATGGTCGCAAATATTGGGCTTACGGCGGCGACTACGGCCCCGCCAACGTGCCCTCCGACAATTCGTTTAACTGCAACGGTCTCATTCAGGCCAACCGCGAGCCTCATCCCGCTCTGGCCGAAGTGAAAAAGGTGTATCAAAACATCAAATGCACGCTGGTCGATCCCGCCACGCTGACCGTAGCCGTGAAAAACTGGTTTGACTTTACCAACCTCGACCAATACACACTAACGTGGAAAGTGACCGATCCCGAAGGAAAAACACTTCAGCAGGGCACCAAGACCATCGAATGTGCTCCGTATCAGACTGTCAACGTCAGCCTCGGATCTTTCAACCCCACTGAAACGGAAGCGTTCCTCGATCTGAGCTGGAGCCCGAAACAAGATGCTGCAATCGTCAAAGCCGGCGATGAAGTGGCCTACGATCAATTCCTGCTCCCCGCCATCGAAACTCCCAAAGCGCAATTTACGGCCGCCAAACTCAAGCAGAACAAGAAGACCTCTACATTCACCTCTGCTTCAGGCACATCATTTGCCGTCAGCGAGTCGACCGGCGAGATCACCTCGCTTACCATTGGCNGCAAGCAGCAGCTCGCATCGCCNATAGCACTTTCGATCTACCGTCCGGCCACGGAAAACGACCTGGCCTGGGTTGGNAAAAACCGCCAGTGGGTTGAAGAGGGTATCGACAGTNTCTANCAGAGAGCATCTAAAATTGCTATGGACAAGAAGGGTGTGGTCAGCGTAACGACTACGATCTATGGCCGCAAAGGCAATCGCATAGCCGACGCCGANTATCGCTATAGCGTGAACGCCGACGGCACTCTGGCCATAAGCTGCACATTCCTCCCCGACACCGCGATGATCAAAAACATGCCCCGCCTGGGTCTGACTTATACCACTCCTACAGCCGACTGCTCGACGGTGACCTACTATGGNCGCTCCGGCGAAACCTACGTTGACCGTATGCAGGCAGGCCGTGTCGGCACGTACACTTTCGTGCCCGAAGAGGAATTCCACCTCTACGTCAAGCCAAAATCGGCCGGNAACCACACTCAAACCCGCTACGTCACATTCAACGGCGGCGACATGCGCGTGAGCTCCGACGCTCTCTTCCAGTTTAGCGTCTACCCATACGCCGACTCTGCCCTGCAAGCCGCACAACACACAAGCGATCTGATCCCCGGCAGCGAATGTACGGTTCATCTCGATGCCGCCCAGACCGGTGTCGGCACGGCNACTTGCGGNCCCGATGTGCTCCCCAAATACTTCCTGCCCATCGAACCGACCACATTCACATTCTATTTTTCAAAGAAATAAACACNNCTCTGAAAAAATCTCGATTTCCATAACACAAGCAGGGACGCACGCCGGTGCGTCCCTCTTTATGAAAAAGCTAATCCCACAGACAAATGAAGCGCGAAGACTTTGAAATAATGGCCCCGGTAGGGAGCTACGAATCTCTCTATGCTGCGATCGAAGCCGGAGCCAACGCAGTGTATTTTGGTGTGGAAGGGCTNAATATGCGAGCCCGCTCGTCGGTCAATTTCACACTCGACGATCTGCACAACATAGCGTCCGTGTGCGATCAACATAATGTCAAGTCATATCTCACGGTCAACACGATCATGTATGACGACGATCTGCCGCGCATGCGCTCCGTGATCGACGCCGTTGCGGCGTCGGGCATATCGGCCATCATAGCGAGCGACATCGCCGCAATATCCTATGCACGCAGCCGCGGCGTCGAGGTCCACATATCGACGCAGTGCAACATCACCAATATCGAAGCGGTCCNGTTCTATGCAGCGTATGCCGACGTGGTTGTACTCGCGCGCGAACTTAATCTCGATCAGGTGGCCGCGATCCATCGTGCAATNGTCGACGAACAGATCCGCGGACCNCGCGGCGAACTGATCAGGATCGAAATGTTTTGCCACGGCGCTCTTTGCATGGCCGTGTCGGGAAAATGCTATCTGAGCCTTCACGAAATGAACTCAAGCGCCAATCGCGGGGCATGNACACAGATATGCCGCCGGGGCTACACCGTCACCGACCGCGAGACGGGTGATCAACTTGATATCGAAAACAAATATATCATGTCGCCCAAAGATCTNAAGACCATNCANTTCCTCAACAAGATGATCGATGCCGGNGTCAGCGTGTTCAAGATCGAAGGCCGTGCCCGNGGNCCGGAATATGTCAAGATCGCCGTGGAAGCCTACAGCGAAGCNCTCGAAGCGATATGCAACGGCACATACACNCAGGAGAAGATNGACNGCTGGGACGAACGCCTGGGCAAAATCTTCAACCGCGGATTCTGGAATGGCTATTATCTTGGACAACGCCTGGGAGAATGGTCGAGCAAATACGGGTCGAGCGCCACGCGTGTCAAACAGTATGCAGCCAANGGNGTNNGNTANTTCTCCAACCTCGGGGTGGCGGAATTCTACGTTGAGAGCGGCGAGGTGAANAAAGGNGATGAGATAGTGATCACGGGCCCCACAACAGGAGCCTTGATCCTGACCGTAGATGAGATCCGCGTNGANCTCAAGCCNGTNGACCGCGCCGTGAAAGGGGAAAGCTTTTCAATGAAAGTGCCCTCCAAAATCCGTCCCTCCGACCGNCTCTACATCTGGCAACCCCTCCCCAAGCCCTGATCCCCTCCCTCGCAGGGGGCTTCAGCCGTCATGCCGCGCTCTCAAAACCGATTGGGACAGCTAATGGTGGGGGGTATGAAAAGGAATTCGCCACTCCTTTGGNTTCGAACCAAAGGAGTGGCGAAAACTATTTTCGCACAAAGATATGAGTGGCGATTACTTCACCGCGATCTTTGCTGAGGCGGAGTCCTGACGGACAATGTAGATGGCAGGAGCGAGGTTTTCNATCTTTGTTCCTACTTTCTTGCCGCTCAGATCAAACACCTCAAAGGGTTTTGACCAGTCNATTGCTTTAACATCATCAGATTCGATCATAGTCACAGCAGAGGTAGAAGCAACCGTGATATCACATTGGTCAGTTTGCTGCGTTCCGCCGTGATCCGTACCGGTCACGGTGATCACGCATTTTCCGGGCGCTACGGCTGTCACCAAACCTGTATTCTCGTCGACGGTNGCAACATTCGGGTCAGAGCTGCTCCATGTCTCTTTGTCGAGTTCGAGATCTCCACCGGGATCCACAAAATAAGCTTTCAGCTGAAGATCCTCTCCGGCGGTGAGNGTCTTTTCATTTTCAGAGAGAACCATCAAAAATGTACCTATCTCCTCAAAATTATGGAAAAGCGGCCACGCCTGCTCGTAAGCCTCTTTGCTTCCCTGTGGGACATATACTACCAGATCTTCCGGCTTGTATAACATGGCTGTCACGCTTATGGTTTGAGGCACCGGATTAAGGTCGACTATCTTTTTCAGATTATTTGCATCTTGAATAAATGTTGTAGCCGCGGTAGTAACGGATGCGGGAATAACCAAACCGGTCAAGTTTGCACCTCTGAATGAGTTAGCTGTTAGTGTCGTTACACCGTCCGGAACTACGTATGTATCTGTTCTGCCATAAGGATATGCTATGACCTGCGTTTTAGCCTTGTTAAATAACACACCGTCGACGGAGCAATATGACGCATGGTTTTCATCAACATCGAAATTGATCAGATTCGGGGTATAAATAAATGCCCCAATGCCAATTGTGTTAATTCTCGCCGGAATATAGACATTGGTGAGGGCTTTGCTTCCCGAATATGCAAAACTTAAAATACTTGTTACAGATTCAGGAAGNTCATTAATATCTATCAGTGTATTGCTACCCACCGGAGCCATTAAAAGGGTTGTCATATCACTGTTGTAAAGCATATTATCAACCACTTTATAGTTTTCGTTGCCATGCTCCACGATTATCTCCTGAAGAGAATTGCATCTACCTAAAAAGGCAGTTGAAGCCGACGCTACATTGGCCGTAATGCTGATCGATGAGATGCCGGAGCATAGATATAAAGCATTGGAGCCAATCGTTTTAAGTCCATCAGGTAGTGTTATCGAAGTCAGATTCGAACACCCGTTCAACGCACTTACCTGGAGTTCAGTGACACTCTGAGGAATAATAAAGTCTCCGGTCTTTCCCTCGGGACAGCTGACAAGTTTGGTCATATCCTTGTTGTAAAGCACGCCGTCAACTGACACGAAGTTGGGATTCGCCTCATCTACCAATATTTCGGTCAGATTATGGCAGCGGTAAAACGGGCCATTAATAATG
>JAAVEX010000055.1 GCA_014801065.1 Barnesiella sp.
CACCTCAACCTCTCGCAGGATTCCGGCCTCGAATCGCCCGAAGGCTCTTATGCCGCAAGCGAAATCACTGCCGCTATCGCTGAATTTCCCGAAAAATACCGCGTGCCCTTCTCTATGCACGTTCAGGGCTACAAATACAACGAAATCGCCGACGAAATGGGACTCCCCATCGGAACTATCAAGAGCCGCATCTTCTTCGCTCGTCAGGAGCTCCAGAAACGCTTCGCCGACTATCGTTAATCCCCTCTCCCACTCGCAGACGCTGAAAAGAAATCCATGATACCATAATAGCAAAAAACATAGCCTTACAACCAAAATTCAAGCATAAAAATATAAATAAAACGTCTCTTAATTACCACTTTCAGCTTCTGATTGACTACAGCATCTAAATAATTACTAAGCATATAACCGAGAAACGTCCGAGCCGTGGGGCCCGGACGTTTCGCTTTTTTGCACATTATCACTCTTTTCACTAATTTTGACTTCGCAATGTCAACTACACCATCATCGATCGCCACCCGACGCATAGCCCGAAACACCGTAATNCTCTACACCCGCATGATTCTCGTCATGGGGGCATCGCTCTACACTTCGCGCCTGGTGCTTGCAGCTCTCGGCGTGGTAGACTTCGGCATCTTCAACGTTGTGGCCGGAATCGTAGTGATCTTCTCCTTTATCAATAGCGCGATGGCCCAGTCGGCGCAGCGCTTTCTTGCCTTCGACATCCCACGAAGCGACCCGNAGCGACTGCGCAACACATTCCGCACAGCCTTCACGATCCATCTGATCATTGCGGCAGTGGCACTGCTAATTGCCGAAACCGCAGGCCTATGGCTCCTCAACTCTATAATGAACATACCGGCNTCTCAGATGGATGCGGCCAACCGCATATATCAATGCACGGTGTTTGCCTTTGTGATCTCGATAGTGCAGGTGCCGTATAGCGCCGCCATCATAGCCCACGAAAAGATGCACATCTACGCATATATCGGCATCCTCGAAGCAATATTAAAACTCGCAATCGCAATGATCATTTCAGTGGCTCCGGAGCAGCAACGACTATTCGACTACGCCCTGATGCTGGCCGGCATATCAGTTATCATCTGCGCCATTCACATCATCTACGCACGAACCAATTTCAAGGAATGTAGCGGCGGATGGCACATCGAAAAAGGCGCTTTTTCCACCATGNTATCCTACGGCGCGTGGAGCGCTATGGGCACCCTCGCCTGGGCCTGCAAATCGCAGGGNTGCAACATCATNCTCAACATATTTTTCGGTCCGGCCATCAATGCAGCCTACGCCATCTCCAATCAGGTCAACGCCGCCATAAACAGCTTCGTCATCAANTTCACCANCGCCATCAACCCCCAAATCATCAANACATACTCGCGCAATGAGTTNGAACCGATGCAGCGGCTCATAGTCTANGGAGCCAAATTTTCATTCCTATTGATGCTGCTGCTTTCATTCCCGGTCATCATAAACGCCAANCGCCTGNTGCATCTATGGCTCACTGACGTGCCACCCTACACCTGCACATTTTCACAACTGATCCTCCTCAACGCCCTAATCGAAACAATCACCTACAGCATCGGGGCCGGAGTTCACGCCACCGGCAAGATCAGACGCTACCAGATCATAGTCGGGACCACCATACTCTTAAATCTACCGCTATCCTACCTATTGCTGAAAGCCGGATGCGAGCCCACAATCGTGNTTCTCATCACCATAGCTATAACAATAGTCACCATTGCACAGCGCATCAGACTAATAAAACTTGTCATCCCGGCCTTCGACATCCCCGGTTTCATACGTAAAGTGATNCTACCCGCCTTTTACACACTCATCGCCACAGGCATAATATTTNTAGCAGACACCCACTTCCGCTTGCTTGAATCAGCAAATCTAATCCTTTCGCTCGCCGNCTCGCTCCTTATAGCCCTGACAGTGGCCCTGACCATAGGAATGAACAGCCCGGAACGACGACACCTTCTAAGCTACATCCGCAATATAGGAAGCGATAAAAAATCATAACAGGGTCTTAACACAAAAATTTATCAGCTAAATTTAAACGTTTCTCATAAAATTAAACAGTTTCTTAAAGATATTCGCTAATTTTACAGCTGAAAGAGTGTGCTTTCAAAAACGTAATCAATCATCCTTCCAAACTATAAGCAATGAACATCAGAAGAATCAGTCTGCTGCTGATCATAGCCGTGATCACCTCAGTAGCGGTATCAGCTCAAAAACAGCACCCTGTCAACCAGCGCTTTGGCGTTGCATTCTACAATCTTGAAAACCTCTTCGACACCATCCCCAACAACCCCCTCGGACGCGACGACGAGTTCACGCCACAAGGCAAAAACAAATGGGGCAGCAAAAAATATTGGGCCAAGATCAACAACCTGGCCACTGCCATCAGTCATTTCACATCGCCCAACACTCCGATGGGCCCCGCCATTATCGGCGTTTCGGAAATTGAAAACAGATCCGTGCTCGAAGATCTTGTAAAAGCAAAACCTATCCGCCAGTGGATGCTCCAGGTGGTACACCACGATTCACCCGACCGCCGCGGTGTAGACGTAGGCCTGCTTTACAACCCCCGTCTGTTCAAAGTGGTCGACGTGACCAACCACAGACTCGTGATCCCCGGCTATGAATCCTTCCTCACACGCGACCAAATGTGTGTGACCGGCATACTCGGCGGCGACACCATATCGGTGATCGTAAACCACTGGCCATCGCGTCTGGGCGGTCAGGAACAGTCGTCATATCTGCGCGAAGCCGCAGCTCAGCTCTCCAAAGATATAGCCGACTCACTCTGGGCCATCCGCCCCAATCAGGGCGTGATCATAATGGGCGACCTCAACGACGACCCGCAGGACAAATCGTGTGCCGAGGTGCTCGGAGCCAAGAAAAAAGCAAAAGATGTGAAACCCCACGGCTTCTACAATCCTTGGTGGAAAAAACTCGACGACGGCATAGGTACTCTCGCCTACAAAGGGTCGTGGAATCTCTTCGACCAGATTATCGTCAGCGGAACCCTCCTGGGTGAATACTCCGGAAAGGGCCATCTCCACTATCGCTCGGGCCGAGTGCTTAATCTCGATTTCCTGAAGGACAACGAAGGATCTCGTCAAGGCTACCCGCTCCGAACCCACGCCGGCGGAGTGTGGCTCAACGGCTATTCCGACCACTTCCCTACTGAAATATTCCTCGGCATGTAATCTCTCAGCCTACAGTCATGGGAAAAAACAAACTTAAGAAATTCAGCGAAATGGAGCAGATGGACATTGTGTTTCAATATCCATGGGCCACGCTCCAAAACGAAGGCTTCCCGCTCAAAGGACGCTGGCACAGCGACTATTTCCACAACGACAATCCGATCGTGCTTGAACTCGGCTGCGGCAAAGGCGAGTACACCGTAGGGCTCGCCCGCGCACACGCCGACCGAAACTATATCGGAATCGACATAAAAGGAGCGAGAATGTGGACCGGCGCGCGCCAGGCCACGGCCGAAGGGCTGCGCAACGTGGCTTTTCTGCGAACCGACATCGAATTGCTCCCATACTTCTTCGCCCCCGGTGAGGTGGCCGAGATATGGATCACATTCCCCGACCCGCAGATGAAGAAAACAAGAAAGCGTCTCACCTCCACCCGCTTCATGGAACTATACCGCAAAGTAATGACCGACCGAGGCGCAATCAACCTCAAATCGGACAGCCCGTTTCTCTACACCTACACCGGAATCATGGCCCGCGAAAACAATTTACCGATAGTGACCGACACTGCCGACCTATATGCTTCAGGACTCGATTCCGACATACTCAGCATACGCACCTACTACGAACAGCAATGGCTCGACCGCGGACTCACCATCAAATATCTGCGTTTCCTGCTCCCCGCTGCCGGCGAACTGACCGAGCCCGATGTAGAAATCGAACACGACACCTACCGCAGCTTCTCGCGCGGTGAACTTCAGTGTCCCCACCTTTGTTCTCCCAAAGTGACAAAGAAATCATAGACAAATACCCAATGGAACGACTTTATCCTCAATTGATCATAGACACGCTCAAAACCGTGCGCTATCCCGGTTCGGGAGCCGACATCGTTGAGAGCGGCATGCTGGCCGACGATCTCCGCATCGACGGCCAAAAAGTGAGCTTTTCCATCATATTCCCCAAAAATCCCGATCCTTTCGCCCGCTCGCTGATGAAAGCGGCCGAAGCGGCCATACACCGCGAAATCTCCCCCGAAGTGGAGGTGACGATCACCCCGCAGTATGCCGTAGCGGCAAAGCCGGAGAAAGCCCCCGCACTCCCCGGCGTGAAAAACATAATCGGCATATCCTCCGGCAAAGGAGGCGTGGGCAAGAGCACCGTGGCGAGCAACCTTGCCGTAGCGCTGGCCCGCGAAGGCTACAAAGTGGGGCTGCTCGACGCCGACATCTTCGGCCCTTCTGTGCCAAAAATGTTTGGTCTGGAAGACGAAACACTCTACATGCACGAAGTAGACGGCCGACAGCTCATCATCCCTGCCGAACGCTATGGCGTGAAAGTGCTGTCGATCGGATTTCTCGTTGACCGCAACGCCCCGGTGCTTTGGCGCGGTTCCATGGCCTCCAACGCCCTGCGCCAGCTCATCGAAGAAGCCGACTGGGGTCAGCTCGACTATTTCCTCATCGATATGCCTCCCGGCACGAGCGACATCCATCTGACTCTTGTTCAGACACTCGCCATGACAGGAGTGGTAGTGGTCAGCACTCCTCAGCAAGTAGCTCTCGCCGATGCCCGCAAAGGAATAGCCATGTTTCTCGGCGATAAAATCAACGTCCCCGTGCTCGGTCTTGTTGAAAACATGGCCTGGTTCACTCCCGAAAAACATCCCGACGAACGCTACTACATCTTCGGACGCGATGGCGGTGTGGAACTCGCACGCGAACTCCACATTCCTCTGCTCGCCCAGATTCCGATCGTGGGGTCGATATGCGATGGCGGCGACGGCGGCGAGCCTATAGCGCTTAAGGACACCATCACCGGACAGGCTTTCATGCATCTTGCCCACGAAGTGATCGACGCGACAGACAAGCGCAACAACGATCTCCCTCCAACGGTGAAGGTCAACGTAACAAAAAAATAGCCCCGATGCAGACCGTACTATTCCACGACACCATCTTCGGCCCGATACATTCGCGCAGACTCGGCTCATCGCTCGGCATCAACCTCTCGCCGCGCGACGGCAAAGTGTGTACGTTTGACTGTCTATATTGCGAAGCCGGTTTCAACGCTCAGGGCCCCGGCAAAACGGGTCTGCCCCGACGGACAGAAGTGGCCGAACTGCTCGAAGCCAAACTCCGGCAGATGAAAGAGAATGGCCAACCGCTCGACGTGATCACCTTTTCCGGCAACGGCGAGCCAACGGTCCACCCCGAGTTTGAAGGAATTATTGACGATACCATACGTCTGCGCGACGCCTATTTCCCCGATGTTAAAATCAGCGTGTTGAGCAATTCCACCCGTCTTGGAAGCGAAAGCGTTGACCGCGCCCTCCTTCGCGTCGACAATAACATTTTGAAACTCGACTCAGCCATCACCTCAACCATTCATACCCTCGACCGCCCAACCAATCCCGATTTCACAGCCGAATCGGTCATTGACCGCATAGCCGCCTTCGGCAAGCAGTGCATCGTGCAGACAATGCTTCTGCGAGGCTCCTACGAAGGGAAAACGATCGACAACACCACGGCTGAGGAGATCGATGCGCTCATTGAAGCCTATCGCCGCATCAACCCCGACCGGGTGATGCTCTACTCGATAGACCGGCGCACTCCGGCCCGCGATCTTGTGAAAATAGAAACCGACCAACTCGAATCCATTGCCCGTCGCATACGCGAAGCAGGCATCAACGTAACGGTTAGCTGACTATGTTAAAACGCCTGATTCTCACCTGCCTGCTTCTTGCGCCAGCGCTGACGCAAATACGGGCAAACGAAGAGTGTGACACTCTCTCCGACAAGAGAGTGACCATGTATATATCCGATCGTCCGGCCATAATCGAATCAGACCGGATTGTCACCCCTCCGTCGCTCCGGCCCGGCGACATGATAGCCATTGTCACTCCGGCAAGTGCCGCGCCCGGCTATGACTACTCAGGCATGGTGCGCATAATCGAATCGATGGGCTACAATGCCTACGTAGCTCCTCATGCACGCGGACGCAGCGGAAGCTACAGTGGCACCAAAAGCCAACGCCTCAGCGATCTGTCGGAAGCGCTGACCAACCCCGAAGTGCGCGCGATCATCTGCACGCGCGGAGGCTACGGAGCCATACATCTGCTCGACGATCTCGATGAGCTGCCCCTTGCCGACGATCCCAAATGGATAGTGGGATTCAGCGATATATCCGCGCTCCACGCTCTCATGCAGCGCCACGGGATCGCTTCGCTCCACGCTCCGATGGGATGCAACCTGAAATATCATTCAGGCGAGCTCAGCCCAAGCGTAAAGGCAATGTTTGCAATGCTTGAAGGTAAACACGCCACCTACGAGATAAACCACAACTCGCTTAACCGCAACGGCGAAACGATGGGCACGCTTGTGGGAGGTAATCTGGCCGTGCTCGACGGGCTTATCTCAACACGCTTCGATGTTATCCGACCGAACACCATCCTCTTCATTGAGGATGTGGCCGAGCCGGTCTATAAAATCGAACGCCAGCTCTATCGGCTGAAACTGAGTGGAGTATTGGAAAATCTCGCCGGACTTATTGTGGGTGATTTCACAGAAACCCACGGCGACGAAAACTATCGCGCAATGGAAATCATGATCCGCGATATGGTGAAAGACTATGATTATCCGGTGGCGTTCGGTGTACCGGCCGGACATGCGCGCGTCAACATCCCCCTGATCCTCGGCGCTCCGGTGATGCTGGAAGTCAGCGATGAAGGCACCACTATCACACAATGACCCGCTCCCTGATCATTCCTCCACCCTTACAACCCGGCAGCCGCATAGCCATAGTCTCGCCGGCAGGACGCGCGCGGCCCGATGATGTGGCCTCAGCCGTGACACTGCTCGCAACTGAAGGATTTGAACCGGTGGTGATGCCCCACGCCATGGGTGTGTCAGGATCATTCTCAGCCACCACTGACCATCGACTTGCCGATCTCTCCAACGCCCTGCTGTCCGACGAAATAGATGCCGTGATCTGCACGCGAGGTGGTTATGGTGCAGTTCATCTTCTCGACAGGCTCGACTCCCTGCCGCTGCGCCGGTCAGCCAAATGGCTTGTAGGATTCAGCGACATAACGGCTCTCCATGGCCTGCTTGCCCACCATGGCATAGCATCAATCCACGGCCCTATGGCCAAGCACATCTCTGCCAACGGGGGCAAAAATCCTGATTTTCGACATCTGCTTGACATACTGAAGGGAATCCCGCCCACATATCGCATCCCGCCTCATCCGCTCAACCGTCCCGGAAAGGCCGGAGCGCCGCTGGCAGGTGGAAATTTGGCCGTAGCATCGTCGCTGACGGCCACACGCTTCGATATGCTGCGCCCGGGGAGCATCCTCTTTATTGAAGATATAGCCGAACCGATCTACAAAGTGGAGCGCATGCTCTATCAGTTGCAACTGAGCGGTGTGCTTCCGTCGCTGGCCGCACTCTTGGTGGGGAGCTTCACCAACTATCCCCCCGACATCAACCATCCCGATATGGAATCAATGATCCGGCAGATGGTAGATAAATATGACTATCCTGTAGCGTTCGGCCTACCGGCAGGCCACGGCCCGCGCGCACTCCCTCTTGTTCTTTCGGCCCCGACTTCAGTGACGGTCGATCCATCCGACGGACTGACGATCATCAGCGAGTGGCCCTGAAAGCCACCTTTTTCAGTAAGAAAATAGGAGTAGTGGCTCCAAGCACCATAGCCACGATTATGGCTATGGCCATCAGACCGTTGAATCCGAACATATACAGATAGTGTGTGGCCTGCGCCTCGGTCGAAGCGCTGAGTGATCCCACAAACCCCTCGACCATGCGGTAGGCATACATTCCGGGGATCATGGGGAGCATCGATGGATACAGACAAGCCTCGGCCGGAACCCTGACCACCGGCGCGAGCAAAACCGCCACAAACCCTACCACAAGAGAGGCGGCAGTCGAGGCTACCACTATATTAAGCGCCGGTCCCGAAGGGTTCATCAGAATCCAGCGCACGGCATAACCGATCGCAGCAGCTATGGCGCAGACAAAAAATGTGCGGCGGGGAGTGTGGCTGATAGTGGAAAATCCAATAGCAGCCATTGCGGCAAAAAGTCCGCCCTCCAATATCTTATATATGATCTGCGACTCCATGTCAGATAGGTTTTAGATTCATGATCATAAGCCCCGCACACAGTCCGAGCGAGAGGCATCCCGTGAGGATAAGCGCATCCATAAACCGATAGAACGCACACAGATAGTGGCGTGCAATCATATCGCTTGCCGAATTGATATACGGCACTCCGGGAATCAGATAGAGCACACTTGTGGCGAGCGCTATGCCCGGCGTATCGCCGAGCGAAAACACCAAAGCAGATGCCGAAAGCGTGGACGACAGCATGGCACACAAAAAGAACACCACGCGCTGGTCGAGCTTCCTGCCCGTCAACACAGTCTTCAGAATAAAGCCCGCCATGGTCGATAGAAACACCACTGCCATAGCTGCGGCATCGCCACCAAACAGCCGGCAGAAAGAAGCATTGGCAAGCGATACGAGCAACAGCGTGGTCCACTCCACGCTATATCTACGCGAGATTATATGATAGAACTGATGGCGCGCCGAGTCTATCGACAATTGGTTGTCGACCACGTTCCAACTGAGCGCGCTCAAACGAGAATTTAGATCGAAATTGATGGCACACGGACGCAACGATGTGGTGAGCGCCACGCACTCATGCGGCTCCTCCCGTCCGGTTAGCACTATTGTGGCATGACGCGGAAGCAGAGTGAGGTCGATATCATAGCCAAAGTGATGGGCTATACGGTCCACGTTTTTCTCGATTCGTGTACACGTGGCTCCGCATCCCCAAAGCCATTTGACATAGTCGGCCAGAAAGTGAGCAACAGTTTCGGTGGAATTCATCGTTTATAAACCGTTACTTAGAGGTCTTCATAATCATCCTGCAGAGACTCGTCGTTATCGTTGGAAGGGTCGCCGGGAGCAAACACCATTTCGCGTTCGTGGCCCATCGATATAAAGGAATGAGCGTGGCGATGCTGACATTTGCGGCGCGTGACCAGATAGTGAATAAAATCAATGGCAAAAATCAGAAGTACGAAAGCAACGATGCCGTACCATATAATCATTGGGTGTGTCATAGCCATACAGTTAGTTAAAGGGTTGTTGAACAATGTTTGTAATATTAACAACCCTAAACCGAAAAAAGATTAACCACCCAACCGTAAATATCTCCCCATCAGCCGTGCTCGTCTGCCCCCAAACCGCCCCAAAGAAAATCATCAGCCGTCCACATGGGGAGACAGCTTCAGCCGCCAGCCTGTAGATCAACAAATTAACTTAGTAAAGGGGACGGCTAAAGCCGGTCCTCCCACGTCAGTCACCAACCCGGGAGCGACTCTCTTAGTCGAAAAGGGTCAACTGACGGTCAAGGAGCTTAAACGTCATTCTATGGTAGGGGCTGGGGCCAACTTCCGCAATCGCACGGCGATGGGCAGCAGTGGGATAACCCTTGTTGACATCCCAGTGATATGCCGGAAACGAGCGGTGGAGGTTCTCCATCATCTCATCGCGGTGGGTCTTGGCGAGAATGGATGCGGCAGCGATATTGCCAAACCGCCCGTCGCCTTTAACAAACGTTGTCCACGGCAGATCGCCGTAGGGCTTGAAGCGATTTCCATCTACTATCACCGATTCGGGGCGCACAGCAAGGCCATCGAGCGCACGGTGCATAGCCAGAATCGACGCATTGAGGATGTTGATCCGGTCAATCTCCTCATGGCCCACTACGCCAACGGCCCAGGCCGTAGCCTCGCGCTCGATCACCGGACGCAGCAGCGCGCGACGGCGCTCGGTCAGTTTCTTCGAATCGTTGAGCCAGGGATGGGTGAATCCGGGCGGAAGAATGACTGCGGCCGCCACAACGGGTCCGGCAAGACATCCGCGTCCCGCCTCATCACATCCCGCCTCAAGGCAATCGGTATTAAACGATGTAGGGAGTGTGTTAATCGACGAATCCGTAGCCGAAGCCATGACGGTTTATTATATGGCGTCCATAGTCGCCCAGTTTTTTACGCAGACGGGAAATGTTGGTGTCGACAGCTCTGTCGGATACTTCGCTTTCATCCTCCCAGGCTTCATGGCGGATTTCGCCGCGCTCGAAGAAGCTGTTGCGATTGCGAAGAAACATAGCGAGAATAAGATATTCGGTGCGAGTCAGATTCAGACGCTGACCGTCGAGCATCACGGTGCCGGCCGCGAGGTCGAGCACAAGCCCCTCGAAACGTATCTCTTTGGACGCGCGGCGCACACTCATCATCATGCGGCGGCGCACCACCGAACGAACGCGTGCTATCAGTTCGCGCGAGGAATAGGGCTTCACGATATAGTCGTCGGCACCCGCATCAAGTCCGTCGACCACATCATCTTCGCTCGAAAGCGTCGACATTATGATCACAGGCACATTGAATGCGTCGGGGTTTCGCTTGACGGCTTTCGTGAATTTAAGACTGTCAAACGGGCGTCCCGTCAGATCGACAAGTATGATGCTGTATTGGGCCAGATCAGTCAGAAGGGCCTTTTCGCCATCGTTCATGATGTCGGTGTGGAATCCTTCCGATTCAAATCGAAACTGCAGCAACTCGCACGACATTGAATCAGTGTCGACCAGAAGGATCCTTCCGTTTTGTTGTGATTTGCTGTTGGTTTCTTGCATATAAGGCTCGATATAGATCCGCGCGGAGGTGTCAGCAGAGGGTTTGTATCCTGTGTCTGCTTTCCGGCGGAAGGGTGTTATTGGGATGTTTTCACAACAAAATTAAAAACGTTCGCATCAAAAAGCAAACACACTCGGGCTTTGTTAGCGGATTGTGACAAAATTTTCATTGTTTCTTAAAACCGACATATACCGAGTCAGCTTTTTTAGCTATCTTTGTGTCGATATGAAGAAACTATCTGTCATTTTGCTGATGATGCTCTCTATGCAGGCTCTGCATGCCGTCACGCTACGCTATTATCCCTACGAGTTGAAACTCCGACATGCGTTCAATCTCGCTTCCATGTCGCGCCGCGCCACTCCCGGTGTGCAGGTCGAGATCACAATAGATTCCATCACGGGCTACGGCGAGGCTTCCATGCCACCGTATCTGGGTGAATCGGTCGAATCAGTGTGTGATTTCCTCTCCAAAGTGGATCCCGATCGGCTGGCCGATCCTTTTGCCTTCGAACAGACCGGACGCTATCTCGACTCCATAGCTCCCGGCAACCGCGCTGCGAAAGCAGCCATCGACATTGCTCTCCATGATATCGCTTCGAAAATCACCGGCCAGCCATGGTGGCGACTCTACGGTCTCGACACTTCCGAGCTCCCCTTCACATCATATACCATATCCAACGACACCCCCGATGAGCTCCGAAAAAAGCTTGCCGAATCCGAGCCGTATAAGATACTGAAAGTGAAAATGGGAGTGGAGGGCGACCGCGAACTGATAGAATTTATCCGACGCCACACCGACCGGCCGATATGTGTCGATGTCAACCAGGGGTGGCACTCGCCGCAGGAAGCTCTCGACAACATTCAATGGCTCGCACAGCGCAACGTGATCTTCATAGAGCAGCCGCTCGACAAAACCGACATGGAGGGACACCGATGGCTCAAGCAACGCTCGCCCCTGCCTATCATAGCCGACGAGGCCGTGCAGACCTCTGCCGACATTCCCGCTCTTGCCGATGCCTACCATGGCATAAACATCAAGCTGATGAAGAGCGGGGGCATGCATGATGCCTACAAAATGGCCATGCTCGCTAAATCGCTCGGACTGAAAGTGATGATAGGATGCATGACCGAGACTTCGCTTGCTGTCAGTGCGGCTGCTCAGCTGGCACCGCTGGCCGATTGGGTTGACCTCGACGGAAATCTACTGATAGCCAACGACATCTTCGAGGGAATGACCATTGTCGACGGTCGCGTTTCGCTCCCCTCCTCTGCAGGAATAGCCCGCAAAACCGGCATAAGCGAATGAAATGATCTGGCATCACGACCGATAAAATCTGCGTAAATCGCTTGAAAGGTCACCAAAAAAAGAGTCTATAATAATTTTTATCATAAATTTAAACAGTTTCTAAAGGTAAACCACTAATTTTGCCGAAAATAGGATAACGCAAATGAAAATAGCTCTTATAGGCCACGGCAAAATGGGCCGTGCAATTGAAAAAATAGCCATCGAACGCGGTCATCAGATCGTGGCAGTGATCGATGTGGACAATCAGGACGATTTTGACACCGACGCTTTCCGCAGCGCCGACGTGGCTATCGAGTTCACCACTCCGAAAACGGCTTTCGACAATTATCTGAAAGCCTTTGCACAGGGAGTGAAAGTGGTGTCGGGCAGCACGGGATGGACCGATCGCATATCCGAGATCCGCGAACTGTGTGAAACCAAAGGCTACACCTTCTTCTGGTCTTCAAATTTCAGCATCGGAGTGAACATCTTCTTTGCCCTCAACAAATATCTCGCAGCCATGATGAGTGGCTTCCCGCAATATCAGCCGGAAATGAAGGAGATACACCACATCCACAAGCTCGACCATCCGAGCGGTACGGCTGTGAGCCTTGCCAACGATATCATCCTGGAAAACAAAAATATAGCCGACTGGAGCGAGGAATCAGCCGACGAACGCACTATGCTCATACGCCACGAACGCATAGGAGAAGTGCCCGGCACCCACTCGATATGCTGGGACTCGCCGATCGATTCTATCACTATCACCCATGAAGCCAAAAGCCGCGAAGGTTTTGCTCTCGGAGCTGTCACGGCTGCTGAATGGGTGGCCAACGAACATGGATTTCTCACCATGGGGATGCTCATGCGCCGCATCATCTCCGACAGCCGTCTGCTCGACGTGCTGAATTGATATTAAAACCGACATGACTAAACAGACCAACACTACAGAATCAGCCGAAAATAAATCATTCAAGACCGATCTGCTGCGTCGTCTGAGCGAAGTAAAGAAAACACGCTGGATCCGCTTCGCCATCGTTGCCCTGATTTTCATAGCGTGGGTGGCATGGCTCGGCAACTGGTGGGTGATATTGCTTCTGCCCCTGCTGTTCGACATATATATCACCGGTTACATCCCCTTCACATGGTGGAAGAAAAGCAAAAATAAAACTTTAATGATGGTGATGAGCTGGGTTGATGCTATCGTCTATGCCCTGATTCTGGTCTATTTCGTGTTCACATTTATCGGTCAGAACTATCAGATCCCCTCTCCATCTCTTGAAAAAACTCTGCTCACGGGCGACTATCTGTGGGTCAGCAAAATGTCCTACGGTGCCCGAGTGCCATTCACTCCAATCCACTTCCCGCTGGTGCAGAACACAATGCCTTTCACCGGCTCCAAATCCTACACCGAGTGGCCTTCATGGGACTATCATCGCCTCAGCGGTCTGGGCGAGATTGAAGCGGGAGATATCGTGGTGTTCAACTTCCCGGCCGGCGACACCGTGATGGTGGCCCAGCAGAATCCGGACTACTACACGCTCAAGAAAGTGTTTGGCAACAATATAATAAGCGAAAATCCCGATTATCTCGCCCGATTTGAATCGATGGAGCGCTATGACGCCGAACGCTGGCGCGACGAACTCGGCAAAAACTATCTGCTATCCCACCCCGAACTGTTCGGCGAAATGCTCTATCGTCCGGTGGACCGCCGCGAAAACTATGTGAAACGCGCCGTCGGGCTTCCCGGACAAACTCTCACCATTGTCGACGGTCAGATTCATATCGATGGCAAGCCGCAGCAATGGCCCACGGATGCTCAGTTCAACTATCTCGTGCAAACGTCACTCCCCTTCTCCGCAGCGGAATGGGAAGAGATCGGTGTCAGCATCGACGACCGCCAGATTGCCGATATCCCCTCTGACCGCGCTCCTCTCTATGGTCTCGACCAGGATCTGAACACCACCATCTACGACATTCCGCTCTCCAACGAGATGCTGGATAAAGTCCAAGCTATCAACGGCGTGAAAAAAGCGGTCAGAAAACCGGCATCAAAAGGCGAATATCTCTTCCCCGACAATATCAGCGACAATTGGACGCGCGCCGACTACGGCCCCGTGATGATCCCGCGCAAAGGCCAGACGATTGCCATCACACCCGAAAACTGGTACATGTATGAACGCGCCATACGCGACTATGAAGGCCACTCCAACTCTTATCTGCGCGATGGAAAAGTGTTTATCGACGGTCAGCCCGCCGACTCCTACACATTTGCCATGGACTATTACTTCATGATGGGCGACAACCGTGACAATTCACTCGACTCGCGCTATTGGGGATTCGTGCCCGAAGACCACATCGTGGGCAAACCGATCCGAATCCTAATCTCTTTCGATAAAGATAAGTCCATCTTCAACGGTGGAATCCGCTGGAACCGCATATTCAAAAACGCCAACCCGGGATTCTGATGGCAACCTCGCCACATACCGAGCGATCCACCATCCTGCTGCCTCCTCAGATGCTCGGGTCGGTGGACTATTACGCCGCCATAGCTGCTTTTGAAAACGTTGTGGTCGATACATCCATGCGCTTCGACAAGCGCTTCAAGTCGACCCACCGAACCACTATAGCCGACGCTAACGGGACGATGATGCTGACTGTGCCGATAGTGCGCCCACAGAGCCTGTCTACGGCGCTCTGGAGCGACATAAAAGTGTCGGACCACAACGCATGGTGGAACCTCATGATGACAGCTCTACGCTCGGCCTACGGACGCACACCCTATTATGAATATTACGACGACGACTTTCAGCAACTGATAGGCCCACACGCCGCCGGGATGACACTGATGGAGTTTGACCGACAGCTCGATATGCTCGTCAGACGGCTCGCCGGTATCACCTCCAACGTTGTCTATGCTCCGGCCCGGACGATAGTGGACGGCGATGTGGCCGACTATCGCCGAAAGCCAATCGACTTCACTCATCCGGTGGCCTACTATCAGGTCAGAGCCCTGCGCCATGGGTTCATTTCGGGTCTGAGCATCGTCGACCTGCTTTTCAATCTCGGCCCGGAAACCCCGCTCATCCTCAGGGATTCAATCTGACCCCCGGCAACGATAACCATTGCCATTCGCAATATCTCATTGAAAAAGAATTATTTTCCGAGAGAAACCGTTTCTAATATTTCTTGTAAAGTATAAATAACGCGGCCGAACCGACGATAGCAAACGGAACGCCCACAAGAGCAGGAGATGCGTAGCCGAAGCCTTGATTAATGGCGAGTCCGCCGAGAGATGCTGAAATAGCGTTTGACACATTGAAAGCTATCTGAATACCGGCACCACCAAGCATCTCAGCCCCCTTTGCATAGCGGACAATCAGGTATTGCAACGGACCGCCCACCCCAAAAAGACAAGCCGGAGCTATGAACGCAAACAAAACAGACGGCAACTTGTAGCCGGACCACAGGTAAAGCAAGGGCATGATCACAATGAGCGAGGCGGCGATTATTGCCGTGACCAACGAGGCCGGATAACGGTCTGAAAGCTTCCCGGCAACGCCATTGCCCACCACCATGCCAAATCCTACCACCACCATGATCCACGTCATTGACGATTGGGAGAAATGAGCCACCTGCGTCATCATCGGCGCTATATAGCTCAACCAGCAATAAACGGAAGCCTGTCCGAAAAACACCCCGGCATACACAAGCCAGGGAGCCGGCGACGCAAGAAAACGAAACTGTCCTTTTATGCCGGTGTCGGGCAGCGCCGCAAGTGCAGGAACATACCTCCTGATAGCGATAAGGCCGGTCAGACTGCTCAAGGACACAACGACAAACGCCAACCGCCAGTTGAACGAGGTTGATAGAAACGTTGCCAATGGCACACCGACCATGTTTGCCACAGTCATTCCGGCCAACACTATAGCAACCGCGCCGGCTTTCTTGCCTTCGGAAGCAATCCTCTCAGCCACGATGGCAGCTGCTCCGAAGAATGCGCCGTGGGGAAGTCCGGACACGAACCTCGACACAAGCATGGTCAGATAGCCCTGCGAAATAGCCGTACAGACATTGCCAATCAAAATTATCGATACAAGCAGCAACAATAGCTTTTTCAGCTCCCATCTGCGCAACATTACAAGAATTGGCGCTCCAACGGCCACTCCGGCAGAATAGGCCGTGATGAAATGTCCGGCCATAACCACCGACAAACCCAAACTATGAGCCACATCCTCAAGTATGCCCATCATCCCGAACTCAGTGATCCCGAGACTAAAAGTCACGATAGCGATAGAAACGAGACTTCTTTTCATATCTTCATAATAACGATAATCGAATATTTTCTACACCCAAGCTTTTCACTCTCCATCTGTCCATGACGGCCGCAGCGCAGCCGAGAATTAAAAATCAAATCCATACAAGACCCTGTTCCACAATACATGTCAATGCCTAACGCACGACCACCCCAGCATCAACATATATTGGGCGACGTTCATTTGGGTGAGATTTTCCAACTTCCTTTCTTGTCGGAGCCGGATCTTTCAATGTTGATTATTTTCCTCAATTTTTTCAACTGATAATTCACAGCATTGCGATCCAGTCCGGTTACAGTTGAAAGTTCAGCTATCGTAATGTTTGGATTCTCCATCATTTCCTTGAGTAAAGACTGTTGAATATCAGATAT
>JAAVEX010000056.1 GCA_014801065.1 Barnesiella sp.
CCTGAGTCAGAGATACGGAAGAGCCAAGAGCCTTCGATGCCGGCAAGTGTCTGGATGTTCGAGTCAGAACCGCCCCATTCTTCAACGTAGAAGAGACACTGGAATGTCATTTCATTCAGGCCACCCAGGGCGGGAGCCGAAGCGTTGACGAATGATGCGCTGTTTTCAACCATGTTACATACAACGTTGATCAAGGCAGCGCCGCGAACAACGATGAAGCGAGTTTTCATGCTTTCGAGCACGGGAACATCGGATGATTTAACCGTCAGCGGAAGAACGTAGACAAGTTCTCGGTCAAGATTCTCGAGGTCATAGATGCGAACCTTAACATCAGAAGATTTGACAGCATCAACAGGAATAGTTGCCACGGGCTGAACGAGCTCGAAGTTTTCGGCCGGGAGCGCAATGGCATTTTCGCCGTAGATGGTGTTATAAACATCTACCAAGCTGAAGTCGGGACCATAGGTAATCTCTACATCAGTGGGAGCGAGATCAACCATGCTGACATTGAAAGCGACAGTGTCCTCAGATACTGTGCCATCCATGAGCACGAGCGAAGGGCTCTGTGCACCATTATCGAGCACACGGTTGTCGACGTTTTCATAGTCGTCCTGACATGCAGTAAACGAGAGGGCTGCCATCAGTGCGACCACGGAAATATATGATTTAAATTTCATAACTCTAAATTAATCTGTTAGAATTGTTGTTTGACAATTTACCGCAATTTATTTCGCGCTGGGGTTGACAGTCTGAATGAGATTGCGCACATTCGTGTACTTGCCGTTGGTCAGGAAATAGTCGTCGGCAGTGTTGAAAGTGCCCACACATCCTGCGTCGTTAGCAGCAGTCCAGTCGCCAAGGCCTACAATTGCAAGCATGCCACCGGTATAATAACCGAGTTTTGCATCTTCGCCGGAATAATCGGGCAGTGAAGCCACCATACCTGCCTTCGACATTTCAACGACGCCGTCGGCCATGTTGAAAAGGAAGCTGTAGTTACCCATACCGGTTGAGCTGATACTCTGTGAGAAGAACACATACTGTGCTTTGGCAATGAGGTCGGCATCGGTGTACTGAGGCACACAGAAGAGGTCGAACTTCACATCCTGATGGCGCGATGTCCAGTCGGCAATAATACCGAGGAATGCGTTGGTGTTCATGATATATTCCTTCAGCTCGGCCGAAGTCATGTGGTTGGTTGACTTGCCTGTGAAACCAGCCATGAGACGGTCGAAGCCAACGGAGTTGAACATCGAAAGTTTTTTGGCAGCGTTCTGAGTCATATAGTCAATCCATTCCGGATCAAGAAGTTCAGCAGGGATTTCAGCATCTTCGCCATTTTCTTTGGTCCAGGCAATGCGCTTGGCGGCGAGTTCCTCACAAACAGCAATCCATTCAGCGCGGATATTGTCGTAGCTCACGCAATAGCTGAACTGCTGACCTTTATTGACACGGGCTTCATACATTTCGTCAACCATCTGGTTGGTCACCTTGTCAGGATTCTCGAGAACGATGACATCGACCGAGTCGGGAAGCGCTGAAATGCGGTGGCCCTGCGAGCCAAAAGCATTTTCAGTGTTGGCAAACCAAGTGTAGACGTGCTTGTGGGGAAGTGTACGGTATTCACGGAGGTTGGCCAGATATTTCTGGTAAGCAACCGGTTCAACCTTGTCGATAGTGCCGTAATCGAGATCGATTGATTCAGGCTCGGTCCAGTCATCACACGCGGTGAACGCACAACCGAAAGCAGCAATCATCAAGGCCGATGAAATATATTTTGAAATACGTTTCATATTGTTAGATTTCATTTATTGTAGATGTGACAACTGTTGGATTAAAGACCCGGTTTACAAGCCCACCAAACTTTGGTTGCCAGGTTGTCCGGACCGCCGAGATAGTTTTCAACGGCAAACATTACGTTTGCAGCATTGTCAGTATATTCCGACGAGGGATAAGGCATACGCTGCGGACCACGGTTGATATCAACCACGTTAGAGCCGTTGTAGGCCACGGGAATCAGGAATGGATAACCTGTGCGGCGATAGTCGGCCCACGCTTCGTTGCCGAGAGTCCAGTTGGCAAGCCATTTCTGAGTGATGATCTTCTGCTGCTTCTGTTCGGGGGTCAGAGAATCATCCCACTTGATAGTGACTGCGGGGATACTGCCGTTCCAGGGGTTGAAACCGGTCGGATCATAGAACTGAGCGGGCACTGAAGTTTCGTCGGCAATATAGTTGGCAGCTTTGTCGGCTACACCATAGTTATCAAACGAAAGCTCAATACCTTTATTGTAGAAACTTTCAGCAGTTCCACCCATATCCCAACCGAACACAGCAGCGCCTTCAGCACGGAGGAAGCAAACTTCCGATGCGTTAAGCCAAAGAGCGGGAGTGTTACCGGGGAGGTTGATATCGGAGAAGTTGATTGACCATTTAACGTCGAAAGTGGCCCATCCACGGCGAATACCGATATATTCGCATGACACACCTTCCGGCGATTTCAGCCAGTTGCCGTCACTATCCTTAAAGGGNTTAGGATCAGTAGCATAAGATGCGTTAGGCAGACCCGACTCTGTCAGATAAGATGAAATGCGAGGATCTTTGTAGCCATTGAGATAGCAAGCAATTTCAGCCGACGGACGAGAGTCGTGAGAGTTATACATGATTGCAGTACGCATTGAGTTGGTAGAAGTAGTATAGTTCTTCCAAGTTGCGTTCTGCTCATTTTTTTCGATCACGCCACCATTGGCGGGGTTAACGGCGTCTTCAGCCATAGCCTTGGCAAGAGTGGGGTTAGCGTAAGAGATACGCAGAGCCAGACGAAGCTGCAGAGAGTTGGCGAAACGGATCCAGTTGGTCACGTCGCCTGCATAGACCTTATCTACGAGGGGACTAAGCACTGCGGCCTTATTGTCGAGAAGGACCTGACGTGCNGCCTGGAGCTCTTCGAAGAATTTGTTGTAGACCTCTTCCTGCGAGTCGTAGGGNGTCTTCACAGCGCCCTCAAAACCGATTGCATTGTAAGGAATCGGGCCGAANCAGTCGGTCACACGGTGCATTGCGGCAACCTTGATTACCTGTGCAACAGCCAGAGGCACGACCTCGCCTGTTGATTCGCAATAACCTTCAACCATTGAGATGTTGGTATAGAGCGTAGAGATAATCTTTGAGTCAGACAGGAACACAGAGGTCCAGTTGTTGGGAGCGTTGTTGCGGACGTAAGAGGTAGTAAAGTTAGCACCATCGGAGAAGTAACCGCCGAGTGTGCCTCCAAGCAGACAGTCAACGAACTGGGTGCAGTTAACATCCGAGGGAGTAACGGCAGAGCAGATATTACTCATCGACGACACGAGTGCAAAGCCGTCGGCCGAGAGGTCGCCGGGCTGCGCCTGGTTGGAGTTGATGTCCAGATAATCGCCCGTACATGCAGCGGCTGTCAGAAGAATTACGCCGCCGGCCAGTATGTTATTGAATGTATGTTTCATTGTGGGCTTGATATTAGAAGTTGAATTTAACATTGAAACCGAAGTTGCGCAGCGAAGGCATCATGAAGTTGTCGATGCCCTGGAAATAGTTTCCGGCAGAAGCAACTGCTTCGGGATCGTAAGGAGCCTTATTGTAGATCATCCAGAGGTTGCGGCCAACGAGCGAAACCTGAATGTCGCAAACATTACCGAGCCACTTGCGGGGGATGGTGTAGCCGAGAGTAGCTTCCTGCAGACGAACGTTGGTAGCCGAATAGGTGTAGAACTGAGGCACGGTTTCGCCACCTGCAATGAGGGTGTACCACTGTTCGGGATTCACGCGGTCACCACCGTTAAGTTCAACGAATCCGAGATCGCGGGCATTGCCGGTCGCTTCAGACACGCCCCAGAGGTCGAGGATGGCCTGAGTACGAGAGTATACGATGCCCCCGAAGCGAGCTGAAATCATAAAGCTTGCGGAGAGGTTTTTCCAACGGAATGAGTTGTTCCAAGCGAGGTTGCCTTTGGGCAGAACAGAACCGAGCTTGATGGGCTGGTCAGCAACAGAGGTAGTTGCTACATTGCCTGATGCGTCAATGTAGATCTGGCCATTAGAGTCGCGCTGGAGGTCAAGCATAGAATAGAGGTCGCCCATTGTGCCGCCTTCGCGGAGGATAAAGCGGGTAGCGCCAACCTGAGTGTCGGACATCACGAGCTGATCGATAGAAAGTTTTTCGCCGGTCACGGGGTTGTAGGCGTTGCGGCCGAGTTCCACGATCTTATTCTTGTTGAACGAGTAGGTCAGGTTCGAATTCCAAGAGAAGTCGCCCCAGGTGTGTCCGTAGCCGAGAGCAAATTCCATACCCCAGTTGCGGATGTTACCGGTCTGGATGTATATCTTAGAATATTTACCCACGGGGATGTTGGGGTTGAATGTCTGGTTGTAAGTATCAGCCTGATACCAGGTGGCATCGAAGTTGAAATCATTGAGGAAGCGGAAATTCATACCGACTTCCCATGATTTGGTGCGTTCGGGAAGGAGGTTGTCAACCGGATACTGTGTCAGCACTGACCATGTACCGTTTTTCCATTCGTAACGCGGATTGGCGATATAGCGCTGGAATGCAGTACCTACAGAAGCCCAAGAAGCGCGTATTTTCCAGAACGAGAGATAGTTTTGATCGATATTCACACCTGCATCGGCAAGCATCTGAGTCATCAGCACAGAGATACCGACCGAAGGATAGAAGAATGAAGAGCTCTTAGAGTTGGGGCCTGCGAGTGCAGAGGGCCAGTCGTTACGGCCGGTGAGAGTCAGATAGTAGGTCTGCTTGAAGCCGAGGTCGGCAGAAGCGTAGAGCGACTGAGTCTGCTCGTGCCACATATCCCAAGTCTTGGAAGCAGTTCTCGAGATGTTATTGATCGAGAAGAAGTTGGTCAGCAGAGCGTCCTGGCCGGGATAGTTTTCAGAACCGTCGGGGATACCACCGCGCACGTCGATGGCATCATAGCGCATGTCGGAGATCGATCCACCGAAGTTGGCCTGGAGGTTCCAGTCTTCGCTGAGATCTTTGCTGAAGCTTGCGAGGAAGTCGGCATAGATCTGTTTTTCCTTATAGTTGGCTTCGCCATAGTAACCGCGGGTTGAGTTGTCAGCGAGGTTACCGATAGTCGAAGCGTAGCGTTTGTCAGTTGACTTGGTGTAAGAATTGTCAACGCGAACGCGACCGCTGAGGGTCAGGTAAGGGAGCACCTGATAAGAGAGCTGAGCGCCGAGCATGTAGCGGTCTTTGTAGCTTTCGCGGAGGTTGCGGTAGTTAACCCAATAGGGGTTCTGAGCAGTCAGACCATAGTCGCCGTAGCGCCAGTTCTGAGTGTTGATCTTACGGGCGGGATCATAGCTTTCATAAGCGCGAACTTCGCTCCAATCGTTGCCGCGGGGGAAGAGGTAAGCGCCCACGATCGGGTTCATGTAAGAACCCTGGTTGATCATGTTGCGGTCGGTCTGATAGATGTAGCTTGCNTTGAGGTCAAGGGTCATCTTATCGTCGAGGAACTTCGAGGTGTTACGGAAGTTGAAGTTGTAGCGGTCGTAACGGTCNTTGGGCACAATGCCTTTAGAGTTGACNGAAGCGGCAGAAGCGTAGGTCTGGTTCTTATCCGTACCGGTAGAGAAAGTCACCGAGTTGGTGGCCACGAAGCCGGTCTGGAGATAATCGNTGGCCACGTCGTAGCCATAGTTGTTATATTGAGTCAGAGGAGCACCCCAGCTGTAAGAAGAGTTGGGATTCATAGCGCCGTTCTGGCCTGCACCATAGCTGTTCTGGAAGCGGGGGAGGATCCACGCGCGATTCCATTCGAGNTTTGATCCTACGGTGATTTTGGTCTTACCGGCCTGACCNTTTTTAGTGGTGATTACGATCGCACCGTTGGCAGCGTCAGAACCNTAGAGNGCNGCNGCGGCNGCACCGGTNAGCACTGACATCGATTCGATATCATCGGGGTTGAGGTCGGCGATCGGTTCGGAAGCACCGCTTGAATCNAATGCGCCCGATGAGCCGTTGGANCGGGGAGCACGCATCGGCATACCGTCNACAACATAGAGAGCGTTTGACGACTGCATGATCGACTTCGTACCGCGCATCACAACTTTGGAGATACCGCCGGTGCCCGACGAAGATGCATTGATATTCACACCTGCCACTTTACCGGCAAGAGAATTGACGAAGTTAGCGTCCTTGTTNGTGGTCAGCACGTCGCCGTTGAGCTGCTGAACGTTGTAGGACAGTGATTTCTGCTCACGTTTGATACCGAGAGCGGTCACCACAACTTCATCAAGAGTTTTTGAATCTTCCTGCATGACCACATCAACTGTAGATCCAGTCACAGTCACCTCCTGGGGATGATAGCCGATATAAGTAAATCTCAGCACATCTCCTTCGGCAGCATTAATGGAAAATTCACCATCAATGTTTGTCTGAGTCCCGAACTGAGTGCCTTTCACAATGACCGACACACCAATCAGAGGCTCACCGCTAAGCTCTGTCACGACACCGGTCACCTTCTTCTGCTGCGCGAACGCAACCAGAGGCAACATCATCAGACAGATAAGCAAGCTTGTTACCTTTGCCTTCATAGATTTTGGTTTTTGGTTAATGGTATAAAAATTAAAGTTAATAAAAATAAATAGTTCAAATCAGCAATAAAGCGCCAAAGAAGACAACGAGCCATTNACCCATCGTCCACCATCAAAGCGAAATGTTATAGCCCGCATGATCGACACGTCGACAGCGCGCGCTTAGATATAATCAGTTGACAAATAATCCGATATGCACTGTGATTGCGATGTGATGAATAGAATTTGTCCACTCTCGGCATCTCGATTTCAAGCGATCGCCANCGCTATTTGATCGAAATACGTTAGCAAAAATACTAAAAATTCCACCTAATAGCCACCTCCATTNGTTAATTAAACTTAACGAGAGGCAAATCAAAACAAGCCGATGTAATTTACATGTCAATTTGCCATAAAGAGAAAGAGAGAGACGCACACATGGCGCGCCTCTCTCTNTATACTATATATAAATAAGGAGTAACGGATCAGATGCCGGTGTAGTTATGGGGCGAAAGCGCTTTGAGTTCATCTTTCACTTCGGGGCTGACATTGAGCGTGTCGATAAACTCGGCTATGCTCTCGGCGGTAACGGTTGAGTTCACTCGCGTGAGCTGCTTGAGCGTTTCGTAGGGCTTGGGATAGCCTTCGCGGCGAAGGATCGTCTGAATACCTTCGGCCACCACATTCCACATCCTATCGAGGTCGGCGCTAAGCGCATCCTCGTTGAGAATCAGCTTGCCGAGGCCCTTGATGGTGCTGGCAAGCGCAATCATCATGTGGCCCATCGGTACACCTACATTGCGGAGCACCGTAGAGTCAGTGAGGTCGCGCTGCAGACGCGACACCGGAAGCTTCTGAGCCAGATGCGCGAGGATGGCGTTGGCAATACCGAGATTACCCTCGGAGTTTTCGAAGTCGATCGGATTGACCTTATGAGGCATTGCCGACGAGCCCACTTCGCCGGCCTTGATACGCTGCTTGAAGTAGTCCATCGAAATATACTGCCAGATATCGCGGTCGAGGTCGATCATGATAGTATTGATACGTCGCATGGCGTCGAACAGCGCAGCGAGATTATCATAGTTGGAGATCTGTGTGGTAAGCTCTTCACGCTCTATGCCGAGATTTTCAGAGAGGAAGCGTGCGGCAAAGCCCTTCCAATCGATCGACGGATAGGCCGCATGGTGAGCGTTGAAATTGCCGGTGGCCCCGCCGAACTTACCGCTGATCGCAACAGATTCGAGAGCCTGCATCTGAGTGCGCAGACGGTAGACAAACACTCCGAGTTCCTTGCCCAGGCGCGTGGGAGAAGCGGGCTGGCCGTGAGTGCGGGCGAGCATAGCCACATCCTTCCATTGCTCCGACATCGCTTCAAGCATATCGATCATGGTGCGCAACTCCGGGAGATACACTTCATGGATAGCTTCGCGGATCGACATCGGCACCGATGTGTTGTTGATATCCTGCGAGGTCAGCCCGAAATGGATAAACTCCTTATACGGTTCNAGGCCCATCGCGTCAAACTGCTCCTTGAGGAAATATTCCACAGCTTTCACATCATGATTGGTCACCGACTCGATCTCCTTAATGCGGGCAGCGTCGGCAAGCGAAAAGTCACGATAGATGGCGCGGAGAGATTCGAAACGATCGCTCCCTACGGCAGCGAGCTGAGGCAACGGCAGCCGGCACAGTGCGATAAAATATTCAACCTCTACACGCACTCGGTAGCGGATCAGCGCATATTCCGAAAAATAAAGATCAAGCTTATCGCACTTTCCACGATAGCGTCCGTCGATAGGTGAGACTGCGGTGAGCGGAGTCAATTCCATATTGGTATAAGTTTTTATGGGGATAAATAAAATAAGTTTCCTATCAGGGCGGATCNACCGCCGGCCCGAAGCCAAGTCCCGACCATCAGACCCGGCTTGGAATTGCAAAATTAACATTTTTCGCCGATACACCCGAATAATTTTCGCCGTTTAGCAGGTGTTCAAAAACTTTTAGCCCGAAATTTGTTATTATTGTCAGAATTGTTTTACCTTTGTAGCAACTCTACACGTAGACACGATTAGTACATACCAAAATTTCATATCAAACAAATTTATTTTCCAATGGTTTGCCGCGAGGCATCCACTATCTATCCACAATTCACAATAAGAATCATCAAAAAAACTACTTGAGCATTTACCATTATGGATTCAAACGAAAAACGAAGCAAACGTCCGCGCATAGGCCAGCCACGCCTTTCGCCCCAGGACACCGAAATGAGGGAATATGAACGCTCAGAATCACGCCCCGACTTTTCGCGCCAGCGTGAACATTCATCCTACTCAAACAATCGCTACAACAATCAGGGCGGCTACAACAATCAGAACCGCTACAACAATAACCGCTACGGAAACAATCAGGGCTACACCCCGCGCTACCACAACAACTACAACAATCCCGCCGCATCCGACAAAACGTCGGCCACCGAGGGCGACAACGCCGGAATGACCGACGAACAGCGTCAGAACTCCTACCAGCAGCGNAACGACTANAATGGCGGCTATCGTCGCTATGACAATCAGAACCGTCAGGGCGGCTACAACAATCAGAACCGCCAGGGTGGCTACAACAACCAGAACCGTCAGGGCGGCTACAACAACCAGAACCGNCAGGGTGGCTACAACAACCAGAACCGTCAGGGNGGCTACAACAANCAGAACCGTCAGGGNGGCTACAACAACCAGAACCGTCAGGGCGGCTACAACAANCAGAACCGTCAGGGCGGCTACGGCAATCAGAACCGTCAGGGTGGCTATAACAACAACAAGCGCCCCAACAACCGTCAGGGCGGCTACGGCAACCAGAACCGCCAGCGTCAGAACGAATTCGGAATGCCGCGCGGCGGAAAGAGCTTCGTGCCCCGTCCGAAGCCCGTGGAATACGAACAGACGATCCCGGATCCCAACGAACAGATCCGNCTCAACAAGTTCATGGCCAATTCGGGCATCTGCTCTCGCCGNGAAGCCGACGAATATATCCAGCAGGGTCTGGTGAAAGTCAACGGCCAAGTGGTCACCGAACTCGGAACCAAGATTTCACACAGCGACACGGTGGAATATGATGAAAAGGTTGTTGCACTCGAACGCAAAACCTATATCCTGCTCAACAAGCCGAAAGATTGCGTCACTACGGCCGACGATCCCAACGGACGCCTGACCGTGATGGACCTTGTGAAAAACGCCTGCACCGAACGCATCTATCCCGTGGGNCGTCTCGACCGCAANACCACCGGTGTGCTCCTGCTCACCAACGATGGCGATCTTGCATCGAAACTCACCCATCCGAAATATGTGAAGAAAAAAATCTACCATGTCTGGACCGACAAGGATATATCCGAGGACGACATGCAGACCATTGCCGATGGNATCGAACTTGAAGATGGTCCCATCCACGCCGACGCGATCAGCTATGCCACAGACACCGATCGCAATCAGGCCGGAATCGAGATCCATTCGGGTCGCAACCGAATCGTTCGACGCATCTTCGAATCGCTCGGCTACCATGTGACGAAACTTGACCGCGTCTACTTCGCCGGACTCACCAANAANAACCTCCCGCGCGGACGCTGGCGCTACCTCACTCAGGAAGAAGTCAACTTCCTGAAAATGGGATCTTTCGAATAAACCACAACTCACTCCATTATAAGAAACGCAATGAAAAGAACAAAAATAGTCGACATCTTCTCGCCCGAACTGATCGGCAAAGAAGTCAGCGTCATGGGATGGGTCCGCACCCGCCGCGGCAACAAACATGTTCAGTTCCTCGCCCTTAACGACGGTTCGACAATCAAAAACCTGCAGGTGGTCCTCGACATGTCCAAGTTCAGCGACGACGAGCTCCGTCCCGTAACCACCGGCTCTTCAGTCCACGTGACCGGTCGCCTTGTCGAATCGATGGGCAAAGGACAGACATGCGAGGTGCAAGCCGACACGCTCAAAGTGTTTGGCACAGCCGACCCCGAATCATATCCTCTNCAGAAAAAAGGCCACACCCTTGAATTTCTGCGCGAAAAAGCCCANCTCCGCCCCCGCACCAACACTTTTGGAGCAATTCTCCGCGTGCGCTCGGCTCTGGCTTTCGCCGTACATAAATTCTTCCAGGAAAGAGGNTTCTTCTACCTCAACACTCCGCTCATCACCGCGTCCGACGCTGAAGGCGCAGGAGCGATGTTTCAGGTGACCACCCTCGACCTCAACAACCCGCCGCGAACCGAAGAAGGCAAAATCGACTACACCACCGACTTCTTCGGCAAAATGACCTCACTCACCGTCAGCGGTCAGCTCGAAGGCGAACTCGGCGCAACAGCCCTCGGTGCGATCTACACATTCGGACCGACCTTCCGCGCCGAAAACTCCAACACTCCGCGCCACCTCGCCGAATTCTGGATGATCGAACCCGAAATGGCGTTCTACGACATCACCGACAATATGGACCTGGCCGAAGATTTCGTGAAATATTGCATCAACTATGCTCTCGAAAACTGCGCCGATGATCTCGAATTCCTCGCCAAGATGTACGACAACGAACTGATCGACCGTCTGAAATTTGTGGTTGAAAACGAATTTGTCCGCCTCACCTACTCCGAAGGAATCAAGATCCTGGAAGAATCAGGCAAGAAATTCGAATTCCCGGTTAAATGGGGCGTCGATCTCCAGAGCGAACACGAACGCTATCTCGTTGAGCAGCACTTCAAACGCCCTGTGATCCTCACCGACTATCCCAAAGAAATCAAAGCCTTCTACATGAAGCAGAACGACGATGGCCGCACCGTGCGCGCCATGGACGTACTCTTCCCCAACATCGGCGAAATCATCGGCGGATCGGAACGCGAAGCCGACTACGACAAACTCCTGCAGCGCATCGAAGAACTAAACATCCCGATGAAGGACATGTGGTGGTATCTCGACACCCGTCGCTACGGCACCGTGCCCCACGCCGGCTTCGGCCTCGGCTTCGAACGCCTCGTGCTCTTCGTCACCGGCATGACCAACATCCGCGACGTGATCCCCTTCCCCCGCACCCCCAACAACGCCGAATTCTAATCCCCCATCCATAACCCTCATCCAAGACCTTGCCTCCCCGGCAAGGTCTTTTTTCTTCACCCCGCCTCCCATCAGCCACCCATCAGCCTCAAAGCCCCCATCATCCCCGGAAAAGTTTTGTCCTTAAACTAAACTTTTACTAATTTTACCGATCCCCGAAAAGCTGAAGCTTTTACTCTATTTCAAATATATTCTAATATTCCGATTTGGAAAAGCGAAGGAACTTCAGTTCCCCNAAAGCACCATATATGAAATCAAATCNACAAACCAAGCGAGCTAATTGGCATGACTATCGCTCACCGGGCAGATANATGATNACGCNTTCCAANAGCCCTTCANTCACNCCACTCAGCGAACCGATTGGNGATTGGAAACTNCCGATTGGTTCTCGCGGCGCCTCATCTACCCGTTGGTCGCATATCGGACGTGTGATTGCCGATAAACTTTATCATTTAGAAGAGATTCATCCGTCATTGCAAGCAGAACAATATATCGTAATGCCCGATCATGTNCACATNCTGCTCTTGGTAAAAAATAAGCTTCCCGAACANCTCGGATTGTTCATAGCNCGGNTCAAAACTCTTATCAACAAGACTGTTGGAACAAATCACATTTTCGAAGATGGATTCAATGATCAGATCATAACCAATAAACGAAATCTNAACACAATCTTTAACTACATCCGATCAAACCCATATCGNTTATTAGTGCGTCGAGCCTGTCCCGACTTCTTCTCNCGGCGCAGCAACATCACNATTTGCGATATCCCCTGCCAAGTCTACGGCAATCTTCATCTCCTTCGTAACCCTTTCAAAGATCAAGTTGTGGTCCATAGGGCAGACAGCGAAGAAACACGAAAAAATAATCGCGAACGATGGCTGCACACAGGAGCTAACGGTGGTGTCATCATCTCTCCCTTTATCAGTCCATCAGAAAAGGCCATCCGTGCAGAAGCTGAAAGGCTCGGCTCCAAGATAATCTTAATTACCCATGAGATATTCCCCGAGCGATTCAAACCGGCTGCCCATGATTTTGAGCTTTGCACCGAAGGACGCTTACTTATCGTCTCACTCGCTCTCCCGCAAGGCACGAATCTAACTCGCTCAATCTGCCATCGGATGAATTCCTTTGCTCAAGCCATCGCTCAAATATAATATCACTCTTCAATCCATACTACAAGTCTACGGATATTGCAGGGTTTTCATCCACGAATCATATACTTTTCAGTGCATCCCGGAAAAGTTTTGTCCTTAAACTAAACTTTTGCTAATTTTGCCCGAAAGATCATCAAGATCAGAGTATATAAAAATCATTCTTAAAAACCGGCAGACATCCTATGGCTTTGAAAAAATGTGATCATTGCAGTCAACTCATATCCGATCAAGCGACATTTTGCCCACATTGCGGCAAAGTCCAAAAAAAATCCGCTCATCCGGGTAAACGCACCGAAAATAATAGAGGTTCCCAAAAATCTATTATAATAATTCTTATCGCAGTTATATGCATTCTGGCAGGTGTAATAGCCGGACTGATATATTTTTTCAACCAACCCGAAAAAGCAGAAACAAAGTCAGCCAAGCAATCATATACAACTGCAACTCACACCAATGGGATAGATGAACCTGAGGAAACGCCTGAGGAAATTCTTGACGAACCTAAATCGAATGACCAAACATTAAAAATCATATATGATGGTTATGGATATGACAATTTAGCCCCCCAGGCCGGCAATACCTATATCCCGAAAAACATGCTTGATAACAATCCGGCAACAGCATGGGCCATTAATCTCAATGAATACATAAATGATCCGTATGTCACTTATATAATAGGGCCAAGCTTCAGACTGCAAACGCCTTCAAAAATCTCTGAAATCAAGATAATAAACGGCTACGCTAAAGATCAAAAATCATGGATCAATAATACCAGGGCGGCATGGATCAGAATATTCAGGTGTCATAGTGAATACGAAGTCGAACTGACGGAAGAAATATGTGATGATGACACTAATACTGCCGACATCCTCTATGAAGGACCGCTTAAAGACATCATGCAAACACAAACACTAAAAGTCAGCAATGCTTTCAACAACAATATCCCGACACGACGGATAGCAATCAAATTCAAAAACCCCTCCGACCCACGCGGCTACTATAAAGGAAATAAATGGAACGATCTTTGCATCTCCGAGTTCCGGATAATCGGATCTCCCTTCTAATCGCGGCTTGTCGTTTTCAGCAGACTGTTATAATGTCATAAAATATTGGCTGATTAGGGATTTTTTTTGATAACTCCGCGAGAATTAAGTATTCGGTTATTTTCCGGAAATTTCTGATTGAGCTCAGAATATTCAATTCCCACGGCCTCAACTTAGGTAGGTTCTGCAACATCCTCGCCCCTACGTAGCAGCTTGGGCGTCAGAAATGTAGGAGCGACTTTAGTTGGCAAGTTATAGACAGATAATACCAAAATGAATAAAAAAGACTGCGGCGATGACGTTTGCCGCAGTCTTTAAATTATTCTGGCATCATGGTCCGGCGAGGTGTCATTTCACAGCCACCTTGGCTGTTTTGGCGCCCTGTTTAACCACGTAAACGCCCGCTTTCACAGCCTTGATCTGAGTACCGATCATCTTGCCGCTCATGTCGTAAATCTCAACCGGCTGCGTAAAGTCCACTTTCTCATCGGAGTCAGCCTCGATAACGTCAACCGAAGCACTGGCCTCGCTCGCCTCAACAATATTGCTCAGAAACGGCATCTTGGCCTGATAAGCCTCTTTACTACCGTCAGGCACTACTACCACCATATCTTCCGGCGTGCCATAGAAGTTTGAGTAGACAGCCGATGTAGGAGGAGTCGGATTCTTGAAAATCACTTTTTTCAGATTCTTACAATCCAGGAAGGCATATCCCGGCAGCGTTGATATTGTTTCTGGAATCTCTATCGACGTGATCATAGCACCACTGCAGCAACTTGTCCTTAGTGTTGTGACATTTTCAGGGATAACATACTCTCCCGTTCGCCCACAGGGGAAGCAATAGAGAGTTTTACCTGTTTTACTAAACAGCACTCCATCTTTCGACGAATATGCTGCGTTGTTCTCATCAACTTCTATACCCGTCAGATTATTGCAATATTTAAAGGTTGAACCCTCGACAAGCGTCACACGTTCCGGAATAGTTATTGATGTCAAAGGATTGCCGGCAAATGAATATGACAGAAATCCCGTAACGCTTTCAGGGATCTGAATATCTCCGGTTTTCGAACATGGGTAAAAGACAATTTTTGAGCCATCCTTACTACATAGAATACCATCGATCATGGCTACCGACGCATTATCGGAAGCAACCTCAATTGAAGAAAGCGACGTGCACACTCCGAATTGTGAGACACTGAGCTGCAGCGATGTTTTCTCGGGAATAGCAATGGAAGTGAGTGAGCTGCAATCCATAAAAGCACCGTTGCTTATAAGTGTCACACCATCCGGAATGTTTACAGCCGTAATTTTTGAACATCCTCTAAAAGCATTCACTTTAATTGTGGTGACAGAGGTTGGCAAAGAAACGGCACCACTCTTTTGCTCGGGACATCTGTACACCTCTTTTTGATCCTTACTATATATAATCCCATCCACCGTACAAAAAGTTTCGTTATTATCATCAACAGTATAATTCGTAGTTCCCGGAGTATATAAAAATGCAGTCTCATCGATTGAATTCACCGACAAGGGGATGGAAACAGCAGTGATATTATCGCAAAATGCAAATGCATTACCGGGCAAAGCAGTGACCGAATATGTCACGTTTCCATTATATACCGTGGCCGGAATATTGATATCGCCACTGAGCGAGTAGTCATCTTCGGAGTGCTGAACGCTGACGGTGTTGTTTCCTTCAGCTTCGGTGAGCACAGTGTATTGCAGGCCGTCAAGAACAAAAACGTCTCCAACTTTCGCAAACGCAGC